>DATLXP010000128.1:0-5398 GCA_035575695.1 Vicinamibacterales bacterium
GAGGGTTTCGACTTGCCGGACCTGTTGAGGGCGACCGCCTGGCGAATGAGCGCCTTGAAGGCGGACCCGTCAACGTCTTCTCCTTCGTGGATGTCGATCGCGCGACGTGCGTTGCCGTCGAGACTCGAGTTGAAGAGACGAGCCGGATCCTTCAGAGACGCGCCCCTGGCGAAGGTCAGTTTCACGACCTTCTTGTAGGATTCGCCAGTGCAGATGATGCCGTCGTGCGACCACACCGGAGTGCCCATCCACTTCCACTCCTCGACGACGTCCGGGTCTGCTTCCTGGATGAGCGTGCGCATTCTGCTGAGGGTTTCCCCGCGCCAGTCCCCGAGTTCGGCGATTCTGTTCGAGATGAGCTCTGATGCCGACAGGGTCTGGCTCGCGCCCGACTTTTTCATGTGCTGATCCTAGCCGACCTGGCGGCGGCGCCCAATGCGAATTGCGGTACGCTTCAGGCATGCACCACAGGATCCGTGCCGCCACGCTGGTTGTCGTTCTTGCCCTGAGCCCGAGCGCCGCGGCCGCGCAACAACCGGTCGTATACCGTACGGCATTCCCCGCGCCGGAGCACCATTACGCCGACGTCGAGGTGACATTCCCGGGTGTGCCGGCTGGCACGCTGGAGCTACGCATGAGCCGCTCCTCGCCGGGACGGTACGCGATCCACGAGTTCTCGAAGAACGTCTTCGAGGTGCACGCATTCGACGGCAAGAGCAAGGCCCTCCGGGTCACGCGTCCGAATCCCTACCAGTGGGATGTGTCGGGCCACGACGGCACGGTGCGGGTCGTCTACCGGATCTTCGGCAACCACGTGGACGGCACCTACCTCGGCATCGACTCGAGCCACGCGCACATGAACATCCCCGCGACCTTCATGTGGGCGCGCGGCTTCGACCGGCGACCGGTGCGGATCACGTTCGTGCCGCCGAAAGGATCGTCGTGGAAGGTGGCGACGCAGCTCTATCCGACGAGCGATCCCTTCACCTACACCGCCCCGAACTTTCAGTACTTCATGGACAGCCCTACCGAGGTCAGCGACTTTGGTCTTCGCACCTTCACGGTGACGAATCCGGACGGCAAAGCCTTCACCATTCGCACGGCGGTGCATCACGACGGCCCGGACTCGGCGCTCGACGAGTACGTGACCGGCACCGAGAAGATCGTCAGGGAACAGGGGGCGGTGTTCGGCGAGTTTCCCGAGTTCGACACCGGTACCTACACGTTCCTCGGTGATTACCTGCCGTGGGGCGGCGGCGACGGGATGGAGCACCGCAACAGCACCGTCGTGGCCTCGCCGATCTCGTTCAAGAGTCCGCAGTCGGTGCGACGCGCGATGGGCACGGTGTCGCACGAGTTCTTCCACGCGTGGAACGTCGAGCGGATCCGGCCGAAGACGCTGGAACCGTTCAACTTCGAAGAGGCCAACATCTCGGGGGAGCTCTGGATCGCCGAGGGGTTTACGCAGTACTACGGCGGACTGATCATGGGCCGCGCGGGGCTGCAGCCCCGCGAGCAGACGATGCTGAGCCTGGCGAATTCGGCGCTTGGCGTCGCGGTCAGCCCGGGGCACCAGTTTCGTTCGGTGGTTGAAATGAGCCAGTGGGCGCCGTTCAGCGATGCCGCGCGTTCGGTGGACGAGACGAATGCGAGCTATTCGTTCGTCAACTACTACCCGTACGGCGCGGCGCTCGCCCTGGCGCTCGACATGGAGCTGCGCATCCGCTCGAGCGGCAGGCTGTCGCTGGACGACTACATGCGCGCCATGTGGAAGGTGCATGGCAAGCCGGCGGGGCCCTCCCCGGGGATCATCGCCAAGCCGTATACCCTGCAGGATGCGAAGAGCCGGCTGGCGGAAGTCTCAGGCGATTCGGCGTTCGCCGACGCGTTCTTCGCGCGCTACGTTGACGGACGCGAGGTACCCGACTACGCCAGGCTCCTCGAGCCGGCCGGCATTGTCGTGAGACGGCGCAATCCAGGCGGGTGGACGGGTCTCTCGGCCGATCGCGCCGACCCGACGAAAGTCGGAAGCCTGGTGCCATGGGGATCCCCCGCCTTCGAGGCAGGCATCGACGAGGGTGACGTCATCACCGCGATGGACGGCAAGGCGTTCACCTCTCTCGCGGCGGCGCTGAAGGACCGCAAACCAGGGGAGGTGCTGACCGTGGAATTCCGGCGACCGTCGGGGCAGGTGGTGAAGGGAGCCGTCACGCTGCGGCCCGATCCCGCCCTCGAGGCCGTGGCGGTCGAATCCGCCGGCGGCACGCTGACGGCCGCTCAGGGGGCCTTCCGCGACGCCTGGCTCGGATCGAAAGTGAAGTAGCCGGCGTCTTCGTAGTAGCCGCGCTACGACTGCGCTCTCTGTGGCTCTGTGGTGAGGCCGCCGATCCGCGAATTCCACCACAGAGTCACAGAGGGACACAGAATCTCCGGGGGACGAGAGCCGGAGCATACCAAGAGTGGGGACTCCGTGTGATCGGAACGACCGTCCAGCATTACCGCATCACCGACCGGCTTGGCGCCGGGGGGATGGGCGAAGTCTACAAGGCCGACGACCTCCGGCTCGGCCGTCCGGTGGCGCTCAAGTTCCTCCCCTCGTCGCTCAAGGCGGATCCCGAGAGCCGCGCCCGCCTGCTGAACGAGGCCCGCGCCGCCTCCATGCTCCGCTCCCCGAACATCGCCGTCACCTACGACATCGGCGAGAGCGACGGCACCGACTTCATCGTGATGGAGTTTGTCGAGGGGGAGTTGCTCTCCACCCGGCTCTCGCAGGGCCCGCTGGCGCTGCGCGACGCGGTGGAGGCCGGCGTCCAGATCGCCGACGCGCTGGACGAAGCGCACAGCCGCGGCATCATCCACCGCGACGTCAAGAGCGCGAACCTGATGCGGACCGCGCGCGGGCTGATCAAGGTGCTCGACTTCGGCCTGGCGAAGTTCATCGACGCACACCCGGCGACCGACGTGACGCGGGTACAGATGACGATGGCGGGGATGGTGATCGGCACCGTGTCGTACATGGCGCCGGAGCAGGCGCTCGGCAGGCCGGTGGATCATCGCGCGGACCTGTTCTCCCTGGGGGTTGTGCTCTTCGAGCTGTTGACGGGCCGCGTGCCGTTCGAGGGCACGGCCCCCACTGAGATCATCGACCACATCCTGCACCAGGACCCCCCGCCGGTGTCGCGCTTCCTGACCGGTGTGCCGCCTGCCCTGGACGCGGTCGTGTCGCGGGCGCTGGAGAAATCACCCGAGTTCCGCTATCAGTCGGCCCGCGAGATCTATCACGACCTCAAGGGGATCTCGGCGCAGCTCGAGGCGGCGCCCCGCAGGACCTCGAGCACGCCCGTCTCCGTGGCCGCCGCGCCCCGCGTGGACAGCTCGGTCGCCGTCATGACGTTTGCCAACATCACGCGCGAGCCGACCGACGACTGGATCGGCACGGGCATCGCCGAGACCGTCAGTTCCGACCTGAAGAACATCCACGGCCTCACCGTCATCGGGAGAGCACGTGTCTACGACGCGCTGCGCAACCTCAGCACCGACGCGCACCTCAACGACGCGCTCGCGATCGACATCGGCCGCCGGCTCGGCGCCACCTGGGTGGTGGTGGGTGGGTACCAGCGGATGGGACCCATGGTCCGCATCACCGCGAATTTCGTCGACGTCGCCACCGGTGAGCTGCGTCGAACGGTGAAAGTCGACGGCAAGATCGACGAAATCTTCGCGTTGCAGGACAAGATCGTGTACGAGTTGAGCCAGGGGCTCAACCTCGCCCTGCGGGGCAGCGAAGTTGCGGAAATCGAGAAGAAAGAGACGCGTTCGGTCGAGGCCTACGAGAGTTACGCACGCGGCATGATGAACCTGCGCCAGGCGACCGGCGAATCGATGGACCGCGCGATCGCGGCGTTCGAGGACGCGACGCGGCACGACCCGGAGTACGCGATCGCATGGGCCGCGCTCGGCGGAGCCTACAGCCTCAAGGGTAACTTCCTCAGCCTCACCGAGATGCTCCACAAGGCCATTGACCTCGAGCGCCGCGCGCTGGCGCTCGATCCGGAGCTTGCCGACGCGCACATGTGGCTCGGCTCAGCCCTGCTCAGCCTGGGTCAGGTCGATGCCGCCATCGCGTCGATCAGCGAAGCGATCCGGCTGGAGCCCGACAACGGCCAGGCTCACCAGGGGCTGGCGCGGGCGCTCTGGGTCGGCAAGGGTGACTTCAAGGGGGCGATCCCCGAGTTCGAACGTGGCATCGAGCTGAATCCCGACGCGGGATATTCGTACCTCCAGCTTGGGCTCCTGCTCGCGTGGGAAGGGGAGTTCGACCGCGCCGAGGCGGTCTGCCGCCGCGCGGTGGAGCTGCAGGAGCAGTACATTTCAGGCAACGCCGGCCTGCAGATCGTTGGCGCGCACTCGCGGCTCGGCTACGTCCATTACCTCAGGGGCCACTACGACGAGGCACTGCGGTCGTACGAACGGGAAATGGCGTTTGTCGGGTCGAGCGATCACGCGCTGCGCGAGCGGACGCAGATCGAGCTCAACATGAAAATCGGGGCGGCCTATCACCGGCAAGGCAGAGCCGATGACGCCGCGCGCCACTTCGACCGCGCACTGAAGGCCTTCGACCTGCGCGTCTCGCGGGGCGCCGACGACCCATTCACCCGGTACTACATCGCGGCGCTGCTGGCGCTTCGGGGCGACATGCCGCGCGCGATCGATTCGCTGCGCCGCGTGGCGTCGAAGTACCCGGCGCTCACCGCCGCGCGCCTCCAGCGAGATCCCGATCTCGCGCTGCTCCGCAACGAGCCCGTCTTCCAGGAACTCCTCCATGCCCATGTATGACGTCGTGATTGTCGGTGGCGGCCCCGCGGGGCTGAGCGCGGCCTTGATGCTCGGCCGCTGCCGCCGCCGCGTGCTGCTCTGCGACAACGGCCATCCCCGCAATGAAGCGTCGCACGCGATGCACGGGTTCCTGACGCGCGACGGCATGCCGCCGGCGGAATTTCTCGCGTGTGCGCGGGAGGAGCTCAAACCCTACGACACCGTCGAGTTGCGGCATTGCTCGGTCACGTCCGCGAAGTGCGTCGACGGGGCGTTCCTGACCACGCTCGCGGACGGTGAGCAGTTCCGGTCGCGAAAGCTGCTGCTGGCGACCGGCGTGTGCGACAACATCCCGCAGCTCGAAGGCATGGAGGCCCTCTACGGACGAAGCGTCTTCCACTGCCCGTACTGCGATGGTTGGGAGATTCGCGACGAGCCGATCGCGATCTACGGACGCGGAGACCGCGGCTACGGCTTGTCGCTCGAGCTCACGGCCTGGTCCCGTGACCTGGTGCTCTGCACGGACGGGCCGTCCGAGATCGATGACGAGAAGCGCTCGCGGCTGACGCGAAACGGCATCACC
>DATLXP010000129.1:0-5143 GCA_035575695.1 Vicinamibacterales bacterium
CAAGATCTCTAGCGGAGGCGCAGGGGACCTTGAAGAACACTTCTTCACGTTTAACGTGGCGCCCGTCCGGGACACCGGCGCCGCCATTGCCGGGCTCGTGGCGATCGCGGTCGACGTGACCCCGCAGGTGCAGGCGCGACGAGCATTACGGGGCGCCGAGGAGCGGCTCGACCTGACGCTCGACGCCGCGGGTGTCGGCCACTGGGACTTGCGCCCTGATACGGGCACCGTCACACGGTCGCTTCGTCACGACCAGATCTTCGGGTATCCCGAGGGCGCTCCCGACTGGACGTCCGGCCGGTTCCTGCACCACGTCGTTCGCGAGGAGCGGGCCCGCGTGGCCGAGTCGTTTCAACGTGCCGTGGCCTCGGGCGAGATCTGGAGCGTCGAGTGCTCCATCGTCGGAGGCGACGATGTGCGTCGCCGGATCCACCTCTACGGACGGCTCGAGCGGGTGGAGAACGACGCCCCCCCGCGGTTCCTGGGAGTCGTCCTGGACGTCACCGAGCGGCATGATCTGCTGGCTCGGGAGCAGGCTGCCCGCACGCAGGCGGAACACGCCAGCCGGATGAAAGACGAGTTCCTCGCGATCCTCAGTCACGAGCTGCGGACGCCGCTGAACACGATCATCGGCTGGACGGATGTGCTGTCCGACGGAACGCCGAATGCGGGGGAATCGGCCGAGGGGCTGGAGACGATCGGCCGCAACGCCAGGATGCTGGCGCACCTCATCGAAGATCTGCTGGACATGAGCCGGATCACCGCGGGCACGCTGCAGATGGACCTGGCACCCGTGCGGGTGTCGGAGGTGTTGTCACAGGCCGTCGCGTCGGTGCGCCCGCGCGCCAAGGCGAAAGGCGTGACGATCCACGGGCCCGTCCTGGTATCCGGCGAGGAGGGGATCGTGTCCGCGGATGCGGACCGGCTCCAGCAGGTGTTTCTGAACGTGCTCGGCAACGCCGTGAAGTTTACGCCCGAGGGTGGTCGCATCGACCTGTCGATCGCTGATGCCGGCCCGCAGGTCATCGTCACGGTGACCGACACGGGGGAAGGGATCGCCGCGGACTTCCTCCCTTATATCTTCGAGCGGTTCCGGCAGGCGGACGGCGGGAGCACGCGTCCCCACGGCGGTCTCGGGCTGGGGTTGAGCCTTGTCAAACGCCTGGTAGCGTTGCAGGGAGGCACCGTGACTGCCAGCAGCAGGGGGCTGGGGCAGGGGGCGGCCTTCAGGGTTGTCCTGCCGGCCACCTCCGAGCCTGCTGGCGTGCCGCAGGCCGGGTGGACGGGGAAGCCCGCTGTGGATGGATCCCGTGCGGCGCTCCCCTCGTCAGGACTTGCCGGTCTCAGGATCCTCGCGGTGGACGACGACTGGGACACCTGCGAGATCGTGTCGCGGCTCCTGACCAGCCGCGGCGCGGAGGTCGTCGTGGCGAGCTCGGCGGCCGAAGCGCTGGGAGCGCTTGGACGCCAGCCCTTTGACCTCCTTGTCAGCGACATCGGGATGCCCCACGAGGACGGCTATGACCTGATCCGGCAGGTCCGATTACTGCCTGCCTCGCAGGGCGGGAACATCCCGGCGGTCGCCGTCACCGCCTATGCGCGGCCGGAGGACCGGCAGCGCGCACTGGACGCCGGCTTTCAGACCCACATAGCGAAGCCCTACCAGCAGGCCGACCTGCTGGTAGCCTGCCTGCGGCTGACCGATCCCCGCGCGTGACCCTCAGTCAGACCCGGCGCGGTGTGGCCGTGGGCCCTGGTGCTACAAAGCCGAAGTAGGCCGCCGGCACCGCCAGCAGCAGGTGGAACCACACATCGTTGCCGTAGATCGGAATCAGGCCGAATGTGGTCTGCGTCGCCGGGATCAGGCCCATTACGATCAGCAGCGTGTACGCGACGGCCACGAGTTGAAAATAACCGCGGGCGCTCATGAGGGCGCCGCGCGCGGCCGCGATGCCCAGTGCCCCGAACAGCAGGTGGACGACGTTGTGGAGCGTGTTGATCGGCAGCAGGCCGAGCGCCAGCCCGTGGCCGTGCGCCACTGTCAGCGGCAGGGCGTCGGCGGGCGGCGGTGAGGGAAAGAATCCCGCGATGCCTCCGAGAAGAAAGACGACGCCAAAGACCAGTGCCATGGTGGCGGTGTTCATCAGTGCTCCTTTGTCTGAGTCGCCCGGACCGGGGCGGCAGCGGATTATGGCACGACGACGTGCCGGGTCGGGGTGCCAAGGTGCCAAGATGCGGACTACAATAGGAGGGTTAGAGAGCCGAGACATCCCCTGAGGGTCATAGAGCGATGAGGAATACCGTGCCGAAGGACGCTTCCGAGATGGAAGCACTGGAACAACGTGAATGGCGTGAATCGCTCGATTACGTCATTCAGCAGGGGGACCGCGGCAGGGTCCAGCGCCTGCTGGCCTCGCTTCGTCATCACGCCCGCATGGGCGGCGTGGCCCTTCCGTTCACGGCCGTCACCGGCTACGTCAATTCGATCCGGCCCGAAGACGAGACGCCGCTTCCAGGCAGCCAGGAGATCGAGCGCCGCATCAAGAGCCTCGTCCGCTGGAACGCCATGGCGATGGTCGTGCGCAGTAACCGCGTGTCGGACGGCATCGGCGGGCACATTTCCACCTACGCGTCGGCCGCCACGCTTTACGAGGTGGGCTTCAACCACTTCTTCAGGGGCAAGAAGGACGGGGAGGGGGACCTCATCTACTTCCAGGGGCATGCCTCGCCGGGCATCTACGCCCGCGCCTTTCTCGAAGGGCGCATCTCGGTCGAGCAGCTGGCCAACTTCCGCCGTGAACTGAGCGCCACCGGCGGACTCTCCTCGTATCCGCATCCGTGGCTGATGCCGGACTTCTGGGAATTTCCGACCGTCTCGATGGGGCTCGGGCCGATCATGGCGATCTACCAGGCGCGCTTTCAGCGCTACCTTGAAGATCGAGGCCTCAAGAAGCCGACAAGACAGAAGGTGTGGGCGTTCCTCGGCGATGGCGAAACCGACGAACCGGAAGCGTTGGGGGCCATCAACCTCGCGTCGCGCGAGAAGCTCGAAAACCTCATTTTCGTCATCAACTGCAACCTGCAGCGCCTCGACGGTCCCGTGCGCGGCAACGGCCAGATCATCCAGGAGCTCGAAGCCGGCTTCCGCGGCGCAGGTTGGAACGTCATCAAGGTGATCTGGGGAAGCGACTGGGACCCTCTGCTCGCCAAGGACCACGACGGCCTGCTCGCCAAGCGCATGGGCGAGGTCGTCGACGGCCAGTACCAGAAGTACGCGGTGGAGGACGGCGCCTATCTGCGCGAGCATTTTTTCGGGACCGACCCGCGGTTGCTCGAGATGGTCAAGCACCTCTCGGACGACCAGCTCAAGAAGCTGCGGCTCGGCGGCCACGATCCCGTGAAGGTCTACAACGCCTACAAGGCGGCCACCGAGCACACCGGCCAGCCGACCGTCATCCTCGCGCGCACGATCAAGGGGTACGGCCTCGGCGAAGCGGGCGAAGGCAAGAACATCACGCACCAGCAGAAAAAGCTCAACGAGTCGGACCTGCGGTCGTTCCGCACCCGCTTTGGGATCCCGATCTCCGACGAAGCGATCGCCGATGCACCGTTTTACCGCCCCGCCGACGACAGCCCGGAGCTCGAATACCTGCGCGAGAAGCGCAAGGCGCTCGGCGGGTTCGTCCCCTCTCGCAGTGTCAAGATCGAGCCGATCAACGCGCCGCTCGAGCCGATCTTCGAGGAGTTCTACAAGGGCACCGAGGGGCGCAAGGCGTCCACGACGATGGTCTTCGTGAAGATCCTGTCGCAGCTCTTGAGGAACAAGGAGATCGGGGAGCTGATCGTGCCGATCGTGCCGGACGAGGCGCGCACGTTCGGCATGGAGTCGCTCTTCCGGGCCGTCGGCATCTACTCGCATGTCGGACAGAAGTACGAGCCGGTCGACATGGACACGCTCCTCTATTACAAGGAAGCCAAGGACGGGCAGATCCTCGAGGAAGGCATCACGGAGGCGGGCTCGCTCTCGTCGTTCATTGCCGCGGGCACCGCGTATGCGACCTACGGCATCAACACGATTCCCTTCTTCATCTTCTATTCGATGTTCGGCTTCCAGCGCGTGGCCGACCTGATCTGGGCCGGTGCCGACTCGCGGATGCGTGGCTTCCTGCTCGGCGCCACCGCCGGACGCACCACGCTGGCCGGCGAAGGGCTGCAGCACCAGGACGGCCAGAGCCACGTGTATTCGCTCGCGACGCCCAACTGCGTCTCGTACGATCCCGCGTACGCCTACGAGCTGGCGGTCATCATCCAGGACGGCATCCGCCGGATGTACCGCGATCAGGAGAGCATCTTCTACTACCTGACCGTGATGAACGAGCAGTACGAGATGCCGGCCATGCCCGAAGGGTCCCGCGACGGGATCCTCAAGGGGATGTATCGCCTGCGCAAGGCCACCAACGTCAAGGCCAAGTCGAAGGCGCAGCTGCTTGGCAGCGGCACGATCCTCAACGAGGTGGTCGCCGCGGCGACGCTGCTGGAGAAGTACGGTGTCGCGGCCGACGTGTGGAGCGTCACGAGCTACGGCGAGCTCTATCGCGATGCACACGGCTGCGATCGGTGGAACATGCTGCACCCCGGCGACAAGCCGAAGGTGCCGTATGTGACGGAGTGTCTGAAGGACACGCAGGGTGTCATCGTGGCGGCATCGGACTACCTGAAGGTCCTGCCCGCGTCGATCGATCGCTGGATGCCGCGCCGGGTGCGGTCGCTCGGGACCGACGGCTTCGGCCGGAGCGAAGCGCGGAAGGAACTGCGTGAGTTCTTCGAAGTCGAGTCGCGGTTCATCGCGCTGGCGACGCTCGCCGAGCTCGCGCAGAACGGGGAGATCGACGGGAAGGTGGTCGCGCAGGCCATCAAGGATTTCGGGATCGACCCGGACAAGAAGAACCCGGCCAAGAGCTAACTATGGCGATTGAATTCAAGATTCCCGAGCTCGGCGAGAACGTCAGTGCGGGAGATGTCGTGCGGATTCTGGTCAAGCCGGGCGACACGCTCGCGAAGGACCAGCCGGTGCTCGAGCTCGAGACCGACAAGGCCACGATCGAAGTGCCGTCGAGCGTCGCGGGCACGGTGAAGGAGATCA
>DATLXP010000130.1:0-14255 GCA_035575695.1 Vicinamibacterales bacterium
TCGTCTCGTGGTCCAGGAGTGTCTGCAGATGGTCGACCCGCGTTTTGCAGGCGTCGGTGAGCGTGCAGATCTGGTCGAGCATCCGCTTCGTTTCCTTCGCTGAAGCGCCGGCCGCCTTCACCGCCGCGACGTTGTCCGCAAGCTGCTTCTGGTAGGCGTATCCCGCCGGCAGGATGTAGCGGTTGGCCATGAGCACCATGAGCTGCCCTTCGACATTGACCGTCTTGTTGTACTGCTCGACGGCGACCTCGTAGCGCGCGTGGACCTCACGTTCGTTCAGGACGCCATATTTCTCGAACGCCTTGATGACGTCCGGTTTCAGCGCCTCGCCGTAGGCATCAACCGACGTCCGGTGATTCAGCAGGCCGCGCTTGGCCGCTTCTTTCTGCCAGTCGTCCGAGTAGCCGTTGCCGTTGAAAATGATCCGCTTATTCTCCTTGATCAGCTTCGTCAGGAGCGACTTCACGGCAGCCTGGAGCTTCTTGCCGTCCTTGAGCCCCTTCTCGAGCTCCGTCGCGCAGTAGTCGAGCGAGTCGGTGACGGCCAGATTGAGGACGACGTTCGGAAAGGCGATGCTCTGGTTCGAAGAGACGGCCCGGAACTCGAACTTGTTGCCGGTGAACGCAAACGGACTCGTGCGGTTCCGGTCGCCGGCGTCCCGCGGCAGCTTCGGCAGGACCGCGGCACCGATGTCGAGGATCCCGCCGCTCTTGGTCGTCTTGGCGCTACCCGCCTTCTCGATCTGCTGGAAGATGTCGGTCAGCTGGTCGCCGAGAAAGATCGAGATGATCGCCGGCGGCGCTTCGTTGGCCCCGAGGCGATGGTCGTTGCCGGCGCTGGCGATGCTGAAGCGCAGGAGCCCCTGGAACTTGTTCACCGCGCGCAGCACGGCGGCGCAGAAGACCAGGAACTGGATGTTCTCGTGCGGCGTGTCGCCCGGGTTGAGCAGGTTGGTCCCGACCTCGTCGCTCATGCTCCAGTTCAGGTGCTTGCCGGACCCGTTGACGCCGGCAAACGGCTTCTCGTGCATCAGGCACGCGAGGCCGTACTTCGGCGCGATCCTCCGCAACATCTCCATCGTCATCATCTGGTGATCGGTGGCGACGTTGGCATTCTCGAAGATCGGCGCGACCTCGAACTGCCCGGGGGCGACCTCGTTGTGACGCGTCTTGAGGGGCACGCCGACGCGAGAGAGCTCCCGCTCCACTTCCATCATGAACGCCAGCACGCGGTCAGGGATGGCCCCGAAGTAGTGGTCCTCCATCTCCTGCCCCTTCGGAGGTCGCGCGCCGAAGAGTGTGCGGCCTGCGTTGATCAGGTCCGGCCGATTGAAATAGAACTGCCGGTCGACCAGGAAGTACTCCTGCTCCGGTCCGCAGGTGGCGGTGACGCGCTGCGCCCTGGACCCGAACAGCCTCAGGATGCGGACGGCCTGTGTCGACAGGACCTCCATCGAACGCAGCAAGGGCGTCTTCTTGTCGAGCGCCTCGCCGGTCCAGCTCACGAAGGCGGTCGGGATCACGAGCGTGGTGCCGTGCGAGGTGTTGAGCAGCCAGGGGGGGCTCGACGGATCCCAGGCGGTGTAGCCGCGGGCTTCGAAGGTGGAACGCATGCCGCCGGACGGAAAACTCGACGCATCCGGCTCACCCCTGACCAGTTCCTTGCCGGCGAACTCCGCGACGGCACGACCATCGGCGGAGATCGTGAGAAACGAGTCGTGCTTCTCTGCGGTGATCCCGGTGAGCGGCTGAAACCAGTGCGTGTAGTGCGTGGCCCCGTGCTCGACCGCCCAGTCCTTCAGCGCGCTCGCGATGATGTCGGCGACGGTCGGATCGATCGCTTCACCCTGTGCGACGGCACGGCGCAAGGCGCGGTAGACATCCTTCGGCAGGCGGTCGCGCTGCACCTCGTCGTTGAACGTGAGCGATCCGAACTCTTCGGTCGGTTTCTTCGGACTTGCCGCCGCGGTGCGCGGCGCAAGCGACATCCCCCAGCTGGTGATGCTGCGGATGGCGTCGTTGGACGATGAGGCACCCATGAGCGACTGTCCTTTCTGAAGCGGACCCGGGAAGGATATGAAGGCCGGCGTAAGCCGCCATTATGGACACCGCCCGGGCGCGCTTCAAGCGCAAACCGCCGTAGGAGCCAGTTTTTCTTCATATATAGTTAACTTTGTGAAACATATCCAGGACTACTACGCGTCGATCCTTGGCGAGTTCGAGCAGGTCGTACTCCTTACGCTGCTACGACTTGGGAACGGGACGTGGGGCGCGTCCATGCGCCGGGACATCCAGGAACGGACCGGCCGCGAACTGCCCGTCAGTGTCGTGTACGTCACGCTCCAGCGCCTGGAGAAGAAGGGGATGGTGCGGTCCTATGTCGGAAACCCCACGACCGAACGGGGCGGCCGGCGTCGACGCCACTACCTGATCGACACGCCAGGGGAGCACGCCCTCGGCAGATCGTATCGGGCGTTCAGGAAACTCTCAGAGGGGATGGAACAGCGGCTCGCATTACTTTAGCGAATACGACATGCCCTCGCGGAGGACGCTGAGCTTCACATTGGTGCCCGCGGTGTTATCTCCAGGCTCGATCCGCTCCACCTTCGCGCCCCGCGCATCGAAAATCACGACCGCGCTCCGTCCCATGACGTCGATCCTCTGGCCTCGGACGATGACAGCCGTAGCCTCGTCGATGCCAACGCCCACGAGCGTCGGCCGTTCCATGACTGCGCTGAGCAGACGATTGGTCCGTTGCCGCGTGAGAAAGTGCTGATCGATCAACGCCCCAGGCCAGAGGGCAAGCCCCTTCTTGAGCACGGTGCGCCCGGCGACGAGCGCCTGCAGGTCCGCGTCGCCCGTCATCATCCATTCGGCCATGAGGGCCGCCCCGGCGCTCGTCCCGCCGACGACCGCCCCGTTCCGGTACGCCGTCCGGATCACCTCATCCATCCCCGTGTCCTCTATCGCCTGCATGAAGCGGTTCTGGTCCCCCCCGGGAATCCAGATGAGGGTCGCGGCCTCGAGGGCGGCCCGGGCGCCAGGGTCCTTGAAGCCGACCGTCTTTGCGGACGTCGCTCCGGCGTCGAGCCACATCTTCACCGATCTGTCGCCGGCTCCCTCGAGTGTGGACGACTGCGGCAGCACCACCACGGCCGCCCGCCTGCCCCCCGCCAGTTCCAGGGTCCGGGTGACGATCGCGTCGGTCGTGCCGCCACCACCGACGATCACCAGCGCGCCCTTCGACCGGGCGAATCCTGAAACGCAGAATGCCAGCGCGAGAAAGGCGACGAGCGCGGTTCTCTTCATACCCAGGATTCTACGGGCGAATCAGCATCCATTCACCGCAGAGCACGACGAGGGCGCGGAGCCAATCAAGGAAACACGAGGGAGTTACTGCTGGTGATCGGAGCCCTTACATCAGGACGCGGTGCGGCACGTACGGCTCTTCGAGCCGCGTCATCTCGTCATCACTCAGTCGCAGGTCGACCGCCGCGACAGCCTCTTCGAGCTGGGGCATCCTGGTCGCGCCCACGATAGGCGCGGTGATGCCGGGCTTCTGCAGCACCCACGCAAGCGCGACCTGCGCCGCTGAGACCCCTCGTGCTTTCGCGACCTCTCCTACCCGCTCCGCCACGGTGAAGTCCTCTGGCGCGTAATACAGAGCGTGCGCAAATCCGTCGGTCTTCGAGCGATGCGTGTCGCCGTCCTGCGTCGTGCGCCGGTTGCCGGCCAGAAAGCCGCGCGCAAGCGGACTCCACGGAATGATGCCGATGCCGTCGTCGAGGCAGAGCGGAATCATCTCCCGCTCCTCCTCCCGGTACACCAGGTTGTAGTGGTTCTGCATCGACACGAACCGCGCGAGACCGAGCCGGTCCGACGCGTGGAGCGCCTTGGCGAACTGCCACGACATCATGCTCGAGGCGCCGATGTATCGCGCCTTGCCCGACCGGACGACCTCATCGAGCGCCCCCAGCGTCTCCTCGATCGGCGTCAGCGGATCCCAGCGGTGGATCTGGTAGAGGTCGACGTAATCCGTCCCCAGGCGTCTCAGAGAGTTGTCGATGGCCGAGAGGATGTGCTTCCTGGAGAGACCCCGATCGTGGGGATCGTCGCTCATCGGATAGAACACCTTGGTGGCGATGACCACGTCGTCACGACGCGCGAAGTCTCTGAGGGCACGGCCGACGACCTCTTCCGAGACGCCGAGCGAATACATGTCGGCTGTGTCGAAGAAGTTGATCCCGAGCTCGAGGGCCCGCTTGATGAATGGACGTGATGGCTCTTCGTCGAGGATCCATGGACGCCATGCCGACGTGCCATAGGTCATGGTGCCCAGGCAGATACGCGAGACCTTGAGCCTCGTCCGGCCGAGATTCACGTAGTCCATCTCCTAAGCTTACCGTCGCGCGCATTTGCTGCGAAAATGCGGATGGTGCCTTTCCGCCGCATCCTCCATATCGACATGGACGCCTTCTACGCGTCGGTCGAGCAGCGTGACGATCCGGCGCTGCGCGGCAAACCCGTGGCGGTCGGCGGGAGCCCCGGCGGACGCGGCGTCGTCGCTGCGGCGAGCTACGAAGCCAGAAAGTTCGGGGTGCGGTCCGCCATACCGATGTCGCGGGCGGTACGGCTGTGCCCCGGTCTCATGATCGTGCGCCCCGACTTCTCGAAGTATCGCGAGGTCTCGCAGAAGGTCTTCGCGCTCTTCAGGTCGGTCACGCCGCTCGTCGAAGGCCTGTCGCTGGACGAGGCGTATCTCGACGTCACGGAGAACGCGTGGGGAGAGACGCTGGGCAGGACCGTGGCGGCGCGTTTGAAACGTGACATCAAGGAAGCCACGGGACTGACGGCATCTGCGGGCGTTGCGCCGAACAAGTTTCTCGCGAAGATTGCGTCCGCCTGGAAGAAACCGGACGGCCTGACGGTGATCGCACCGGAGCGCGTGGAACGCTTCCTCCAGGGTCTCCCGGTCGATGCGTTGTGGGGCGTCGGACCCGTGACGGCCGAACGACTCCGCGAGCGCGGGATCACCATGCTCGTCGAGATCCGGACGGCGGACCCGCAGCTCCTGCGCGACGCCGTAGGCAGCGGCGCTGAATGGCTGCGTCAGCTTGCCGATGGTATCGACGAGCGCCCCGTCCAGCCGGAGCACGAGCCGAAGTCGTCAGGCAGCGAGAACACATTTGCGAGCGACCTGACCGACCTCGTCCAGATTCAGTCCGCGATCGACGAGATGGCGCGCGAGTCGGCAGCGTGGCTGGACAAGAAGTCGCTGCTCTGCCGGACGGTGTCGATCAAGGTCCGCTACTCGGACTTCACGACGATCACCCGGAGCCACACGGCCGAGGCCACGCGCGATGTTGATGACATCGCGCGCCGGGCCGTCATGCTGTTGAAGAAAACCGAAGCGGGGGAACGCCCGGTCCGATTACTCGGCGCGAGCGTTCACAACCTGGTGGATCCTGAGACGCTTGAAGAAACCGACGAGCCTCGTCTGCCGTTCGACTGACAGAGGCCGACTGCCGACACGCCCGGCCTGACTACCGACACGCCCGACCTGAAGGTCGGGCCTACTCCGTACTTTTCTTGGCGCGCGGCGTCCGGGCCTTTGCGGTACCCGGGGCTTTCTTTGCGCGCGGAGCCTTCGCCTCGCGCGGCGCCTTCGGGGCGGCCGCCGACCTGGCACGTGGCGCACGTCCGCGTCCCTTGCTGACCGGCGCCGCCTCTTCCTGCGGCTCCGGCTCCGCGTCGATCACGAGAGGCGTTTCCATCTCCTGGACGACATCCCCTTCGACGACGTCTGCCATCGGAGGGTCGGGCCGGTCCGCTTCGTGGATGTCGGGGATGTCATCACCCGGCTGCCACGGACGGGGTGCGCGTGGTGCCGCAATCCCCGCCGGCTGCTCGCTGGCGACCGCTCCTTCAACTCCGCCCTGCATGACCGTCCCGGGGAAGAGACGGATCACGCCCTGGCGGTCGCGCTCCATCCGGAACAGCCCGTCACGCTGACACGCGCGGAGCAGATCCACGAGGCTCGAGAAACCGAACTTGCGTTCGTCAAACGTCGCGTCCACGTTGCGCATGAACTGCTTCGCCTGCCGGATATACATGGGCCAGCGCGGCGGATTCTGCGCCCCCTGGAACAGCCGTCGCACTTCGCGGATGCCGTCGGCCGTGCGCGGCGCCGCGGCGCCCGCCGCGTCCGGCGCCGGCTGCCCCTCGCGCTGACCGCCACGCGGGCGACGGTCCTCGCGCGGCTGGCGCTCCTCGCGGCCCGGGCGCGGCTCCTGCGGGTCTTCGCGCGGTTCCTTCTGTTCGGCCTTGACGTCGTCCTGCGCAGGAGACGTGGGCGGGTTCTCGGCGAGCTCGACGAGCACGTTGCGTCCTGATTCCTTCACCGTGACGTAACCGGCCGCCGCAAGCTTCTGGGCGAAGTCGCGGAAGCTGCTGACGCCGTACGTGCGCTCCGAGAAGGTCGAGTCCAATTGAAGGAGCGTGCTCTTGAGCAGCCCCAGCTGCGGTGAGACCTCGCGGTCCGTCAGGACCTTCAGGGCCCGGCGCATGAGCGGCACGACCTGCTCGATCGGGGCCTGCGTGACCGATCCGCCCTGGCGTCCACCGCGGTCCGACGACGAACGGCGCGAGCCAAGCAGGTTCTCGTAGGCGATGAACTCGTGACAGTTGCGCTGCATCACGAAGCTCGTGAACGCGCGGCCGCCGACGACGAAGATCTGTTTGTCGTACTGCTTCAGTTTCTCGACGAGCGTGATGAAGTCGCTGTCGCCGCCGACGATGACATAGGCGTTGATGTGCGGGTGGGTGAACGCCATCTCCAGCGCATCGAGGGCCAGATTGATGTCCGCGCCGTTCTTGTCTCCGCCGGGCGTGAGATTGCGCTGCACGAGCTTGGTGGCGTGCTGCGTCAGCGAGCGGCTGTAGTCGCCGGCCCGCGTCCAGTCGCCGTAGGCAATCTTGGAGACGACATCCCCGCGCTCCTTGAGCGCTTCGAGGACGAGGCCGATGTCGAACTGTGTATTGAGTGTGCTTTTGACGCCGATCTCGATGTTGTCGAAATCGATGAAAACCGCGATCTTGAGACGTGTATCTGCCAAAACCTACCTGAGTAACCTTTCCGGCCCATGGGCCAACATTCAATTATGGCCCAAGCCGGAGGGGACAGCCACCTTTTGACGCATGAGGTCGAAAGGTGGCTGTCCCCTACTGCCCTTTGACGTCGTACGCGTAAATGTTGTCCTGGTCTCTGATGTAGAGCTTGCCGTTCGAGACGACGGGATGGCTCCAGGTCGGCAGGGAACCGGTCTTGATCTCGAACCGGCCGTGCTCCTTGTAGGCGGTGGGGCTCGCTTCCGCCAGCGCCACCACCCCTCGTTCGCTGAACAGATAGAGCCGGTCATCGGCAGAGACGACCGACCCTTTGCCGACGCTCCGGTCGCGCCAGGCGACCTCGCCGGTGTCGAATTTCATGGCGGTCAGGATCGCGCTCGAAAACCCGTAGAGGTGGTCGCCGATCAGCACCGAGCTGGAGTGGTGATTGCGCATGTCGCGGGTGAAGTAGGCCTCCGTGGCGGTGATCTCTTTACCCGACGCCGCGAGCGTGACGAGCCCGGCGCCAGTCCCGTAATCCGACGAGAAGAAGACCTTGTTGCCGCGTGCGATCGGGGTCGCGGCGTTCGCCGTCCGGTTGGATGCCTTGCCGTAGCTCCAGAGCAGCCGGCCGTCGCGAGCATCGACGGCGACCCCGCGGGTGGCCGTGAAGAAAATGGCCTGAGGCGTGCCCTGGAATTCATGGAGCACCGCGGACGAATAGCCCGCTTCATCACTCTGGCTGCGCCAGAGGACGGCGCCATCCTTCCGGCTCACGGCCACGATGGAGGCGTTTGGCCCCCCGGCGTTGACGAGTACGCGGTCGGCCATCACGAGCGGTGATTCGCTCAAGCCCCACTGGATGTTGCCGCCGCCGAACTTCTGGAGCACGTTGATCTTCCACACGGCCTTTCCGCTGGCCGCATCCAGCACTGTCAGGTCGCCGCTCGCTCCGTACGCGTAGACCTGCCCGCGGTCCACGCTCGGCGTCCCCCGGGGACCATCGCCACGATCATTGCTGAACCGCGCGCCGCTCGCCACCTCCCAGAGCTTCCTGCCGGTGGCCTCGTCGAACGCCATCACGTATTCGGTGCTGCCGCGCGCACCGAGCGTGTAGACCTTGCCTCCCGCGACCGCAAGCGACGAGTACCCCTCGCCTGCCCCCTTGGCGGCCCAGGCGAGACGCGGCCCCCCGGCCGGCCATTGTTTCAGCAGGCCGCGCTCGGACGACACGCCGTCACGGTTTTTTCCACGCCACTGTGACCAGTCGTCCATCGTGCGGTTCGACACCACCACCGGCAGTGACACGGCCACGAGGGCGGTGACGACGACGAGACGACACACCTGACGCATGCGAACTCCTGTTGACGACCAGATTCAGGTTATTTAGACGGAGCCACAACCCTGACGGACTTCAGGTCGATGCGCGTGACCGGCGCCTCACCGGTCACCGGCGCCTGCTCGATCGCATCGACAGCCGCGAGTCCTTCAACGACCCGGCCGAACGCCGTGTACTTCCCGTCCAGCGTCGGGGCGGCGGCGGTGACGATGAAGAAGGATGTCGTGGCGCTGCCAGGGTCATCCCCCCGCGCCATCGACACGATGCCTTTCACGTGCTTCGTGTCGTTGAACTCCGGCTTCAACGGCCCGACGAATTTCTGCTGCTTCTCCGTCAGCGGCCCCCGGCTCGTGACCGATCCCGTCTGCACGGCGAACCCTTTCACGACGCGATGAAACGCGGTGCCGTCATACACGCCTGCCTGCGCGAGGCGCAGGAAGTTGCGGACGTGCTCGGGGGCCTTGTCTGCGAACAGCTCGACCGTGATCGGACCGGCGCTGGTGTCGAGCACTACCCGATACGCCCCAAGCTGCGCGGCTGTTTCCGTCGAAAAAGGATCGGGCTCCGCAGGAGGCGTGTCGCGGATGGTCATCGACACGATCGCGACCCTGGAGAGGGGCTTCCCGTCAGAGGACGTCTCGGTCTCGGAGATCTTCGTCACGACGTCCATGCCTTCCGAGACTCGGGCGAAAATCGTGTACTTCCCATCGAGTGCCGGCTGGTCACTGACGCAGACGAAGAACTGGGCCCCTGCGCTGTCGGGCTTGCCCGGCTGGATCACCGCCGCCACAGCCCCGCGCGTGGCGCGCTCGCCCGACAGCTCGGCCTTCAGCATGCCGAGGCCGCCCGTGCCGTACAGCCCGGCTTTGGCCGGATCCTTCGACAGCGGGTCGCCCCCCTGAATGATGCCGTGCCGGATGATCCGGTGGAAGACCGTACCGTCATACGCCCCTTCGCGCGCCAGTTTGATGAAATACCCGGCGTGATTGGGGGCGAGCTCCGGCTTCAGGTCGATGACAAACGTCCCGGCGGAGGTGTTGACCACCGCTTGCTTGTTTGCCATGTCGGCCAGGGTCAGCGCGGTCGTGTGGGGACGGCCCGGTGCCGGTACAGGTCGGCGCTGGGGGGGCCGCGCCTGGTCAGGCGTGGCGAGGGCGAGAAGCACGATCAGAATGGGCGCCATGTCGCAGTTGTACACGGTTGCCGTGAATTCTCAAGATGCCAGACTGCCAGGCGCTGGCACTTTCACAGGCTCATGATGGCGGCAACGAGTTTCGCCTATAATTCGCCCATGCCCCTCACGTTCACCGTCAACGGAAAAGCCACCACTGTCGACGTGCCGCCGGACATGCCACTGCTGTGGGTGCTGCGTGACGTCTTGAATCTGCACGGCACCAAATACGGGTGCGGGACAGGCCAGTGCGGCGCCTGCACGGTGCACCTGCGAGGACGAGCCGTGCGCGCATGCCAGACGCCGGTCAAGAACGTCGCGGGGGCGGCGATCACGACGATCGAGGGGCTCTCGGTTGACGGATCGCACCCGCTGCAGAAGGCGTGGGAAAAGCTGGACGTCCCCGAATGTGGCTACTGCCAGTCGGGGCAGATCATGGCGGCCGCTGCGCTGCTGACCTCGCGCCCGAAACCGACCGACGCCGACATCGATACGGCGATGAACGCGAACCTGTGCCGGTGCGGCACCTACATCCGGATCCGCCAGGGCATTCACGAGGCTGTCCGTTCGGTGAGCGGGACCACGTCGACGTCGGAGACGAAATGACCATGACACTGACGCTCGACCGCCGCAACTTCCTCCGAGCCACCGCCATCGCGGGCGGCGGCTTCATGCTGGCGAGCTACTTCGAGCCCCTCAGCGCATTCACGCAGCAGGCCGGGCGGCCCGCGCCACCGCCGCTCGAGCCGAACGCGTTCGTCTCCATCGACGCCAACGGCATCGCCACCATCGTCGCCAAGAACCCCGAGATCGGGCAGGGCGTGAAAGTCATGCTCCCGATGCTGATCGCGGAGGAGCTCGATGTCGAGTGGAAGAACGTCCGCATCGAGCAGGGGGACCTGGATGCCGCGAAATACGGCGGCCAGTCGGCCGGCGGCAGCTTCGCCACGCCGAGCAACTGGGAGCCGATGCGGCGCGTCGGCGGTGCCGCGCGACAGATGCTGATCACGGCGGCAGCGCAGGCCTGGAGCGTGCCGGCCGCGGAGATCACGACGACTCCCGGACGCCTCGTGCATGCCGGTTCGAATCGCTCCGCCGGGTACGGAGAGTTCGCGGCCGCCGCCGCCAAAGGCGCACCGCCCGATCCCGCGACATTGACGCTCAAGGATCCGAAGACCTACAGGATCATCGGCAAGCCGATCCCCGGCGTCGACAACCACAAGATCGTCACCGGACAGCCGCTCTTCGGGAGCGACATCAAGATCCCCGGCATGCTGTACGCGGTGTATCAGCGCAGCCCGGTCATCGGCGGCAAGGCGATCAGCGCGAACCTCGATGCCATCAAGGCGCTGCCCGGCGTGCGACACGCGTTCATCGTGCCGGAAAGCCACGGCGGCGGTTCCATGAGCGGCGTCGCCGTCGTCGCCGACAGCTGGTGGTATGCGGAAACCGCGCGCAAACAGCTGGACGTCAAGTGGGACGACGGGCTCGCGGTGACCGACAACAGCGCCACGTTCTCCACGCGCGCCGCGGAGCTGTCGAAAGAAGCGCCGCACAGCACGTCGCGTAAGGACGGCGATGCCGACGCGGCCCTCGCAAGCGCCGCGAAGGTGGTCGAAGCGGCATACGAGTATCCGTTCCTCGCGCACGCGCCGATGGAGCCGCCGAACGCCACCGCGTCATTCAAGAACGGCAAGCTCGAAATGTGGGCCGGCACGCAGCAGCCCGGCGGAGTCGTGGACACGCTCGCAACCGCGATGGGCATCAAGCCCGAGGACGTCACCGTGCACCTCCCACGCATGGGTGGCAGCTTCGGACGCCGCCTGTATAACGACTACGTCGTCGAGGCCGCCGTCATCGCGAAGACCGTGGGCGCGCCGGTGCAGTTGCGGTGGTCGCGCGAAGACGAAATGCGGCAGGAAATCTTTCGCCCGGCTGGATATCACTTCCTCAAGGCTGGAGTGGGCGCGTCCGGAAAGCTCGTCGCGTGGCGTAATCACTTCGTCTCGTTCAGCGTGGCCGGTGCGCCGCCGTTGACCGCCAATGCTCAAACCGGGCAGGCGGCGGGCCCGCGCCCCGCCGCGTCGTCGAGGCTTGGTGCATCCGAGTTCCCGGCGCGCTTCATTCCGAACTTCGCCACGCACGAATCGATGATGCCGCTCGGCGTCACCACCGGGGCGCATCGCGCGCCAGGCGCGTGTGCGCTGTCGTTCGTGTTTCAGTCGTTTCTCGACGAGCTCGCGCTTGCGGCCGGCAAGGATCCGGTTCAGTTCCGGCTCGACCTGCTGTCGAACGTGCCTCTCCCGGCGTCGAGCGGGGGGGCGGCGTTCAACGCCGACCGCATGATCAGCGTGTTGAAGCTCGTGGCGGAAAAGTCCGCATGGGGCAAGCGGACGCTGCCAAAGGGCACCGGCATGGGGGTCGCGTTTCATTTCAGCCACCTCGGATACTTCGCCGAAGTCGCGGAGGTCGCGGTCGACGCGACCAAACGGATCAAGGTGAAGAAGGTGTGGGTCGCTGGTGACGTCGGGCGTCAGATCATCAATCCACTCAACGCGGAGAGCCAGGTACACAGCGCCGTCATCGATGGATTGAGCCAGCTGATGCTGGAGATCACCGTGGAGGGCGGGCAGGTCACGCAGGGGAACTTCGGCGAGTATCCCGTCATGCGGATGCGTCAGGCCCCGGCGGAGATCGAAGTGCACTTCCTCACGTCAGACAACAACCCGACCGGGCTTGGCGAGCCGCCGCTGCCGCCTGTTCTGCCGGCCGTGACCAACGCGCTCTTTGCAGCGACAGGGATCCGCGTCCGCTCGCTGCCACTCAGCAAGCACGGGTTCAGCTGGAAATGACGCAACGTCCCATGCGTGCAATATTTCCTTTGCTCCTGGCGTGCTCGGCGGGCATGTGGATGACCGCTGCAGGGGCCGGGGCTGCCTTCAGTCAGCCCAAAACCACCAACGACGGCGTGTACACCAGGGCTCAGGCCGCCGGTGCGAAAAAGCAGTTCGACAAGATCTGCGCCGATTGCCATGCGTTCACGGTGCCGGCGAAGAAGAAACCGAAGGACCTCCCGCTCGGCGACGAACCGTTTTTCGAGAACTGGACAGGCCGTCCGCTGAACGAGCTCGTCACCCTCATTGCGCTGACGATGCCGAATGATGGATCGGCGACGGTGACCGAGAAGGAGGCCGTGAACCTCGTCGCCTACATGCTCCAGCAGAACGGCTTCCGCCCCGGCTCGAAGCCGCTGACGAAGGCTTCCGCCTCGGCGGTGATCGAGCGCCCGAAGAAGAGCCCGAAGAAGTAGCCCCCCCACCGCGCTACTATGGGTGCATGAGTCTCGACGAACGCGCCTTCTTCTCCGAAAGGCCGGAAACTCGACAGGCGAGTTACCAGTGCCCCAAGTGTCGCCGGTCTGGCGAGTACTCAATCCGGTGGATGCGCCGCACGAAGAAGGAACGCCTCCCAGGCGGTGCCGACGACGCGGACCGCGCGAAGTTCGCCAAGCTGCGCGATTATCTGCTGCGTCTCGACGACCAGGTGGCCTGCACGAGCTGCAACAGAAAATTCGATATCCCGTCGCAACATTCGCTCGTCTACGTGGACCAGCTCTCGGGACTGCCCAATGCCGCCGAGCTGGAGCGCGAGATCGCTGAGGCGTCCGGGGAACCCGACGCTCCCCCTGAAGCCGCTAAGCCCGCCATCCCCGCGCGCTTCACGCGCAAGTCCACCGGCTGGAAATAGCGATACCACGGCTGAGGGCTCCAGGCTGAGCTGGCAAAAAACGCCTCAGCTTGCATTGCCCGAATCGACTGGCATACTGGTTGTTACGCGGCCGTGGCGACATCGACCGCTACCCCAACCATTATGTTCATCAAGACTTCACTCTCTACCCGTGCCGCCACGCTCGTCTTGACGCTGGCGGCGGCGGCTGTTCTGACCCTCGGACTCAGTGACAGGCCGGCGGCCGCCACTGTCGAGTCTTTCGTGGGAGACGCCGTCGTCACCCTGGTCGGTGAAACAGCAGAGCTAGTTCGAGCGAGCGGTTCGATCTTCGAAGCCTCTGCCTGGCAGGACGCCACGCTTGGGGCAATCAAGCCTGAAGTGTTTGCGATGGCGCTGCGCGCTGCCGCCACGGCGGTCGAGCGCGGCGATGTCGTGGATCCCGCGACGCTGACCGTCATCGACTTCTCGCAGCCTTCGACGAACCGGCGCATGTGGGTGTACGACCTGCGCACGCGCGCGCTGCTCTTCGAAGACCTCGTCTCCCACGGACGAGGCAGCGGCCGGACGATGGCGACCTCATTCTCGAATGAACCCGAGAGCTTCCGTTCCAGCCTCGGCCTGTATCGGACCGCCGAGACCTATATCGGAAAGCATGGCTACTCGCTTCGGCTGGACGGGCTGGAGCCCGGAATCAACGACCGCGCCCGCGAGCGTGCGATCGTGATGCATGCCGCCGAGTACGTGAACGCCGGTGCGGCCCTGGCGCAGGGTTTTCTCGGCCGCTCCCTCGGGTGCCCCGCGCTACGCCCGGAGATCAGCCGCCCGCTGATCGACGCCGTGAAAAACGGCAGCTTGCTGTTCGCGTACTCCCCGGACGCGAAGTGGCTGAAGACCTCCAAATACCTCTAGA
>DATLXP010000131.1:0-12628 GCA_035575695.1 Vicinamibacterales bacterium
ACCGGGTATTCCGCATGGACGCGAAACAGCATGCGCGTCGGCCCCTCCATGCTCTTCTTGAGTTCGGCCGCGTTGGGCCCCTGGAGCACTCGACGCAGGCGCGCCCTGAGCACCGTCCGCGCATCCGGGAAGAAGATGTCACCCTGCCTGGGGTTCTTGCGCGCCGCGAGGATTTTCGCTGCCAGCGCCTTCTGCGACGCACGAAGCTGCTCCGGGCTGTCGGCCGGTCCGCGCTCGCGCGATTCCTTTTCCAACCGGTTGTGCAGCTCCATGTAGGTGTCTATCCGCGCCTGGAACTTCTTCAGCACGTCACCTTCGGTCGCCGGTGACTGCGCGGGCGCTTCCGGCCTGCCGGCACCGACTGCACCCGATGCACACGCGACACACACGAACACCAGAGCCGTTCTCAGTATCACGCCCGTCATACTGTCCTCCAGTCCGACTGAATCACTTCGAACTCCGCGAACGACCGGCCGATGCGTGTCGGTTCGACGCCACGACCCGCGAGCACCTCAATGGTCTTGTACCCGTTGCCCGTCACGCAGATGACGATCGACTCATCGCGCGGAATGGCGCCCCGCTCGATCAGCTGCTTCGTCGCCGCAACCGTGACGCCTCCCGCCGGTTCGGTGAAGATGCCTTCCGTTTCCGCGAGGAGCTGCATGCCGGCGATGATCTCATCCTCTCCGACCGCGGCTCCCGCGCCTCCCGTGGCGCGTACAGACCGCAGCACCTGGAATCCGTCCGCGGGGTTGCCGATGGCGATCGATCGGGCCACTGTCTGCGGCCTGACTGGATCGGGAAACTCGGCACCTGATTCGAGCGCATTCACGACAGGGGAGCACCCGGCCGCCTGCGCGGCGTGGATCGCGGGGAGCGGCCCCTCCACCAGGCCGACCCGCTGAAGTTCCTCGAATCCCTTGAGGATACGCGGCAGCAGCGTTCCGCCGGCGACAGGAGAGACGACGTGCCGGGGGAATGTCCAGCCAAGCTGCTCGGCGATTTCGAAGCCATAGGTCTTGGCCCCCTCGGCGTAGTAAGCGCGCAGGTTGATGTTCGCGAACCCCCACCCATACTTGTCTGCGACCTGCGTGCACAGGCGGTTCACGTCGTCGTAGGTGCCGCGCACGGCAATGATCCGGGGCCGATAGATGCTGGCTCCCGCGATCTTTCCCGCCTCGAGATCATCGGGGATGAAGACGCAGCAGGAGAGGCCCAGCCGCGCGGCGTGTGCGGCGACGCTGCCGGCGAGGTTCCCTGTGGATGCGCACGCGAACGTCGTGAACCCGAGCTCGACGGCTCGCGTGGCCGCCACGGACACGACACGGTCCTTGTAGGAGCAGGTCGGGTGATTGACGGAATCGTCCTTCACGTAGAGCTCGCTGACGCCCAGCCGCTGCGCCAGGCGGTCGGCGCGTACCAGCGGTGTGAATCCCGAGTGCATGCCCGTCAGCGGTTCTCCCGCGATAGGCAACAGCTCACGATAGCGCCAGAGATTGCGCGGGCGGCTTTCGATCGTCGCGCGGGAGAGGCGCTGCGCGATGGCGTCGTAGTCGTAGGTGACTTCCAGCGGCCCGAGACACTTGTCGCAGACCCACAGCGCGGTCGCGGGGAAGCTGGCCTGGCAGAGATGACATCGAAGGCTGAAGTTCATGTTCCTGATTCCTGCGGCAGCGGCGCATGCGCCGACAGCCTTCTGATCGTACACGTCAGGCCGAGAGACCGGTAAATATCCGTCAGGCGCCCCGCCGCCGTCTCAGCGCCGTCGACCACGAGCGCCGCGACAGACGGGCCGGATCCGCACAGGCACACGCCGAGAATCCCAGGGTCGTCAAGCGCGAGTGCGGCATGGAGGCCGGGCACCAGCGCGGCACGAACGGGCTGATGCCAGCGATCACGAAGGGCCTCGCGGAGATCGCCGTACGCGCCGGTCTCGATGGACCGCACGAGGAGCAGCGCGCGCTGGAGATTGAAGACCGCGTCCTCTCGCGCGATGTGGGTCGGCAGCACCGCCCGCGCCCTGGCCGTATCGAGCCCGGCGGTCGGCGTGGCCACGACGAGCTGGAGTTCCGCGGGCCACTGAACGGCCCGCGCCGTCACCTGCCCATCGTCCCGCACGCAGCTCAGCGCGAGCCCGCCGAGCATCGAGGCCGCGGCGTTGTCAGGGTGCCCCTCAACTTCCCTCGCGAGTCCAAGGGCACGAGACCGGGGAAGAGGCGACGTCAACCCTTCGTACAGCTGTACGCCGGCCACTGTCGCCGCCCCGCTGCTGCCGAGTCCCGCCCGAGGAGGTATGTCGCTCTGGATCTCGACACGTACGCCTGGAGCGGGCACCCCGAGAGAGACGGCGGCGTGCCGGAACGCGGCTTCGACCCGGTTGTCGCCGCCGGGCGGCGGGCCTGCAAAGACCGATTCGAACAGGCCGGGCGAACCCGGGAGCAGCTCCACGACGCGGACGCGCAAATACAGCTGCACGGCGACCGACAACGCGTCGAAGCCGGAACCGAGATTACTGATCGATCCCGGGACGACGAGTTCCGCACCCGCGCCAAGCATGCCGTGTTGTTTTTCCAGAGAGGTCAATACCGAGCCCGCCGATACATACTTGCTATCGGAGTTTCTGACTTGTATGTTGACACGCATCGCTGTCGACGCGCTGCGCGCGATTGAGCGGCACGGAGCCGAGACGTACCCCAACGAGTGTTGCGGCGCGCTGATCGCTGTGAACGGTATCATCGTGGAGGCGGTCAGCCTGGCCAACACGGCCACGGCGAGCCCGTCGCGCCGGTTCAGTATCGGTCCAGGCGATTACACGCTCGCCGAGAAGCGCGCGGTTGCGCTTCTGGGAACGCTCGAGGGCTTTTATCACTCGCACCCCGATGAGGCGGCCCGGCCGTCTCAGTACGACCTCGATCACGCGTGGCCGAACCTGGCGTACATCATCATTTCCGTCCGCGCGGGCATGCCGGGCGACATTCAGTCCTGGTACCTGCGTGAGGACCGGACGGGCTTCGACAAGGGAGAGCTGACATGGGTTACCGCGTCCTGATTCCGACGCCGCTGCGGCCGTACACGGAGCAGCAGGAGGCCGTGGACGTCGAGGGGGGAACGGTTGGTGAAGCGCTGGCCGCGCTGACCGACCGCTACACGGCGCTGCGTCATCATCTTTACGCGGAAAACGGCACGATGCGGCACTTCGTGAACGTCTACGTGAACGACGACGACATCCGGTACCTCGAACGTGAGGCGACGGCACTCAAGGCGGGCGACGTCATCAGCATCATTCCGTCGGTCGCGGGTGGTGTGTCGTGACGGAAAGCGCCTCGCTGCCCGAACTGAGCCACGCTGACGTGCAACGCTACAGCCGGCACCTGATCCTGCCGGAGGTGGGCCCGGATGGCCAGCGGCGTCTCAAGGCGGGCCGTGTGTTGTGCGTGGGTGCGGGGGGCCTCGGCTCTCCGGCCGCCCTGTACCTTGTCGCAGCCGGCGTCGGGACCATCGGCATCATCGACTTCGATGTCGTCGATGTCAGCAATCTCCAGCGGCAGGTTCTGCATGGCACGGCGGATGTCGGCCGTTCGAAGCTGGCGTCGGCGCGCGACCGCCTGTCGGCGCTCAACCCGAGTGTGACGATAGAGCCCCACGACACGGCGCTGACATCCTCCAATGCGCTGGAGCTGTTCCGCGACTACGACGTGATCCTCGACGGCACCGACAATTTCGCCACGCGGTACCTCGTGAACGACGCCTGTGTGCTGCTCGGGAAGCCGAACGCGTACGGAAGCATCTTCCGTTTCGAAGGACAGGCGTCGGTGTTCGCGACGAAGGACGGTCCGTGCTACCGGTGCCTTTACCCGGAGCCTCCGCCGCCAGGGCTGGTGCCCAGTTGCGCCGAAGGTGGGGTGCTCGGTGTGTTGCCGGGGGTCATCGGTACCATTCAGGCGACCGAAACCATCAAGCTGCTGCTTGGCGGCGGAACGACGCTCGCCGGACGACTGCTCCTGTACGATGCGTGGCACATGCGGTTCCGTGAGCTGAAACTGCGGCGTGATCCCGCGTGCCCGATCTGCGGCGACAACCGGACGATTCGCGAGCTGATCGACTACGAACAGTTCTGCGGCATGACGCAGCCCTCAGCGGGGGTCGCCGCCGCACCGACCTCGTCTCCGGAGATGACGGTCGATGAGTTGAACCGGATGATCGTGACCGACGAGCCTGTGTTCGTGCTGGATGTACGGGAGCCGCAGGAGTTCCAGATCTGCCGGATACCCGGCACGATGTTGATCCCTCTCGGTCAGCTCCCCGCGCGGATCTTGGAAGTCCCCGCCTCGGCGGCCGGACGGCCGATCGTCGTGCACTGCAAGATGGGCGGGCGCAGCGCGAAAGCGGTGGCCCTTCTGCGCGAACACGGTATCGAGGCGTCGAACCTCACGGGAGGGATCCTCGCGTGGATCGACAAGATCGATCCCACACTCCCGAAATACTGACGGCTTACTTCATCGGCGAGAAATCGGTCGGGTTGAGGTAGATCGATTCGACCTTGGCCGCGAGCTTGCCATCGACTTCCGACGCCGTACGCGCTTTCAACCAGTCCGGGTCGGCCCGGAACGCCGCCCAGCTTGCCTTCGCCGCGTCCGGACTCTCGTGCGCGACGATGTAGATGAGCGTGTTCTGCGCGAGCGGCGCGTCACGGGGCGTCCAGTAGCCGATGTTCTTGATGCCGTGCTTCTCGAACAGCTTCGCCGTGTGGTCGCGGAAACGGGACTGCAGCGCGTCCAGTTTGCCTTCATTCGCCGTATACGTTCTCAACTCGAACACCCGCGTACTCTGTGACTGCGCGTGCGCGACGGTCGCGGGCCCTGCGGCGCGACCCGCCGTGTATCCGATCGCCAGCAACAGTGCGGCGCATGCGATCCGGCCAAACGTCCTGCTCATCGGGGCTCCTCCAGAATTCAGCTACACTCCGCACCATATCAACAATTGAGGGAGGTCGTATTGAGCGGAAACCGGCGGTGTGGCTCCTGGCTCGCGGTGATTGTAGTCGCATTGCTGCCGCAGACCGCCTACGCGCAGAAGGTCGTCACGGGAAGGGTCAGCCTTGCGCAGCAACCGTTGCGGCCAGGGCAGACGATCGACCTGACGGGCTCCTGGTTGTACAGGCCGGGCTACCTCGTGCAACCGGGCGAACAACCGCAGCTCGCCACGAGCCCGCGAGGGTACGTGCCGGTGCCGGTGCCGCAACTGCTCAACCGCACGCAGTGGTGGCTGGACGACTCGGAGGACTTCAAGAAGTTCGAAGAGGCGCGCCTGAAGAAACTCGGCTTCGATACGGAACGCGCCGAAGACGGCTGGTACCGCTTGCACCTGGACGTCCCGGCGCTCCCACGCCACCGCCGCCTCTTCGTCGAGTTCGACGGCGTGGCGATGAAGAGCAAGGCCTTCCTCAACGGACAATTGCTGGGCGAGCACGTCGGCATGTTCAGCCGCTTCGCCTACGACCTGACGCCGAACCTGAAAACCGGGCGCAACACGCTGTCGGTGTTCGTCTCGATGGAAAAGATTCCGGCGTCGACCCTGTCGCTCGGTCAGGCGGTCACGGTGAACCTGACCGCGTCGAAGATCATGACGCTGAGCAAGGGCATGTTCGGCCCCTTGTCGCCCGACGCGAACAACCGAAGCTACGACCTGCACGGCATCTGGCAGCCCGTCAAGCTGGTCGTGCGCGACGAAGCGATGATCGACGACGCCTGGTTTGTCCCGTCACTGGACGGGGCGCGGGTGCAGGTGACGATGCGAAGCCTCGGGAGGGCGCAGGACGCTGTGCTGAAGGCACGGTGGACCGACACAAGAACGAAGGCCGTCTTCGCGACCGCGGCACCCGTGACCGTGCAGCTCGGCCCACAGCAGAGCACGAAAGACGTGATGCTCCGGGACGTCCAGCCGAAGCTGTGGACGCCCGCAGCGCCCAACCTCTATCGACTCGACGTGACGCTCGAATCGGCGTCCGGTGCGGTGCTCGATCGATGGACCCACAACGTCGGCTTTCGCACGTTCGAGGCGCGCGGCAACAGGTTCTTTCTGAATGGCAAGCCCTACTGGTTGCGCGGCGCCAATCAGCTCCCGTACGGCAAGAACTCGTGGGATCCGGCATTGCCGCGCACGTTGATTCAGCTGATGCACGACGGCCATCAGCGCGTGACACGCACACACGCCACCCCGTGGAACGAAGCGTGGTTGAGGGCGGCGGACGAGATCGGCCTCGGCGTGAGCATCGAAGGTATCCGCCCCTGGGGGCTTGCGGGAAAGATCGGCGGGACGCCTCCCGACATGTTCGCGCACTGGCTGATGGAGAACGAGGACGTCGTCAAGCGCGGACGCAATCATCCGAGCATCCTGCTGTGGACGATCGGCAACGAGATGCTCCTCCGCGACGACAAGAGCCTCGAGAAGTGGAAGCTCCTGTCGGAGGTCGTCAAACAGACGCGCCGGCTCGATCCGTTCCGACCGGTGATCGCCGACTCGACGTACCAGCGCGAAGCGGAGTTCTACGACGGAACGCTCAAGCCGAACGGCATCGACGATGGGGACGCGGACGACATCCACCGTTATCGCGGCTGGTATAGCGATTCACCGTTCGTCATCGATACGCAGGCCGACATCAAGAACCTGACACCGGGCCGGCCGCTCATCGGGCAGGAGATGTCCACCGGGTATCCCGACCTCGACACGGGGCTGCCGGTGTTCCGGTATACGAGGGACCTGGTGACGCCCCAGGCGTGGGTCGGACAGGCGAGCTATCCCGGCAGCGACCCGGCCGTATTTCTGGAGCACCACCGGGCCGTGACGAAACGCTGGGCCGAGCAGCTCAGGTTTCAGCGGGGGGACCGTACCGCCGGCTTCATGCTGTTCTCGAACGAGTGCTGGTTTGCGCACAGCTATGATGCGCGCCGGGTGGCACCGTATCCCGTGTATCAGTCGATGCGCGAGGCCTGGTCTCCCATCGGGCTGGCCCTGGAGACGGGACGGCGGCGCTTCTACGCCGGCTACGACATCGACACGGCGGTCTTCATCACGAATGACGATGAACAGTTCCGGGACCTGGAGGGGTTGACGCTGCGCGCGGTGTTCGTCGACCCGCGCACCGGAAAAGAGATCGCCGCGACCGATGCCGGCGTCATCGAGCGCCTGCCGTACTACGCGACCGTCCGGCATCCGCTGCGCATTCGGGCGCCTGAGATCAGTGGAGGGCGGCGCGGCGCGATGGATCTGGTCCTGCGGCTCTCGGACAGTAAAGGGTTGGTCAGCTCGACGCGCGACCGCGTCGACGTGTTTCCCAGACCTGCGATAGGCGCGCCGAGTACGGACGCCCCTCGTGTGGCCACGCTTTCGCTCGGGGAAGACCTGGGCCGTGTCGTGAACGAGTCAGGGGCATTCCAGGAGATCGCTGACACCGTGCCGGCGGACGTTGGCGCCGCGCGCTGGATCGTCCTTGTCGGTCCCGCGGCGGCGGCGAAGGCGCTCGAGCCCGGCGGGCGCGTGCGAGAAATGGTCGAGCGGGGGGCGACGGCCATCTTCTTTTCGCCGGGGAAGGCTGTGGTGGACCTGTTTCCGAAGGATGTCGGGGAAGGAAGAAAGGTCACGGGAGAATACGCGGACTTCGCGCCGGCCGCCGGGACGCTCCTGACCGCCGGCCTGCAGCCGATGGACCTCAAGTGGTGGGGACGAAAGAACGACTGGCGCGTCTTCGTCGCGAGTAGCACTCATCGCCTGAAGCCGGGCGGAGTGGCGCGCGAGCTGATCCGGTTCATCCCCGCGCACAGCTACATCGCCGCGGAGCGTGTGCCGGAGCAGTACCAGACCGTGCTGTTCGAGATTCCGCTCGGCCTCGGCCGGGTGTGGGTCTGCGATCTGGATCTGGAAGAATCGGTCGCCGTGGATCCCGCGGCACGCGGGTTTGCCATGAGGCTATTGCGCGCAGCCACCGACCCGTCGTCCACGAAGATGCTCCCGGTCGTGCCGTCGCACCAGGAGATGTTGTCTCGCAGGCCAAGCCCCCCTGCGAAGCAGAAGCCGGAGTAGCCCTATGCCGCGTGTACTGGTCTTCGCGTGTCTTCTCGTGCTGGCATCGCAGCCGGTCAGCGCCCAGGCATTTATTCCGCTCTGGGAGACAGGCACGATGCCCAATTCCAGGGGCATGACGCTCGAGGACAAGATCCAGAACGAGCGCATCGAGCAGGTGGGCGTTCCGGGCATGTCCGCGTTTTTTCCTTCGTCGCAGGAGAACACCGGCGCCGCGGTCCTGATCTGTCCTGGAGGGGGATACGCCCGGCTCTCGTACGCCGTGAGCGGCACGCAACTGGCGAAGTGGTTCAACTCGATGGGCGTGAGCGCGTTCGTGTTGAATTACCGACTGCCGACCTCGCCGGACGTGAAGGAGCCTCACCTCGCGCCGCTGCAGGATGCGCAGCAGGCGATGCGAGTGATTCGGTCGAGGGCCGGCATGTGGGGCATCAAGCCCGACAGGGTCGGCGTTCTGGGTACATCGGCCGGCGGTCATCTGGCGGCAACGCTCGGCACGTCATCGGTCGACGCGGCCACGGCTCCAAATTTCATGATCCTGGTGTCGCCGGTGATCTCCATGGGCGAATACGCCCACGCCGGCAGCAGGACGCGCCTGCTCGGCGCCAGTCCGTCGCCACAGCTGATCGAGAAGTATTCGGTTGAGCGGCAGGTGACGAGCGCGACGCCGCCGGCGTTTCTCGTACACGCGCTCGACGACAAAGTCGTGAACGTCCGCAACAGCCTGATGTTCGCCGGCGCCATGGTGGAGAAGAATGTCTCGGCCAGCCTGCACGTGTTTCCCGGCGGAGGTCACGCGATTGCGCTCCGGAATAATCCCGGCTCGACCGAGACCTGGACGCGGCTGTGCGAGATGTGGCTCGTCGAGATGGGTTTCATCACGCCTGTCAGGAAGTAGAAGGCCCAGCATGTCGCGCATCTGTCATGTCATTGCCCTGGTTCTGTTTCTGAACCTGCAGGCGTCAGCCGTCACCTACTACGTCAACAGCCGCGTGGGATCTGACGACAATGCGGGCACGTCGAAGGACGCCGCGTGGAAGACGCTCGCGAACCTGAGTCGCGCGTTCCTGCCGGGCGACGAGATCCTCTTCGCGCGGGGGTCGTCGTACACCGGGGGCGTCGTCTTCGGCAGCTCCGGGACTGCGGCGCAGCCGATCGTGGTGTCGAGCTACGCGGTCGGGGCTGACGTCATCCTGAAGACGCCTCGACAGGAGCTGGGCCCGATCTTCGAGAAGTATGGTGCCGGTCCAGCGCCGGCCTTTACCAATGCGGACTGGAGCGTCCTGAACGGCAATATCCTCAGGATCGAAGGCAGCTACGTGGTGATCGACGGCTTGTATTTCCACGACAATACGAACCCCCCGGGCTCAGATCACAAGAACAAGAACGTGCAGAAGCTTGGCGCCGTGTATCTCGGGTCAGGCACGCACCACAACGTCGTGCGGAACTGCGAGTTCGTGCGGACCCCGGTCGGGATCAAGGTGAAGGGCACCGATAATCTCATCACTCGCAACTACCTGCATGACGCGACCGACATGATGGCCCGGTCGTGGGGGTCGATCGCCATCATGATCGTGTCCGGCCGGAACGAGATCTCGTTCAACCGGATCGAAAACTATGGCGCGTATGGGGGGCCCTACGGTTCCGACGGCGGGGTCATCGAGCTCGATGGCGTCGACGATAGATTCGACGCACGCGACGTGAATATTCACCACAACATGTCGGTGAACAATCACGGGTTCCTGGAGATCGCCGCGCGCAATGTCGAGAACGTGACCGTCGCCTACAATTTGAGCGACGACAGGAACCAGTTCATCGGCGGCGGCTCGATGAAGAACGTCCAGGTCCATAACAACACCGTGATCAGGACCCGCGAGCCGAACGTCGATCGCTTTGTGTTCTGGACCTTCTACCCCGAAGGCACGTCGTTTACCGTCCGCAACAACATTTTCGTGATCGCCCCGGACATGAAGGTCTTCGGCCCTCTCACTCGTCCCGTCGGGCACGTGCGCAGGGCCATCGGCCATCACCCCCACGACCACAACCTGTATTACGCAGCCGGCAATGCCGATCCGATCGGTGTGCCGGCGGGGAAGGGGGACATCGTCGCGGACCCGATGTTCGTGGATCCCGCGAATCGCAACTTCCGGTTGAAGGCCAATAGCCCTGCCAGACGAAAAGGCGTGCCTCTGGGGCACGCGCTGGATCTGGACGGCTATCCGGTGCCTAGAACGCCGCCCGACATCGGCGCCTACCAGAGTGGCGTCCGCCCGGCGGGCTGAAGGAGGCCGGTCGGGTTCGTCAGAAATCGAAACGAAGCCCGAGCTGTACGCGGCGCATTTCCCGAAAACGAATCACGTTACCGAACGAGGCGACCGGCTCGGCGCCGGTGCCGTACGTGCGGTTCACGGCGGCGTTTGCCCCGTCGGGATTGGGCCGGTTCAACAGGTTCGCGGCCTCGATCAGGAGTTGGGCTTTGTAGCGTTCGGCGAGCCGAAAAAACCTGGCGTAGCGCATGTCGAGCTGCACCGAGCTCGGTCCCGTGAATGCGTTTCGGCCGAAGAACGGCGGCCGGTCGTTGTTGACCGAGTCGCGGTTGAGATCCGTGCCGGCGCGCGCGTCGAAGACGTTGCCGCTGCGCGCGAACAGGATCATCGAGATCTGGTTGTTGTCGAGCAGCGCATTGCGGGCACGCGGCCGGAACACGGCACTCGCATTGAACACGTGGCGCACGTCAGACAGGGCAGGGCCGTAGTCCGCGGCACGATCGAAGGAATCCTGCGGCAGCTCGCTACCGCCAGAGATCCCCGACTCCGGCGCATCGTCCAGCGCATGCGACCAGGTGTAGGCGAGGTTGAACTGCAAACCGCGCAACAGCGCGCGGCTGCCCCGGCCGAACCGTTTGTTCATGTTCAGGCCGAGCCCGTTGTAATTCGAGCGGCCGACCGCCTGGACCATGTTGATGTTGTTGAACCGCGCGTCGAGGCGCGCGGTGCTGTTGTACAGGTTGCGACCGTCCGACAGCGTGCCGATCGGCGGTGACAGGTTGACGTTGATGATGACGGGGATCTGGTCCGCCTTCGTGAACGCGTACGTGGCCGTCAGGGAGGTGTCCTCGGTCAGCGCGCGGGCGACGCTCACCTGCGCCTGGTGCACGCGCATCCACTCGAAGTCAGGGTCCATGACAGAGATCGACGAGCGCGCGGTCGTGAGTCCTGCCGCCGACGTCGGCACGTTCGGATAGACCGGCGCACCGGCGGCCGTCCCTGTAACGGTGGCGTTGAACTGCGCCTGACCGTTCTGCTGCAGAACGTTCCGGTAGTAGTTGGCCTGCGGCGCGTCGAAGTGCAGCCCGTAGCTGCCGCGGACGGCCGTTCTCGACGAACTGTCTGGAGCCCAGGCAAATCCGAGACGCGGCGCGAAGTTGTTGCGATCCTGCCGGAACTGCCTCGACAGTTCATGCGGGGAGGTCTGGTCCGCTGTCGGCGGCTCCACCGTTTCCCACCGCAGACCGTAGTTCAGGGTGACGTTCGGCAGGAGCCGCCATTCATCCTGCGCGTAGACCCCGTAATAGCGCACGCTGTAGGTCAGGATGGGATCGCCGAACGCCACGCTCAACTGCGTGTAGGTGTAGGGGCGGCCGGTCGAGGGATCGATCAACCCGGCCCGCGCGTTCAGGTAATTGTCGAGCGCGGTCACGGCCGGGCGCTGCGCGTTCGAAGTCAGCGCGCCGAAGGTGAACGACGCATTCAGCTGGTCCTCGAAGCGCAGCGGGGATTCGATGATGTTGAAGCCTGTCTTGACCTGGTGGGCCCCCGACGTCCAGCTGACGTTGTCGCTGAACTCGATGATCTTCTCCCGGTTTGCGGTGAGGCCGCCGGGGAACCCGAACGTGGCCACTCCGGAAACGGTCGTGGTCGGCAGCGTGTCTGGGCCCGGCGCGACGACGGGTCTCCGCCGCGTCAATCGGTCCGCGATCTGCGTGCGGAACTCGTTCACGATGCGGGGTGACAGGGCCGACGTCAACCCGAGCGCAACGGCGCCTTCGTTGAAGATCGCGCCATTCGATGAACTCAGGACTGTCGTGCCCCCAGGGTCGCGCGCCGCGAAGAACTCGCGGAACGTATTGCCCCTGAGTGCCACGTTGTGAGCCGCGTGGGGCTTCCAGTCCAGTTTCAGCAGCCAGAGCTGCGGGTTGAAGGTCGACGGCAGCACATCGATCTCATCCCCGGTGAACCCGAGGCGCGCCGCATTGTCCCGCGCCGCCTCGCTCCTGAAACCGAGTGAGACCGGAAACGCGCGCTTGCTCGCTTCGTAGCTCGCGAAATAGAACAGGCGATCGCGCCGAACAGGCCCCCCGACCCCTCCGGCGAACGTGTTGCCGTCCGGCTCGTTGCCATCACGCGAGCCATAGGGCACGGCGTTGAACGCCTTGCGGTACGTGGTGACGCGTGCCGTCCCCTTCACCTTGTTCGTGCCGGACTTGATGATGTTGTTCACGAGCCCTGGGCCGCCTGTTCGGCCGCTCTCGGCGCTGGCTCCGTAGCTC
>DATLXP010000132.1:0-7936 GCA_035575695.1 Vicinamibacterales bacterium
CCGCCAGCAGACAGCGATGCCATGGCGGAGAGGCTCTCACGATCGCGCGTGGTGAAGTTGCTGCGCGCCGGCCACTTGTCCAATCTCGAATCCCCTCGAGAGTTTTCCACCGCCCTCTCGGATTTCCTGGCTTCACCCTTATGACCATGACCCGTTTCTCGTCCACTGTGCTCATCGGCCTTCTCGTCGTGTCTGCTGCGCCACGCGCCATCGTGTCTGCGCAGACACCTGCCTCCATGGAGGCGCTCCACCGGCCGCTCGATCAGATCCTGGACCTGTACGTGCGAGACGGCCTGGTGTATTACCGCACCCTGAAGGCCGAGCGCGGGCGGCTGGACCGCTACGCGGCGTCCTTGAACGTCCCGGCGGCCACGTACGACGCGTGGTCGCGCGAGCAAAAGAAGGCGTTCTGGCTCAATGCGTACAACGCGTTCGTGCTTCAGACCGTGATCAACAACTACCCGATGAAGGGGCGCAGCGGCACCTACCCGGCGTCGAGCGTGCGGCAGGTACCCGGGGCGTTCGACCAGCGGAAACACCGCGCCGCCGGGCGCTCGGTGACGCTCGATGAGATCGAGAAGACGATCCTCGCGGAGTTCAAGGATCCGCGGCTGTATCTCGCGCTGGGACGCGGGGCGGTCGGGAGCGGGCGGCTGCGAAGCGAGGCGTTCACCGGTGAGCGGCTCGAACAGCAGCTGAATGTCGTGCACGCGCAGTTCGTCGACGAACAGCCGATGCTGAAGATCGATCGGACCGCGGGCACCGTGTCGGTCACGCCAATTGTGAGCTGGCGCGAAGCGGAGTTCGTGGCCGCCTACGACAAGGGGGCGTCCGGGCCGTATGCGAAGCGTTCGCCGGTCGAGCGCGCCGTCATCGAGTTCATCGCGTCGAAGTTGCTGCCGCTCGAAAAAGAACTGCTCCAGAAGAACGAGTTCCGCATCGTCTTCCACCCCTTCGACTGGCGGCTGAACGACCTCACCGGCGGCCGCGCAGACTGATTGCCGGCATGGACCTTCAGCTCACCGACAAAGTCGCGCTCGTCACCGGATCCAGCCGGGGGCTGGGCCTTGCCAGCGCGCGTGCGCTGGTCGCCGAAGGCTGCCGCGTGTGCATATGCGCGCGGGGGCCAGAACGCCTCGCCGAGGCCGCCGTCGAAGTGGAAGCCTCCGCCAAGCGGCCCGGGATGGTGACGGTGATGCAGGCCGACGTCTCGACGCAGGCCGGCGTGGAGCGGGTCATCGCGCACACGGTCGAGACCTTCGGCGGCATCGACGTGCTCGTGAACAACGTGGGGCGCGCCACCGGTGGAGACATCCTCGAGACGACGGACGCCGAATGGCAGTCGGCGTTCGACGAAACGCTGTTCCCTGCGATCCGCGCATCGCGGCTGTCGATCCCGCACATGAAGGCGCGCGGCGGAGGCTCGATCATCATGATCGCGTCGATATGGGGTCGCGAGTCGGGCGGCCGCATGACGTATAACGCGGTCAAGGCTGCGGAGATCAGCCTCGCCAAGGCACTCGCGCAGCAGCTCGCGCCGTCCAATATCCGCGTGAACAGCGTCGCGCCCGGCTCCATTCTTTTTCTCGGCGGCTCCTGGCACAAGCGGCAACAGGCCGATCCACAGGGCATGGCCGAATTCATCAAGCGCGATCTGCCGTTCGGCCGCCTGGGCCGCGCCGACGAAGTCGGCCACGTCGTCGCCTTCCTGGCGTCCCCGCGAGCCAGCTGGGTCAGCGGCGCGTCGATCACCGTCGACGGCTGTCAGAGCCGGTCGAATATCTGAGGCACGTGCGACGTGCGACGTGCCAGGTGCGGACGAGCGACGTGCCAGAACGTGCGATGTGGAGCACGTAGCACGGAGCACGGAGCACGTAGCACGTGAGCACGCAGCACATCCGCACGTAGCACGTAAGCACGTAGCACCTCGCACGTCGCACGTGTAGTATTCCCCCATGCCCCAGATCGCCGACCTGATCGACGCGACGGCCACGTGGCTGGTCATGCGGGTCCTCATCGCGGTGTTGTTCGGCACGGGCCTGTTTCTGACCCTGCGCCTGGGCTTCGTGCAGATCCGGCGTTTCGGCGAGGCGCTGCGCGAGTTCTTCGGCGGACAGCGGAGTACCGGCGCAGGCGCACTGACGCCGTTCCAGGCGTTCATGACGGCGCTCGGCACGACGATCGGCACCGGGAATATCGCGGGCGTCACGGCGGGGATCGTCTCGGGCGGTCCGGGCGTGCTGTTCTGGATCTGGGCGTATGGGTTCGTGGCCACCGCGATCAAGTTCGCGGAAGCCGTGCTCGGCGTCACCTATCGCGAGACCGTCGGGCAGGACGAGGTCCGCTCCGGGCCGATGTACTACTTGCGGGACGGGCTCAAGTCGCCGGCGCTCGCGATGGCGTTTGCGGTCGTTGCCGGCATCGCGGCGCTCACGACGACGCCGTTCACGCAGACCAATTCGATCGCGCTGGTGATGAACACGCAGGTGGGGATTCCGACGTGGATCTCCGGCGTGGTCGTCGCCGTGTTGACGTGGCTCGTCATCATCGGCGGGATCAAGCCGATCGGCCGTGCGTTCGAGAAGCTGGCGCCTGCGAAAATCGGCATCTATCTCGTGGGCACCATGATTGTGATCATCACGTTCGCGTCACGGCTGCCGGACGTGCTCGCGATGGTCTTCCGCGAAGCGTTCACGACGCAGTCGGCGATGGGGTTCGGCATGTTCACCGCGATCCGCTACGGCCTTGCGCGGGGACTCTACGCGAACGAAGCCGCCTACGGGACCGCGGCAGTCGCCTACGGCACGGCACAGAGCGATCGCCCGGCGCAGCAGGGGCTCAACGCCGTCATGGAGACGTTCGTCGTGTCGTTCGGCACGTGCACGCTGACGGCGCTCACGGTACTGCTGTCGGGGGTCATCGACTGGAACGTGCCTGTGGCCGAGCGCGTGACCAGCACCGCCGCCGTCGCCCTGGCGTTCAACGCCGCCATGCCGTACGGCGGCTACCTGGTCGCGTTCTGCGTGTTCCTCTTTGGCTACGGCACGCTCATCGGATGGTCCTACTACGGCGAGAAGTTCCTCGAGTACTGGCTCGGGTCCCGCGTCGTGATGCCGTACCGCTGGATCTACTGTCTCCTGATCCCGCTCGGCGCCATCTCGAAACCGACGCTCGTGTGGGCGTGGGGCGACTTGATGAACGCGCTCCAGGTCTTCCCGAACCTGATCGGCGTGCTGGCGCTGAGCGGGATCGCGGCGAAGGCGGCCTACGATCGAAAGGCAGGCCCCGCCGCGTAGGTGCGCACTTCTGCATTTGCCGTTTGTTCGCCCTCCTGTTAAGATCGTCCCGCAATCCCTCTCGAATCAACGATTTCCATGGCTTCGCATACCCTTCCGGTCCTGAGCAGCGACAAGGATCGCTCACTCCAGGAGGTCCTCGGCCGTCTGACGGCGTCGCGCGCGCCCCTGGGGGCAGAAGCCGACCCGATCGTCACGGCGATCCACCAGATGCCGGCCGTGGATGCGATCTATGGTCCCTATCCCGACGGCACCGACCAGCGGCTCATCTCGGCGCTCGCCGCACGGGGCGTGCACCAGCTCTACTCACACCAGAGCGAGGCCTTTACACACGTGCTCGCCGGGCGCAACGTCGTGACGGTCACCCCGACGGCGTCAGGCAAGACGCTCTGCTACAACGCGCCCGTGCTGAACTCGATCCTCAACGATCCGTCGACGCGCGCGCTGTACTTGTTTCCGACCAAGGCGCTCGCGCAGGACCAGCTCGCCGAACTGCATGCGCTGTCCCAGGTCGTGCAACAGGGGACCGGGACCGAGATCGGCGTGTTCACCTACGACGGCGACACGCCTGCCGACGCACGACGCGCGATCCGGGGCAAGGCGCACGTGGTGCTGAGCAATCCCGACATGGTCCATACGGGGATCCTGCCGCACCATCCGCGCTGGGCGAAGCTGTTCGAGAACCTTCGCTACATTGTCATCGACGAGCTGCACGCCTATCGCGGGGTGTTCGGCAGCCATCTGTCGAACATCCTCCGCCGCCTGCATCGCGTCTGCCGTCACCACGGTTCGAACCCGACGTTCATCTGTTCCTCGGCGACGATCGCGAATCCGCGCGAGCTCGCCGAAGGGCTGACCGGTCTCCCGTTCGAACTGGTGGAACAGAATGGCGCGCCGCGCGGCGAGAAGTTCTTTCTCTTCGTGAATCCTCCGGTCGTCAACGCTGAGCTCGGTATCCGCCGCTCGTACCTTCACGAAACGCGTCGTGTCGCGGCGGAGTTTCTGAAGCAGAACCTCCAGATCATCGTCTTTGCGCAGAGCCGGCTCGCCGTCGAGATCCTCACGACCTACCTGAAGGACGCCTTCCACGGACCGCCGGGATCGCAGGAGATGATCCGCGGCTATCGCGGTGGCTATCTGCCGGAACGCCGGCGGGAGATCGAACGCGGGTTGCGTGACGCGAGCGTTCGCGCGGTCGTCTCGACCAATGCCCTCGAGCTCGGCATCGACATCGGTGCGCTCGACGTGTCGGTGATGGCGGGCTACCCGGGCACGATTGCTTCCACATGGCAACGCGCCGGCCGCGCCGGACGGCGAAATACCAGGTCCGCTGCCGTCCTCGTCGCGAGCAGCGCGCCGATCGACCAGTTCATCGTCCGCAACCCGTCGTACTTTTTCGACGCGTCTCCCGAACACGCCCTCATCAATCCCGACAACCTGCACATCCTGCTGGATCACGTGAAGTGCGCGATCTTCGAGCTGCCGTTTGCAGACGATGAGCAGTTCGGGGAGGAGAACGTGCAGGAAATCCTCGCCGTGCTGGCCGAAGAGGGGTTCGTGCACCAGGCGGACGGGCAGTGGAACTGGACCAACGAGTCCTACCCCGCAAACGCGGTCAGCCTGCGATCGGTGTCGTCCGACAATTTCATCATCGTCGACACGACGAGTGGCGAGCGTGTCATCGGGGAAACCGATTTCACGAGCGGTCCGGCGACGCTGCACGAAAAGGCGATCTACATCCTCGAAGGACGATTGTTCCAGGTCGAGAAGCTCGATTTCGATGGACGCAAGGCGTACCTGCGCTCCGTGGATTGCGATTACTACACCGATGCGATCACGTACACCAAGGTCACGATCCTGGATACGTTCGGGACGGCGTCCAGTTGTGAGCTGCCAGCTTCCAGCGATGCGGGCCCCGACCCCCAAGCCCCGCGCCATGAGAAGAGTCACGGCGAGGTCCACGTCGTCTCGCGGGTCGTCGGTTTCAAGAAGATCAAGTTCTACACGAACGAGAACATCGGCTCGGGCGAGCTCGATCTGCCCGAACAGCAGATGCACACGTCGTCGTACTGGCTGACGATTCCCACGGCGGTGATGCAGGCGCTGCCGTACGGCGGCGCCGACCGGCGCGATGGAGTCATCGGGCTCGCGTTCGCGATGAAGAACATCGCGCAGTTGCTGCTGATGTGCGACGGGCACGACATCGGCCTGTCGGTGGATGGGGGATCGCTCGATCGGTCGACACGCACGGGAGGGATCGGCGCGGTGCCCGAGGCGCTCGCCGCGGAGCCGAACGTCTTCATCTACGACAACTACCCGGGTGGCATCGGCTTCAGCCGTCCGCTGTTCGAGATGCACGCCCTCCTGCTCGAGCGGACGCAGGAGCTGATCGGCGGGTGTCCGTGTCAGTCCGGGTGCCCGTCGTGCGTGGGGCCGGAGGGCAACACCGGTCCACACGCCAAGCAGGTGGCATCGCGGATCCTGGCGTCTCTCGTCACGGGAGCCACCTGATGGACCTCACGTCACGGCTGCGATCGATCGTCAGGAGCGGCCCCCCCAAGGCCCGCGAGCTCACCTATGAGCCCGACGACGGGTATCGGAATGCGGCGGCGCTGGATCCCGATTACGTCGCACGCGCGCTCGGCGGGCGCCGCGTGACCACTCCCTTCGGCGAGTGTCTGGTGATTGACCGCCGGTACGAGTCGGACCGGTGGCACGGCGGCGTGCAGATCGGCGACTGCACGCTCGATGATCTCGATGCGCTTCGAATCCTGGATCCCGCCATGGTTGCCCATCGCGCCGGGTCGCCGCCCGACAGCCGTAGCGCAGGGCTGCCCGACAGCCGTAGCGCAGGGCTTCAGCCCTGCCCTCGGACCCTCTTCATCGACCTCGAGACGACCGGGCTGAGCGGCGGCGCCGGAACGGTGGCATTTCTCGTGGGCTGCGGGTACTTCGATCTCGGGGCCTTCCAGGTGCGGCAGTTCCTGCTGACGAGCCATGCGGGTGAGCGGGCGCTGCTCTCGACGGTGGCGGACTTTTTCGACGGCGCGGATCTGATCGTCACCTACAACGGCAAGACATTCGACGTGCCGGTGATGGAGACGCGGTGGCTGTTCCACCGGATGAAGATGCCGCTGGACGGCGTGCCGCACTTCGACATGCTGCACCCGGCTCGCCGCCTCTGGAAGAACCGCCAGGCCGGCGTGCCTGACGGAGACGAAGGGAGCTGCCGTCTTTCGACCCTCGAGCGGACGCTCTTGGATGTCGTGCGCGTGGGTGACGTGCCCGGGATGGAGATCCCGGGGCGGTTTTTCGGCTTCGTGCGTTCGGGGGACCCGCGTCCGCTCGAACCGGTCCTGGAGCACAACCGCATCGACCTGGTGTCGCTCGCAGCCGTCACGGCGCGAGCCATGCGCCTTGCGCGAGACGGGCACGACGCCTGCCGGAACGGTGCGGAGACGCTTGCCCTCGGCAGGATCTTCGAGCGAGCCGCACACGTCGGCCGTGCCGAGGCGTGCTATCGCCGTGCCGCGGAGTCTCCCGACTCACAGGTCAGGGCGGATGCGCTCTATCGGCTGGGCGTGCGGCTGCGGCGCGATCGGCGCTTCGAGGATGCCGAGGCGATCTGGCGCGAACTGATCGAGTTCACGGATCCGCGCTCGATGCGGCGCGGCGTGATCGGCGATTACCGGCAGGTGGCCGTTGAGGCGCTGGCGATCCACCGGGAACATCGCGCGAAGGACCTCGCCGGGGCCCGCGAACTGGCGCTCGCGTCCCTCGAGGAGTCGCACGGCCCGCGCGCGGACAGTGTCCGCCACCGCCTGGCGCGCCTCGACCGGAAGCTCTCGAAGAAGACCGACGCCGCCCTGTTTCTGTAGCGTCATCCTGCGACGTTCCTCCGTCGCGCTCAGCTCCCCGAGACCTTGAGTGCCGCGGCCGTGGCGCCGGCCGCGCCTTGCGACCACCTCTCGTGGTGGCCCTCGGGATTGAACCGTTCCGCCGCACGGGCTTGCCACTTCTGCCCCGTCGCACACCCGAGGACCTTCTTGAGGCTCGCGGCTGTGACCCTGACGACAGGCAGTCCGCTCTCGGCCGCAGCCAGTTCTGTGATGGCTTCTGCCTTGATCGCCTCGACGGAGGACTTGAACCGGCCGGACGACGAGGCCAGGAGTGCGATGGTGGGGCGCCGGCTCTTGCCGCCGCGGTCGAATATGTCGACGAGACGTCGCAGGAGCGCGGTGAGATCGTCTCCGGACCGCGCCTGGAACTGGACCGACCTGATCGACCTGATCACCAACGTCGTGCCCGAACCCGTGGTGTGTGCGATGACGACCGCGTCCTTCGTGGGACTCACTCCGAGGATCATCCCGGGATCCTGGCAGAAACGTTGGATCAGGGCAAAGGTTCGCGGATGGTAGAGTTGGGCCTGCCCCAGGAGGTGATGGATGGTCCGGAGATTCCTTGTCACGCTGCTCGCAGTTCTGTCGCTGCTCACGCTCGCGCCCGTTGTCGCGCAGGACGCCGAGAAGCATGTCTTCGTCACCGCGCTCCACAAGGACGGGGCGCCGATCGACGGGCTCACCGTGGAACACTTCGCCGTGCGCGAAGGAGGCAAGGACCGCCAGGTCGTCCGGGTCGAG
>DATLXP010000133.1:0-13137 GCA_035575695.1 Vicinamibacterales bacterium
TCGAGGGAAAACCGGGTGAGGTCCTTGCCGACGCCGTCGAGTTTCTTGAGAATGTCGTTGGTCGCCGTGATGATGTGGCAGCCGACGGCGTCGGCCTGGAACACGTTCAGCAGCTCGCGCGGGCTTGCCCAGATCAGCTCCGTACCCGGACGCGCGTTCACGAGGCGCACCGACTCGGCCATGATCGGCATCGGATCGCGTCCCGTGTCGGCGATCCGGCCGGCGAAGACCGACACGAACGCCGGCGCCGACCCTTCGAGGGCCTCGACGACCCGCCCGACCTGGTCGACCGTCATCAGAGCCGTGACGTTGAGGAAGACCCCCTCGCGCGACAGCCTGCCGATGAGCGGGCCGGCGAACTCCCCTCGCGTGTTCATCACCGGGACCTTGACGTTCACGTTCGGACCCCAGGAGGCGATCTCGAGTGCCTGGACCGCCATGTCATCGAAGTCATCCGAGAACACTTCGAACGAGATCGGACGGTCAGGTATGGCGGCGAGCACGTCGCGCGCGAAGGCCCGATAGTCGGCGATGCCGGCCTTGCGCATCAGCGTCGGGTTGGTCGTAAAGCCCTTGATGAACGGCTGCCGGTACATCTCCAGCATGCCGGCGATATCAGCGCCGTCAGCGAACAGCTTGACGGCCAGTTGGTCGATCGAGGTCATCGTGTGCCTTGGTCGGTCGAAACCGAGCGGAAAACCGGTCCTGTCTGAGGTCTGGCCGCATGGCCCGTGCGGTTGGGCTCGTAGCCGATCGGCAGGGCCGTCATCATCGGGATGAGCGCCTCGCCGTCGCCGGCGAGCACCTTCTGCTCGAGCTCGTCGAGCAAAAGGCGCATATTGTCCCACCCCACCGGCCGGGACGGGGCGATGAAGATCTTGCGAAATTTTGTGGCCCGCGTGCCTTCTTCGGAGACAAGCAGCTCTTCGTAGAGCTTTTCGCCGGGTCGAAGACCCGTGGTGCGGATCTCGATGTCCTCCCCCTCGCGGAGGCCGGACAGGCGGACCAGGTCCCGGGCAAGGTCCATGATCCGCACCGGCTCTCCCATGTCGAGCACGAAGATCTCTCCGTGCCGTCCGAGCGAGCCGGCCTGGATCACGAGCTGCGCGGCTTCCGGGATCGTCATGAAATACCGGGTCACGTCGGGGTGCGTCACGAGCACCGGGCCCCCGGCGGCGATCTGCTGCTTGAAGATGGGGATGACACTGCCGCGGCTCCCGAGCACGTTGCCGAACCGCACGCACGAAAAGCGCACGTCGCTGTGCTGCGCGGCCGCCTGGATGACCATCTCGGCGAGCCGCTTGGTCGCCCCCATGACGTTGGTGGGGTTCACGGCCTTGTCGGTCGAGAGCATCACGAAGGACCGCACCTTGAACTCCATCGCCATCTCGACGAGCCCGGCGGTGCCCAGGACGTTGTTGTCGACCGCCTCGGCCACGAGCTCTTCCATCAGCGGGACGTGCTTGTGTGCGGCGGCATGCAGCACGACCTCGGGCTGGGTCTCCGCAAAGAGCCGCCGCAGCGAGTTTCGCCGGCGGATGTCCATGATCACCGGCTGCAGGCGCTCGGGGCCGCCCATGAGCGCGCACATCGCGCGGTGAATCTCGAAGACCGAATTCTCGTCCTTGTCGACCAGCACGAGCCGGCGCGGCTCGAGCGCGATCAGCGCCCGGCACAGTTCCGAGCCGATCGACCCGCCCGCCCCCGTGACGAGAACGACACGGCCGCGATAGGTGCGTTCCACTTCGGGCATCGAGCCTTCGAAGGTCACCACGTCGCGCGCGAGGAGGTCTTCGATCTGCACGTCGCGCGCCTTGGTGATGCTCACGCGGTCACCCAGGATCTCGTGGATGCCCGGCACGATCCGCACGGGCAGGCCGGCCTCCTGGCAGAGCTGCGTGACGCGGCGGATCTCTCTCGCGCTCGCGTTCGAGAAGGTGATGATGGCCTGATCGACCCGGTGCTTCGCGGCAAGCCGCGCCAGGTCGGTCGTCAGGCCCACGATCTTGATCCCGTGAATGGTGGTGTGCTGCTTGCGCGGGTCGTCGTCGAGAAATCCCACGGCAAGCATCCGCAGGTCCGGACGTCCGGCAAGCTCGCGCGCGACGATGACGCCGGCGTTTCCGGCGCCGATCAGCAGAACACGCGCGCGCTTGGCCGGTGTCGCCAGTCGGCGGACGGCCGACCGTTCGTAGAGCAGCCGTCGCAGCAGACGAATGCCCGTCGCCATGAGAAACGCGATGACGAGTTGCGACGCCAGCACGCCGAACGGTATGCGCCAGAGCATCCATTCGCGCGGCAGGTACCATCGGAGGACGATCAGCGCACAGGTGGTGCAGGAGAGCGCCATCAGGATGACCAGCGCCTCGCGCACGCTCACGTAGCGCCAGACGAACCGGTAGACGCCGCACGCCCAGAACGACAGGAGGGTCAGGCCGATGACGTACGGCATGACCGTCAGGAGCTGTCTGATGTATTCCGGCCAGATGTCGCCGTCGAAGCGGATCAGGTACGCGGCGTACAGCGAGATCGCGATGGCGGCCGCGTCGAGGCCCACGCGGTTGAAGCGAGTGTAGAGGAAGTAGCTCACGGTCACAGCGTATAAATCCTGTCGGCCGCGCACCCCTGCTGCTGGAGGGTCGCGCGCCTGGCGTCGGTGTCCCGCAGCGACATCACCACCACCCGGCCGTACGGAACGCCCGCGAGATGCTCGGGGCCAAGTTGCTCCGCCGGATGGACCGTCAAGCCGAAAAAGGGCCGACGGCGCTCATCGTCGGCCACCCCGACCAGTTGCAGGTCGGTATCCTGCAGGCAGACGTACCCGATCTCGGCAATCTCTCCGGCCCCGTAAAAAACGATCGGCTTGCCCGCGGGAGCGTTCCCCTCGGGCCATTCAGCCGACAGGTGCGCGAAACTGTACTGCAGGCGTTCACGCGCCTCGGCGTAGAAGCGGAGGCTGTAATCCAGATAGGCCAGGGTCATCCGGGCCTTTTCAGCGACCCCCGCCGGTGTAATCACGTATCGGACGCGGTTGGGCTTCACCTTAATTATCTCGATTAGACCCTTGCGGGCCAAGCGACGTAAAAGAAGGTTCGTCAGACCGAGCGCCACGCCGATGTTCCGCGCGAGAAACCGTTGGGACACACCTCGACCGGCCTCGACTTCGTGGAGGATCCGGCGGTCGACATCGTGGGGAGTTATGGTTGAGCTCGGCACACTCCGTGCCCTTCAGTTACACGCAACTGCTGACCGGGGTTGGGTTCGGGGGATCGTTCAGATCGTGAACGAGACGGGAATTATTATCCGAATACCGCTGGAAGTCAAGGAAGCCTCGGTTATTCAGGGGAGGTGCGGCGCCACTCCGCCGCCCGTTTCCTGACGAAATCAGCGCTCAGCGACGCGTTGGTGGCCAGCAGCCAGTCGGCGGATCGTGCCACCCCTTTTGAGATTCGCACCTCCGAGAGACGGCCGTCGAGCGGACCGTAGCGCCCGGCGCCAAACTTCATTGGCCCGGTGAGGATCGGGTGGGTGAAGCTCGGGACGACCAGATGCGCCTCGCCCGGCCTGCCGTGGAGCGCGATGCGCAGGTGATGGCGGGTCCGTTCCAGCGCCACATAGGTCCACGTGGACGGCTCGATGCGCTCCACAGCGAAACCCACCTCCGACAGCCGCGCCCCATTCTGACGCTCGAGGACGATGTAGCGTCCGTTGTGCAAGTAAAGGTTGAAGGCGCCCGGCGGCCCCTGTTCGAACAGCCCGTAGTTGCGGCCGTTCAAGGGGTTTGGATAGACGCGGAATTCCACCGTCCAGTCTTCGTCGCCGAAGTTGAAGTCACCAGAAGCTTCCGCCGGCGCGCTGTGCCAGACGCCGACGAAGAAGCGGTCCCACACCTTCTCGCCTGACGGCGGCGGCGCGGCCGACCGATCCCCGAAGTAGACGTAGCCGATCGTCTGCGCAGACGGCGCAAGCGCGTGGACGCGCACCCACGCGACCATGCGCTTCGCCGACGCATCGAACTGCTCGAACTCGTGAGGAAGGACGGCGGTGCCGCTCGCGTCGGTGAATCGGACATCGCGGCCGTCCGGATGCACGGCGCTCCAGAAGGATGCATCGTCGGGCGTCATCTCAACGCGCACAGGGAAGTTGTTCACCGCGGCCGTCTGGGGCGCGCCGGCGGTGTCGAGGCGGATCCGTTGGCTCCATGCCGGATCGAGCCACGGAACGACTCTTTTCCCGGCGCGCATCCACACGACAGACGCGACGGCGCCGAGAATGACGACAGCCGCAACGCCGGCCGCCATCACCGTGCGGCGGCGCCAGGGCGGGAGGAGCGGTTCCACCGCCGGCAGGCGTCGATCGGGATCGCGCGACGCAACAAGCCACAACAGTCCGAGCCCGATCAGCATGAACGCCGGAACGAACGGCGTCGTCCGCGACCTGAAGATCAACTCGTAGCTGTGCTCCCCCACCGACGTGGGGATCCGGAGCATGCCGAAGGATCCGCGTTGCAACGGTTCTGGCGAGGGACGCCCGTCGACGAGCAGCGACCATCCACGGTGATAGTTGATGCTCGCAAGCAGCGCCTGGTCGGCGTGGAAGTCTCCCCTGAACCGCAAGTGCGATCCGCTGACCGCCTCGACGCCGATATTGGTCACCGCGCCCGTGCCGGCGATGCGGCTCAGGGCATGCTCCTCTTCCGCGAGCCCATCTGCCGGCGCGAGGTGACGCGGCACCGCGAACACGCGGCTGACCGGCGACTCCATCCGGTACAGGTAACGGGTGATCACGCGGCCGTTGTCTACGGTAAAGACCTCCTCACCCGCTGCCTTTAAGCCCGGATACGCCAAGGGGGCCGGCGAGCGGACCAAGCCGACGTTGTTGATCCACAGCCAGGCAAGGACGCGGTCGGCGTTGAACTTCAGGTCCGCGAGCGTCACTTCGGTGCGTGTGCTCCAGACAGCGTAGCGTGCCGTGCAGGATCCCGGGTTGTCGGCGACGAAGTAGCGCCACCTCTCGACGAACCCTCGCGAGTAGTAGTTCGAGATGCCGTCGATCGTCTCGGCGCCCGCGACACGCGCCTGCGCGGGAAAGAGATCCACGGCATCGCAGTCGTTCATGACCGTGACGGCTCGCGTGAGCTCGCGCGGCTGCCCCATGTTCGCAGACTCGACGAACAGGTTCCCCTGCGTCGGTACTTCGTAGATGCGCCGGTACTCGTAGCGGCCGAACGCAAACACTGCGGCGGCAACGACGAGCACGGCGAGGGACCAGCGCGGCCACCAGGCTACGGTCACGCCGATGGCCGCGAGGACAGCGGCGTACTTCCAGTAGGGAATGAAGACGCGTGTGACGTCAGCGGGGATGTAATGGACCAGCGCGGCGCAGATCGCGACCGCAAGAACGACGTGTCGGACACGTGTCCATCTCGATGCCTCCAGCGACGCATCGAACAGCCACGCCGCCCAGACGAGCATCGCGACAGGCACCAAGTAATACATCCGGTAATACATCGTCGAGAGCGACACGAGGATCGGGAAGCGGCCACCCGCTTCCTGTACGAGCACCTGGTTGCCTGCTGACAGGGCCATGAACGCGAGGATCCCGAGAACGAGAAGGACGGTGCCCTTCCACGTGCGCTTTCCCACCAGCGCGATCAACACCGCCGCCGGTGAGAGCATCGCCGGATTCAGCAGACTCTCGAGAAAGATCCCTTCGAAGGTGCCGGTGAGGATCGGCGCCTTGTAGAGGCTGCGGCTCGACTCCGGGAACTCGCGCAGCATCGCGATCATCGCCGGACCGTAATACAGCGCGTAGATCCCCCAGAACATGCCCCACCGGACGACGTGGCGGCGCCAGTCGCGTGACGGCGACGCGAGGATCAGCACCCCATGGGCGACGGGCATGAGGATCAGCGTCCCCGGCGGGTTGGAGAGGCCGAGGATCAGCGCCGCGCCAGCGAACACGAGGAGCTTTGCACCGAGGGTGCGCCCCTGCACCGCGAGGAATCCCAGCAGCGGCGGCAGCAGGATGGCGCTCGGGATGACTGGATGCTCGTGGAAGAAGAAGTACAGCGTGACGTTCAGCACGCTGGACGCCACCGCCGACTCGTGGCTCCGCTGCAGAAAGGCGCGAACGAAGAGATACGTACCGACCGCGATCAGCGCGAGCAGCAACGCATGGAGCACCGGCAGGATGAAATGAGCCGGGGCCAACCCGCCAAGCACGCACATGAAGAGCTGCGGATGCTGCGGACTGCCGGCGCGGGGCCAGCCGCGCAGCTGGCTGCCGTCCCACACCGACTCTAGCGACGAGCGCCAGAAGTCGCCGCACGACGCCAACCCTGTAATCGTGTTGTCGGAGACATCGTGCGCGCGAAGGAATGCCGCCGGCCCCTGCACGAAGCGGTCGGCGTTCACAGCGAGCGCGACGACAAGCAGGATCCACATGGCGACGACAGCTCGCCTGTCGAGCGTGGCGCCGCGCGGGATGGGCGGGACTTCATGGCCGATCCGGATCGTGCCGCCGGAGCAGGCGTTGATGTAGACGTTGGAATTCAATGACACGTCATCCCCGATCTCGAGGTTCCGTCGCTGCAGGCCGCGAGCGTGCAGGTGCGCCAGCAGGTGACTCGTCACCGGCCCGCGCAGATTGTGGTGGAACTGCGTCTTGAACACAACCCACCGCAGCATCGCGGCGCACGACCTCCAGCAGGGTCACCAGCTCCTCGACATAATCGGCGGCGTTGACCAAAGCGCGAGGAACTCAAAAGGTAAGAATTACTTCGGGTTCGCGTTTCAGGTAGGATTCTCGGATGGCTTGTCCAGATCGCGAGGATTGAACATGCCTTTGGTCCCCATTGTCGTCGACCAAACCAACCGCGGCGAGCGCTCCTACGACATCGATTCGAGCCTCCTCAAGGACCGGTGTACCACGATCTTGATCCACGCAACCTCAAGCGCGTCGTGACGTCGATTTACGGATTTTGGAGCTTTGCGGGCGCGACAAAGGCCCCCGGAGCCTTCCCGCGCGAAGACGGGTTCGCCGTGCCGGGCGAGCGATCGTGATGATGCGCCTCTCGGACATCTTTCCCCGCGACGTGCTCGTCAAGCGGAACGGCGACGTCATGAGCCTTGACGAGATCGAGGCCACGTCGCCGAGGGCGCTCGTCTACGCCGAGAACCTCATTGCTGTGCGGTTGGCGAACGCCAATCCGAACGTCGGCGCGATCCTCACCAAGCCCAGCCTCGAGCGTTTCGTCGCGGCGGAGAAGGGCTGCGCGCTCACCGACGACCCCCGGCTCGCGTTCTTCTCGCTGTACCTCGCGCTGCCGACGGTCTGGGGCGACGCGGAGCCGTCGGGCGACATCGCGGCGAGCGCCGTCGTTCACCCGACGGCGCAGATCGGGGAAGGCGTCCGGATCGGCGAGCAGGTCCGGATCGGGCCGCTCGCGCTCATCGAGCCCGGCACTAGCATCGGCGACGGCTGCATCATCGGACCAGGGGCGAGGATCGGGGTGGACGGCCTCTTCGTGCTTCGCAAGCACGGCGCGCTCGTCCACGTCCGCCATCGCGGCGGCGTTGCCGTCGGTCGAAACACGCAGATCCTGGCGAACGCCGTCGTCGCACGGGCGCTGTTCCGCACGCCCACGAGCATCGGCGACGACTGCCTCATCGGCATCGCGGCGTCGATCGGTCATGGCGCGTGGATAGGCGACGGATCGGTCGTCACCGGCGGCTGCATCGTCGGCGGTCGCTGCAAAATCGGTCGGGGCGTCCATATCGGGATCCACTCGGCGATCGCGCCGGGCCTCGTCGTCGGCGACGACGCTCAAATCAAGATGGGCAGCATCGTCATTGATGACGTTGCGGCAGGCCAGGTTGTGTCGGGAAACTTCGCCCGTCCGCATCTGGCAAACCTCCAGAGCGGGCATCTCCGTCAACGTCGCCCGGAGGCGACCGAGTGAGCTCCGCGACGACATAGCCGGGCTTGCCGACCGTCTCGTTGAGCAGGCGGTGGAGGTAATGCCCGATCACCCCCAGCGCGGCCAGGATGAGCCCGCCGATCAAGTGGACTGAGATGATGATCGACGCCAAACCGGGGACCGGAGTCGCCGCCGTCATCCGGCGATAGACGACGATTACCACGACCAGGAAGCTCGAGAGGATGGAGAGAACGCCGACCGCGCTGACCGCATCGAGCAGCAGGGTCGAGTTGTTGACGATGAGATTGGTCGCCTCGCGCACGAGGCGCCGCAAGGTGTAATTGCTCCGGCCGACCTGGCGCGACCGGTGTTTGACCTCGACGTTGACGACGCGGTTCGCGACGGCGAAAAGCAGCGCCGGAAAGTAAGGGTAGGACGTTCGCACGCCGGCGATGCCCTCGGCGACGGCGCGATCGAGAAGGCGGAACGAGGAGAGGTGAAGCCCCTTGGGCTTACCTACCGCGCGCGACACGAGCCAGCGCATGAGATCGCTCGCCTTGCGCCGGAACCAGGACGTCTCCTTCTCGATCAGCCTCGCGATGACGACATCCGCCCCGGTCGCCCGTTTCGCCTCGAGCAGAGTGCCGATATCCTCAGGCTCGTGCTGGAGGTCGTCGTCCATCGTCACGATGAGCCCGCCCCGGGCGTTCGCGATCCCGCAAAGAGTCGCATTCTGCTGTCCAAAATTCCTCAGCAGTCGAATGCCGCGGCGGTGGGACTGTCCAGCGCAGAGCCTACGGACGGCTTCCCACGTCTCGTCCTGGGAACCGTCGTCGACGGCGATGATCTCGTGAGTGAGGGCCGGACGATAGCTTGCGAAGAACTCGTCGATGCAACGCACAAGCTCCGGGAGCGTCCCGGCGCTCCTATAGGTGGGAATGACGATGCTTACGTCGACGGCGTTCATCCTTGACTTTGATAAAGCCGAAACCTACGATCAACCAACGGCCGAACATACTACGTCTGTGGTCTCATGGTCTACCGATCAGATAGTCTGAATTTTCCACGATCTGAAGCCGTCTCGTTCGAGTTTGCAGGTGACCGTAACTACGTCCAAGGTTCGGATCTGTACCTGTGTGCGGCCGAGCACGCACAGCGTCTTCTGCCCACGCCGCTGGACTCGGCGGCGGCGTTCGCGGCCTTCTACAGACTGACGGATCGGTTCGCGACCATGGTCGTGCACGATGGCGTGGCGGCGCCCCGCCTCGACGGAGCGTTTGCCATCATGCGCTTCTGGGATGGAAGCAGGAGCTTCTGGTTCCGCTTCATCGAAGGCGAGCTAGCGGTGACTGGTCGCTATCCATACGACGAGAATCGCATCGATGGAGTCGTGGAGAACGGGAAAATCCGAGGGAGCTCGGAGTATCCTCCGATCAAGACACTTGTTTCACTGACCAAAAAGCTACATCAGTCGACGCTTCCCGATGCCGCAGGCCGTTGGCTGTTCACGCGGCTCGAGCTTCAGCGCGCCCTTCCGATGAAGGGCGCGGGGCCCCTCGAAGTCCAGCTCGTCTCGAACTGGAACAACCGCATCACGAAGTCCACCGTCTCGGCCGACGGAGCCCCGATCGGGTCGATCGGCTTTTCCCTGGTCCCCGCGTGATCGGTCTCCGCCTCATCGCCTCCTACATTCCGCCCGCCCGCGCCTGCAACTTCGCGGCCTCCACGGCGCTCGGCGTCAGCGAGACGATGCTTCGGGACAAGATCGGCTTCCTCTCCCGATCGGTTCTGGGCGAGACGCAGGATACGGCCGATCTCGCCTGCGCGGCCGTCCAGCAGCTCCGCGAGAAGGCCGGCGACCTGCTCCAGCGGCTCGACTGCCTCGTGGTCTGTACCCAAAACCCCGGCGGCGGCGGCCTCCCGCACGTATCGTCGGTCGTTCATGGACGTCTGCGCCTCGATCCCGAGGTGGCCTGTTTCGACATCGGACTCGGATGCTCCGGGTACATTTATGCTTTGTCGCTGGTTTCCTCGTTCATGGCCGCCAATGGTTTCTCGAGCGGCGTCATCGTGACCGCCGACCCGTACTCGAAGATCGTCGATCCGACCGACCGCAACACGGCGCTCCTGTTCGGAGACGCGGCGTGCGCGACGCTCCTGACCACGGACGCCTTGTACGGCCTCGGGCCGTTCCGCTTCGGCACGGTCGGCTCAGAAGGGCATCACCTGCGCAACGAGGGGGGCAAGCTGGTGATGAACGGCAGGGCGATCTTCGACTTCGCGATGCGGACTATCCCGAAACAGGTCGACGACGTGCTCTCGGCGGCACGCCTCTCGCGCGCCGACATCGACGCGTACGCATTCCACCAAGGCAGCAAGTACATCGTGGACATGCTCGCGCAGCGGCTTGCCCTCTCGCCGGAGCGGGTTCTGCGCGGCGATGAAACTGTCGGAAACACCGTTTCGTCGTCGATCCCTCTGCTCCTCGAGCCGCTCCTGGCGCTTGACGCTCGACGGCCGCGGCGCATCCTCGCCTCGGGGTTCGGAGTCGGCCTGTCCTCCGCCACAGCGGTCCTGACTCGCACGACCAACGATCCTTAAGGAGTATTCATGTCGGACATTCGGACTGTCATCGTCGAAGTCGTCACGAGCGCCGTCGTCAACGCCGATGGCGCCGCGCTTGCCGAAGGCCTCTCATTCCGCGACGCTGGCGTCGACAGCCTGGATCTGGCCAACATCTTCCTCCAAGTCGAGGAGCGCTTCGGCGTCAGAATCTCCGACGAAGACGCCATGCGCCTGACCGATGTCGACAAGATCGAGAGTTTCGTGGCGGAGCGGAGCAGAGCGACGGGCCATTGAGCATGGCCTTCGCTCGCCGGAGCGGCGGAAGGTCGCCCCGGTCGATCGCGGTCGATCGCGCCCTCGGGACGATCCTCTTCGGCCTCGCCACTTGTTCCCAGGCCGCTCCGGGCGGCGGGCGATATCCTTCAGACCTTCCGGACCATTTGGAATCGTCGAGCGCCTCGTGGCCGGGGAGCCGTGGCGGACATCATCGTCACGAGATACCAGCCTGACGCCCCGGTGCACCACGCGCCCGCAGGACTGCGGACTCAACAGCGGCCCTGAATCTGTCGGCGCTGCGGCCGTCGCGGAACACATCGAACTCGGAGAGGATCGGCGTCCAGTCACCGAGGGCCTGGCGCCCCGGGTCGCCACGGCGCAGCGCCGCGATGGCGGCAAGGACCGCGTCCATGGATGGAAGCACGATCTGCGCACGGGCGTAGAGCGGGTCCGCCAGACTCACGATGCCGAGGGAATTCACCATGACGCTCCGGCTGCCGGCAAGCGCGGACTCCAGTGACGCTGATCCGCCGAAGACGTGGCCGATGGTGATGTCCGAGCTCGCCGCGACCTCGCATGGCAGGACCGAGTTTCGATGCCGGCCATGGGAGGGCATCTCCAGCCGCCCCGTCCGCTCCGCCTCGGCCAGATCGGCTTTGAGCTTCGAGGACGCGAGCTGGATGTTGTGGTGAAACTGCGTCTTGATCACCAGCCCCACGGAAGGATCGCCGAGCACCAGCTCGACGAGCGCACGCAACTCCGCTTCATGGTCGTCCGCGCTGACCCAGCCGTACTTGTCGCGCTGAATGCTCTCGTCGAAAAAGCCGATGACGAACTTCGCACCCGCCGCCTGCATCCGCTCCCGGCGTGCCGCGGCGCGGGGGCCGGCCAGCTCGAAACTCGACTCGAACACGTAGCCGACGTTGGTGAATGCCGGCGGCGTAAACCCGGGCCACGTGAAACGGCTGTGAAACATCGGCGCGAACGTCAACAACTCGTCCGCCGTCGACAGCATTGGCAGGCTCGGGTGCGTCATGTTGGAGTACTGATAGGACAGCGTTCGAATGCCGAGGGCAGGCGCCACGAGCTGCATCGCATCCGCGTGCAACTGGTAGTTCTCGCAGGTCAGAAAGGCCACAACTCCGTGCTCGACGCTGAGCTGCGCCATTTCTCCCGCGGCGAGTAGGAGACGGGCGACTTCGCCGGCCGCCCAGGACTCCGCCGCGTCCCGTGCGAAGGCGGCCCGCAGGCAGAGTTTCAGCCCGTCTCTGCGCGTCTGGCGGGCGATCGGCGCGTCCCCCGAGGCGGCAGCGAGCTCGCCGATCTCGATGGTTTCGATCCGCGCCGCCGTGCGCTCCGCAGGCGTCAGGTGCACGTCCGCCGTTCGTCCGGCTCGCAGCACCACCGTGCGAAAGGCGCCCGGCGCATCGAGGTTCAACCAGTGCGGCTGGCTGCGAAAAGATCGATCGAATGACAGATCGTCCTCCTGCAAGGTGAGCAAGGCCGGCAGGTGTCCGTCAGTGCGGGCTGCCCTCCGCCGAGTCAGCAGGCGACGGACCCACTGGCGAACGGCCCATAACAGCGCCGACAGGCGTCCGGATTTCCATCCGGGACGTTTCTGGCCGGCCGCGAGCACCTCCAGGGGGGCCTCCAGTTCGCCTTGAAGACCGCGAGGCAGCATCGCGGGCCATGTCACGATCAAGAGCGCACCGGCTCCCGACGCGCGCGCCAGTGCGTCCGCCACGAGAATCCGCGTCCAGAGCTCCAATGACGGCAGCCAGAGCTGCTTGGCCAGCCGTAGCCGCACCGAGTCACGGGGGTATGCCGCGTTGACGCGTCGCAACAGCGCGGACCGCCGAATGATCAGGCTGGCACTGCGGTCAGCCAATTGGAACCCCAGCTTGGCAGCCGCCGGGCCGACCCCTTCGCCAGTGCGTGTTTTCAGGTGGCCGGCGAAAAATGCGACCTCCGCGACCTTGAAACCCAACACGCTCAGGAGAGCCGACGCGCAGCGGGCGCGGGGAGTATCCGGCGACCCGTCGAGCAACGCGACTCGGGTTCCGGCGGGCAGAGCGGCCGAAAGACGCTGCTTTGCCAACGCATACGCCGCCCGGAAGGTGAGCTGATCGCAGAAAACGATCATCGGGTGCTCAGAGGCCGGCCCGCAGCTGCACGCATGGGGGGCGTCACTGCCTTGGCCGCGAGTCGGCTTTCCGCTCGCACAGCACCCGCAGGGACGGCGCGCGCCCCTGGTCGATGGCAATGCGATCGAACAGGGTGTCGATGGCGAGGTCGAGCGCGCGGAACGCCGCATCCTGGCGGAGGCGCTCGTATTCCGCGGGACTCCCCAGCTGGAATGACAGGGCGCGGGTCCA
>DATLXP010000134.1:0-13200 GCA_035575695.1 Vicinamibacterales bacterium
AGCGTTGAGCGGGCGGAAGCTGGCGAAGCCGTATGTCTTCCGTTTCACGACGCCTACGGTGAGGCTGCGCGGAACCGACTCCTACCGGCGCGGCGACGTTGCAGGCGGCAGGACGGTGGTGCTGCTGCGCTTCAACCAGCCCGTTCGCGCCGCCGACATCGCCAGGTCCCTCTCGGCGTCGCTCGAACCTCACAAGTGGACGCCCCCCGCGTTTTCGGCCGAGGAGCAGGCGCGCCTCAAGAGGATCGACCCCGCGGCGCTCGACCTGTTCAACGCAAAGGTCGCCGCGACCCGCGCGACGGCCTCATCTTCGGTTCCCGTCCCCCTGCGTCAGACGAACGACTGGGACAAGAAGGCGTTTCCCCCGTCCTCGGATCTGCTCGCCTTCGAAAGCACAACCGCCGTCGCTCCCGAGAGCTGGATCAGCATCCGGATTGCCCCCGACGTCAGGTCGGGTGCAGGACCGGCGACGCCGGGGAAGGTTCAGCACTTCACCGTCAAGACACCACCGGCATTTTTCATCCACGGGTTCAGGTGCCACACGTCGTGCGGTGGAGATGCGAGGAACCCCATCACGATGAGCGCCGAGGTAAAGGTCCCGGACTTCGCGGCGTCCGTGTCGGCTGTCGATATCACGTCGGGTGAGCGTCCCGTGGCGAAGGGGGCAAAGCCGAAGGTCCGGGAAGACTACGAAGGGGATCGAGGGTCTGCCCTCACGCTCGAGGACGCCGGGTTCGATGCGCAGCCGCCGAACAGAAAGTACGCCGTGACGGCGAAAGCGGACCTGAAGTCCGCCGACGGCCAGACCCTCGGGTACACGTGGGTTGGCGTCGCCGACAACTGGCACATGCGCGCATTCACCAGTTTCGGTGACGGCCATGGCGTGTGGGAGAAGGACGGCGGCGGCGTGCTGCCCTTCTATGCCCGTAACATGCGGGATGTCACGCAGTGGGTCTCGGCAATTCTCCCGGCGCAGCTGATGCCCATCCTGATGAAACTCCAGGACAAGGGCTTCAACGAGACACCGCCAGGCCCGGGCGCGCCCCGCCGCATCGGGGGCACGCCGGACCGGATCGAGTCGCACGGCCTCGACATGTCCAGGGTGTTGCAGCCAGGGGGGACGGGTCTCGTGTGGACGGCCATTCGCGAGGGAGAGCCGATTCCCCGCGCGCGCCGCTACGGCGAGCCGGACGCACAGCGCACGAAGGCCTCGCTCATCCAGGTGACCAACCTCGGAATCACCGTGAAGGACAGCCCGCAGAACACGCTGGTGTTCGTGACGCGGCTCGACACCGGCGCCCCCGTCGCGGCTGCACGGGTCTCGATCGTCCGGACCGACAACAGCACGTTCTGGCGCGGGACGACCGGCGCGGATGGCATCGCACTCGCGCCGACGACCCCGCTCCGCGATACGGACGATATCTGGAAGCTCGCCTTCGTCGTGATGGCCGAGAAGGACGGCGATACCGCCTATGTCGGCAGTGACTGGAACGAAGGGATTTCCCCATGGGAGTTCGGCACAGGGATCAACCTGAACGAATCGGTGCCGCTCCTGCGAGGCACGGTCTTCACCGATCGCGGCGTGTATCGCCTCGGCGAAGAGATTCACTTGAAAGCGATCCTCCGCCATAACACGCCGAGTGGCGTACGGCTGCTGCCCGCGGGCACGTCCGTGATCATCTCCGTCCGCGACAGCCAGAACCGCATGCTCGACGAGCGGACCGTGCGGGTGAACGCTTGGAGCAGCGCCGACTGGACGATGACCCTGCCGAAGGACGGGGCGCTCGGCAACTACCAGGTACGCGCGCTTCTGGAGAGCGATCGCCCCAAGCCTCGCAAGGCGGCCCCCGGGAGTGACGCGCTCGATCCGGACCAGGAGTTCGAATCGGTGTACCAGAAGGCCGTCCACGGCTCGTTCCTGGTGGCCGCCTATCGCCGTCCGGACTTCCGCGTCGACGTCACCCTGTCGAGTGCGTCCGCCATGGCCGGAGACCCGCTGAGCGGCATCGTCGGTGCCCGCTACCTGTTTGGTGCACCGATGGGCACCCGCCCGGTGAAATGGAGCCTCGACAAGAGCCCGAGGCATGAGGCGCCGGCTGCCATCACCGAGAAGTTCGGCGACGACCGCTGGGTGTTCGTCGGGTACTCCGAGCGGGAAGGGGCCGTCGTGCCGACGAGTAATATCCGGAGCGACGCAGCGAAGCTCGCGAACGACGGAACGCTGCCGTTGAAACTCGACACGAAACGTGGTGCCGGCGTGCCGTACGTCTACACGCTTGAAGGGGACGTCGAGGACGTCTCACGTCAGCACATCGCCAACCGGGGCAGCATCCTCGTGCATCCCGCACCCTGGTATGTCGGCGTTCGTCGTCCCTCCTACTTCCTCGAGCAGAAGGCCGGTCTCAAGACCGAGATCATCGCGGTGGGCATCGACGGGACGCCGGCCGCGGGCGTGCCGGTGGACGTCACGCTCACGCGGGTGCAGTGGACCAGCGTGCGCCGGGCTGAAGGGAACGGCTTCTACACATGGGATACCGAGCGTAAGGAGATCCCCGCCGGTAAATGGACGGTGACGACGACGACCGACCCGGTGGCATTGAGCGTGCCGTTCGCAAGCGGCGGGTACTTCCTGCTCGAGGCGACCGGGCGCGCGGCGGACGGTCGCTTCGCTGTGACGCGGACGTCGTTCTACGTGCTTGGGGATGGGTACACGGCGTGGGAGCGGTTCGATCACAACCGGATCGAGCTGGTGCCGGAACGCAAGACCTACAAGCCTGGCGACACAGCGCGGATCATGATCCAGTCCCCCTGGGAGAAAGCGACGGCTCTCGTCACGACAGAGCGCGAAGGGATCCGCAGCCACCGTCAGTTCATGCTCACCTCCACGCAGCAGTCGATCTCGGTTCCGATTGCCGAGGGAGACATTCCGAACGTCTTCGTGTCGGTGCTGCTCGTGAAGGGGCGGTCTGCCCCAGCGTCCGCCGCCGCGTCCGCCCCCAAGGCCGCTCCGACTGAGGGAGACGCATCGGATCCCGGCAAGCCGGCGTTCCGCCTGGGATACGTCGAGCTCAAGGTCGAAGACCGCTCGAAGCGGCTCACCGTCGCGGTCGCCGCGAACAAAGAGGAATACCGTCCGGCCAGCACCGCGAATGTGAATCTGCATGTGAAGGATCACCAGGGACGCGGTGCGGCGAGCGAAGTCACCCTCTGGGCCGTCGATTACGGCGTACTGTCGCTGACCTCGTATCGCACGCCGGACGTGCTCGGATCGGTCTACGTGCGCAAGGCCCTGCAGGTCATGAATGCCGACAGCCGGCAGCGTATTGTGTCGAGGCGTGTGCTCACGCCAAAAGGGGAGACGGAAGGGGGTGGCGGAGGCCAGGCGGACGGGGCAGGCACGTTGCGGAAGGACTTCCGTGTGCTGGCCTTCTGGCTCGGCTCGGTGACGACCGGCGCCGACGGTCGTGCGACCGTGGACGTGAAGCTCCCCGAGTCGCTGACGACGTACCGGATCATGGCGGTCGCAGCGGACCGCAGCTCGCGTTTCGGATCGGGAGAGGCGGAGGTGCGGACCAACAAGCCCCTCACACTGAAGCCGTCGTTCCCGCGCTTCCTGGCCGTCGGGGACCGCGCGCATTTCGGCGCCGTGGTGGGCAGTCAATTACCCGCCGCGGGCACCGCGATCGTCACGATGAAGTCGCTCGATCCCGGCGGGCTGGCGTTTGCCGGCCCTGCCGAACAGACCGTCGCCGTGGCTGCAGGGGGATCGCTCGAAATTCGATTCGACGCCACCGGGAAATCGATCGGGCGTGCGCGCGTGCGCATGACGGTGAAGATCGGCCAGGAGACCGACGCCTTCGAGGACGTCATCCCGGTCGACGTGCTGGTGTCCCCTGAAACCGTGGCGGCGTACGGGGAAGTGGCGGGGGGGGCCTCGTCCGCGAGCGAGACCCTCCTCGTGCCCACCGGCGCCCTGCCAGGCTCGGGAGGGTTGCACGTCGAGATGGCGTCCACCGCGATGGTGGGGCTGGGGGAAGGCGCCCGCTATCTCGTCGAATATCCCTATGGATGCGCGGAGCAGAAAGGCTCGCGTGCGCTGGCGCTGCTGCTGGCCGCTGACCTCGGCGATGCGTTCTCGCTGCCCGGAATGGAGCCAGCGAAAATGCGCGGCTCCGTGCAGCAAGCGCTCACAGATCTCGAGCGCTTCCAGTGCGGCACCAACGGCGGGATGGCGTACTGGCCCGGAAACTGCGCGTCGACCTCTCCGTACCTCACGGCGTATCTGCTGCACGTGTTCAAGGTCGCGTCCGACATGAAATACCGCGTGGACCCGGCGATGCGCAACCGCGCCTATAGCTACCTCGAGGAGCAGCTGGCGGCCCCGCCCCCCACGAACGCAGGATGGTGGCCGTCCTACACCGCGTGGCAGGCCTTCGCGGTGCGCACGCTGGTCGAAGGGGGGCGCAACCAGGACTCAAATCTGAACCGCCTGTACGGCTACCGGGATCGCATGCCCGTGTTCGCGCTCGCCTACCTGCATGACGCCCTGTTGGGGAAGGGAGAGACAGGCGCGAGGGTGACGGAGCTTCGCCGGCGGATGTTGAACGCCATCCGGGTCGAAGCCGGCAGCGCCCACGTCGAGGAGCTCGGAGATCCGCACCTGCTCTGGTTGTGGAGCTCCAACGCGCGCACGACCGCCATCGTGCTCAATTCGCTCGTGAAGGCTGGTGTGGCCGACGCGCCCGTTCGTCAGATGGTGCGGTGGCTGATGCTCGCCCGCACACACGGACGCTGGGGTAACACGCAGGAGAACGCGCATGCGATGCAGGCGCTGGTGAATTACTACCGGAAGTACGAGCCGGATGTCCCGAGCTTCCGGGCCATTGCGGCCCTCGGTGCGCAGGAGCTGGCTCGAGAGGAGTTCAAGGGACGGTCGTCCGAATCGGTGACGAAAGAGGTCCCCATGGCGCAACTGCTGGCAGGAACTCCTGCCGGCACCTCGCGTCCGCTCTCCTTCACGCGCGAAGGCACCGGCACGCTCTTCTACTCCACGCGGCTGCGGTACGTGACCGACACGTTCCCGCTCCCGGCGCTCGAAGCCGGGTTCCGGGTGGAACGCCGGTACGAGCCGTTTGTCGAAAACGGCAGCAAGCCAGCGGCGCTCGCCTACAAAGCGGGGGACCTGGTGCGTGTCACGCTGACCTTCCGCCTGACAAAGGAACGCCGCTTCGTCGCCGTCACCGATCCGTTGCCCGCCGGTTTCGAAGCGGTCGAGTCATGGTTTGCGACGACCGCGCGGCAGCTGGCCGCGCAGCAGGACCGCCAGGTCGCTCCGGGAGGAGAGGGTGCCGACTGGGACAGCTGGTGGCGCACGGGCGGGTTCGACCACGTCGAACGGCATGACGACCGCGTGCAGCTGTTTGCCACGCGGCTGGACGAGGGGGTTCACGAGTTCAGCTATATCGTCCGCGCCACGACCGCGGGGACGTTCCGGACCGCGCCGGCCCGTGCGGAGGAAATGTATACGCCCGAGATCTTCGGCCGGACTCCGAGTACGACCATTGACATCAAAAAGTAGGCCCGACCTTCAGGTCGGGCGTGCGCGTGCGCGTGCCCTCGCCTCCTCTGTAGCGCAGCCCTTCAGGGCTGCCGTGGTCCTGACGATCTTCATCGCCCTCGCCTTCTGGCTGCGCCTCGGACCGCTGCCCGCCAACCTCCTTGACGAAGCCGGGAGCACATCGACCGTGGTGGTGGACCGCCACGGCGCCCCGTTGTACGAGGCGCTGTCGGGTGAGGGGACGCGCAGTGTGAAGCTGACGGCCGACACCCTCCCGCCGCATCTCGTCGCCGCCGCCATTGGGGCCGAGGACCGCCGCTTCTGGTGGCACGCGGGTGTGGATCCGATGGCCATGCTGCGCGCCGCGAAAGCCAACCTCGCCGAGGGCAGCGTGGTGGAGGGAGGCTCGACCATCTCTCAACAGGTGGCGAAGCTCCTGCTGAACCGCCGGACGCCGCGGAGAACGCGAGGTTGGTCAGCGAAGGTCCATGAGGCGGTCATCGCGCTACGGCTCGAGCACCGCTTCACGAAGCGCGAGCTGCTGGCGATGTACTTGAACGTGGCTGGATACGGCAATCAGATCGTCGGGGTGGAGCGCGCAGGACAGGCCTACTTCGGCACGCCGGCCTCGATGCTGACGCCGGCCCAGGCGGCGTTTCTCGCGGGGTTACCCCAGCGTCCGTCTGGCTTCAATCCGTACCGCAGCCGTGAGGCCGCGCTCTCCCGTCAACGCGTCGTGCTCCGCCGGATGGAACGGTCGGGCGCGCTGACGGCCGATCAGGCGCGCGAGGCACGCGAGGAGCGCCTGGCATTCACACAGGCCCGCGCACCGTTCGGCGCCCCGCATTTCGTCGAGATGGTGCTCGCCGCCGCCGGCCCTGAGCGGCCGGCGAGGATCGTCACGACGCTCGACTCACAGTTACAGTCCGACGTCATCGGTGTCATCGACAGTCACCGCGCCTCTCTTCGTCGTCACGGCGCCGCGAACGTCGCGGTCGTCGTGATGGACAACGCGACCGGCGAATGGCTGGCGTGGGAGGGGTCGGGAGACCATGGCGATCTCGCGAGCGGCGGCGCCATCAACGGCCCCCTCATGCCGCGGCAACCGGGCTCCGCGCTCAAGCCATTGACGTATGCGCTGGCGTTCGAGGAGGGATTCAGTCCCGCGAGCGTGCTGGCTGACATCCCATCGTCGTTTCCGACAGCCGAACCTGGCGTCGTGTACAGCCCGCGTAATTACGACGGCAGGTTCGCGGACCGCTCCTGGCGCGAGCCGCGCTTGCAGGATCCGAGAACGTACCGGCAGTGGCGCTGGCGGCGCAGCTGGGCATCTCCGGACTCGTGCGGTTCCTGGGGCGCGCGGGGCTGACGACCTTCGACCGGACATCAGCCCACTACGGACTCGGCCTCACGCTGGGAAATGCGGAGGTCCGCCTCGATGAGCTCGTCGCGGCATACGCGGCGTTCGCCCGGGGAGGGGAGTGGACCCGGCCCAACTCCGTCGTCGGTCGACCCGGCGAGGTGAGACGTCTCACGTCAGCGCGGGCGGCGTTCTGGATTACCGACATCCTCTCGGATCCCGAGGCGCGCGAGTATGCGTTTGGCCGTGGAGGCAGCCTGGAGTTTCCGTTTCCAGTCGCCGTGAAAACAGGCACGTCGCAGGCGTATCACGACAACTGGACCATCGGCTACAGCCGGCATGTCACCGTCGGTGTGTGGGTCGGTAACTTCGACCGGACGCCGCTGCGCAATTCGAGCGGCGTCACCGGCGCGGCGCCGATCTTCCAGGGGGTGATGCTCGCCGCGGAGCGGCGCATGGAGACCGCACCGTTCGGCCTGCCCGCGACCACGATCCTGCCGCCCACCGCCGACACCGCCGAGCAGGAGATCTGCGCGCTGTCGGGGGGGGGCGCCAACCCCTGGTGCCCCGCGCGAAGACGTGAGTGGACGGCCGTCGCCGACCCGCTCGTGCCCTGTGGCTGGCACCACCTGTCCGCCGGCCGCCTGAGCACGTTTCTGCCAGAGGAGTACGGCGCGTGGTCGAGCGACGCACGTAGCACGTCGGACGAGGCACGTAGCACGTCAGACATGGCACGTCCGCACGTAGCACGTGAGCACATAGCACCTCGAACATCGCACGTGCGCGTGCGCGTGCGCCCCCTCACCATCGTCAGTCCTCCCGACGGCGCGACGTATCTCATCGATCCGACGCTGCGCCGCGAGTTTCAGACACTGTCGCTGAAGGCTGCTGCACCCGCCGGACCTGTCCGGTGGACCATCGACGGCCGGGTCGTGGGGGCTGCCGACGCAGGCAGCAGGGTCGAGTGGCCCCTGGTGCCGGGCCGTCACCGCATCGAGGCCCACGACGGGTCGGGCCGCACCGCGGCAGCGACGGTGGTGGTCCGCTGATTCGAGTGGGCACCGCGGGGTGGAGCATCCCGCGCGCCGTGGCGGACCGGTTCCCTGGCACCGGCGCGCATCTCGAACGCTACGCGGGCATTCTCAACTGCGCCGAGATCAACTCGTCCTTTCATCGTCCGCATGCGACGAAGGTTTACGAGAAGTGGGCGTCCATCACTCCCCCGGACTTCCGGTTTGCGGTGAAGATGCCGCGGACCATCACCCACGACGCAAAGCTGAAACGGACGAGGCCGCTCGTGCAGAGGTTTCTGGATGAAGCCAGGGGGCTCGGCGGCAAGCTGGGGCCTGTCCTCGTGCAGTTGCCGCCGTCGCTCGAATTCAACGCACGCTCGGCGCACGCATTCTTCACGCTGCTGCGAGAGACCTGGGCCGGCGACGTCGTGTGCGAGCCTCGGCACGAGACGTGGTTCACCGACAGACCTGACGCGCTTCTCGTCGATTATCGTGTCGCGCGCGTCGCCGCGGACCCGCCGCGCATCGACGCCGCGCAACGACCCGGGGGCTGGCCGGGTATGACGTACTACCGCCTCCATGGCTCGCCGCGGACGTACTGGTCGAGGTATTCACCCGCGCGCATCGGGAGCTGGGCCGCCGATCTGCGAGCGGCCGAGTCGTGCTCCGATGCCTGGTGCATCTTCGACAATACGGCAAGCGGCGCTGCCATCGAGAACGCGCTCGAGATGGTAGGCTTGACGGCCCGATGAATCAAGACGTCAGGCGGACCAGCTCCGGATGACGAAGGTGATGCGGCCGTACTGGGATGCCAGTGCGTCGTGAGGTGTGCCCGCAGAGCAGTCCGGGTTAACGCAAGTCAGCCAACGCAAGCTGCAATGGAGGGCAAACCGGTGGGCTTTCAGGAACGCGCCGAGTGCCCGGAACCGGGGTATCCTGATGGCTCATGCGACCAGCAGTGTGATGCGCATTCCGCCGGACGCAGTCATCGACGAGACGAAGTTCACACACTACCTGCTCGCGCCAAGGCCGTGGGACGACAAGAGTGGCTACTTGCGGCAGGCCGGCTTCGACCTGGAAAACTGGCCGGACCTCATCGCCGCTGTCAGACGCTTGGCCGACACGGTTGATGCGGTCGGGGATCGCACGAACGATTACGGAACCTTCTACCGCGTCGAAGGCGTGATCGAGGGGCCCATCGGGAAGCTGTCGGTCGTGTGCATCTGGATGAAGCAGGCGGTCGACAGGAAGTTCAGATTCGTGACGCTGAAGCCGGCCAAGGGAAGGAGCGGAAATGTCTCTACAACTGTATGACCGTGTGGCCCTCCGGGCGTCCTTCTCCGAGCACGCACTTCGAGCCGGCGACGTGGCGACGTTGGTCGATTTCGTGGAGCATCCTGCGTCAGGACCTCGGGGGTGCGTGCTGGAACTCTTCAACGCACTCGGCGAATCGATTGGCGTCGTGACAGTTCCTGAGGACGCAGTCGAGCCTCTGCGTGCGGACGAAGTCCTGTCGGTCCGCCCGATGGCAATGACGGCCGGATGAACCAACACGCTGCCGTCACAAGTCAGTACCGCATCTGGAACGTCATCGCCGCATCGGCCGTCGGCACCATGATCGAGTGGTACGACTTCTATGTCTTCGGCAGCCTCGCGACCGTCATCGCTCCGCTGTTCTATCCACAGGGCAACGATACCCTCGCCCTGATCGCCTATCTCTCGACCTTTGCCGTCGGCTTCGTGGTGAGGCCGTTCGGCGCGCTCTTCTTCGGCCGTATCGGTGACCTCGTCGGACGCAAGTACGCCTTTCTCGTCACCTTGCTGATCATGGGTGGCGCCACGGCGCTCATCGGCGTGCTCCCGACGTACGCGACCATCGGGATCGCGGCGCCCATCATTCTGCTCGTCATCAGGATTCTGCAGGGGCTCGCGCTCGGCGGCGAATACGGCGGGGCGGCGGTGTATGTCGCCGAGCACGTGCCGGACGGGAAGCGGGGCTTCTATACCAGCTTCATCCAGATCACCGCGACGCTCGGACTCTTCCTGTCGCTCGCGGTCATCCTCTTCGTGCAGAACACGATGAGCCCGGAGGCGTTCCGCTCCTGGGGGTGGCGGGTCCCCTTCCTCATCTCGATCGGGCTCGTTGCCGTGTCGCTCTACATCCGGCTGCGGATGAAAGAATCCCCTATTTTCAGCCACATCAAGAGCACCGGCATGACGTCTGCGCGTCCCCTCAAGGAGGCCTTCACGCAGCGAGACAACCTGAAGCGCGTGCTGGTCTCGCTCTTCGGCGCGACGGCGGGGCAGGGAGTCGTCTGGTATACCGGCCAGTTCTACGCGCTCTTCTACCTGCAGACCATTCTGAAGGTCAATACGACCTCCTCGAATTACATCGTCGCGGTCGCGCTCCTGATGGGGATGCCGCTGTTCGTCGTCTTCGGTGCGCTGTCGGATCGCATCGGCCGCAAGCGCATCATGATGGTCGGTTGCCTGCTCGCGGCTGTCTCCTACATTCCGATCTACAAGGCGATGCAGGCTGCTGCCGGGTCGGGGGTGGTGACGGCTATCTCGCAACGCAACCCGGTCACCGGCGCCGTCAGCCTTACGCCACAGCGAATGGTGGACGGCGCACTGCAGCCTGCGCTCGAGGTCCTGCCGTACTCCAGCCTCCCGGTGCTGCTCGGTGACGGGATCGCGTGGCGGCTGATCCTGCTGGTGTTCGTGCAGGTCGTGTTCGTCACGATGGTCTATGGGCCGATTGCGGCGTATCTCGTGGAAGCGTTTCCAGCCAGGATCCGCTACACGGCCCTGTCGCTGCCGTACCACATCGGCAACGGCGTCTTCGGCGGGTTACTCCCGCTGATCGGCCTCACCATCGTAGCAAAGACGGGTGATATTTACGCAGGTCTGTATTATCCGATCGGCGTGGCGGCGCTGACCTTTGTCGTGGGATCGGTCTTCCTGAAGGAAACGCACAGCGTCCGGATCTGGGACGAGGTGGAAGGGAGATGACAGGCACGTGCTACGTGCGACGTGCTAATTGAAGAAGAAGAAGTCCCCCCCGCCCCCGCCAAACCGGGGGTTCACGATGTTGTTGAAGATCGAGCCGAAGGAATAGCTGATCCCGAAGTTCATGAAGTAGCTGAAGCCGCTCGCGAGTTGCCGCTGCCTGACCAGGATCTCTTCTGGCGACGCGGTGCCCCGGCGAAGATTGATCTGATCGCGTGTTCGGGCCGCCTGCCCGAACATGTTGAACGAGAAGCCTTTGAAGAGTCGCACATTCGCGGCCCCGAACGCCGACAGACGGTACTTGTCAGGTTTGCTGAGGTACTGCGTGAAGTCCACCGTCGTAGATACGGTTCCCCACGGCTGGCGGAGGCTCAGCGATGTGCCGAGCTTGTGGTCGAGCAGCTGTTCCGCTTTCTTGCCGAAGATCGTGATCTCCGTGTAATCGAAGCGGTTGAAACCGAGCGTGTACTGCGCGGTGAGCATGCGCCGGGTCGACTGGGCGTAGGGGAAGATGTTGTACTCGATCCCCGGGGCGACACGGCTCCGGAAATCGTAATTGAGGAACGTTGACTTCGAGGCCGACCCGACAATGCCGGCCGACCAGTGGCTCGTGAGACTCTTGACCACCTGGGCGCTTGCCTCGGAGCCACGTGAGATCGACTTGAACGTCTGTATCTCGCTCAACTCGAACTGGTTGGAGTTGTAGCTGCTGCTGACCGAGAACAGGAGCTTCCAATCATCGGTCGTGCGATTCGCCGAGGCGGAGCCGCGGTAGGAACGGGACTTCGTGGATTTCTCGCCGCTGAAGTTGCCACCCACGTTGGTTCTGAAGACCCAGAGGTTCCACGGGTCTTTCTTCGGATCCGCGGCCTTTGCTGCCCCCGTACCGGGATCCGCGAACGTGATCTTCAGGCGCGGCGCCAGCGGGGTCTCGGAGACATAGCGCACAAGCCCGCGCTTCAGGAGGTCCGCAATCGCTTTCCGCGTCTCGTCTGAGGTTGCCGTCTGCGGGGCAATGTGCGTCACCGTCTGTTCGACGCCTGCGAACCGTCCCAGGCCGATGAACTTGAAGGTGAACTCGGTTCCCCCGCCCCCCGTCGACTGCGTGGTCACCAGCACGTGGACGTCGGCGTCTGCCCGGTCCCGCATGTAGTCGACAAACGTGATCTCCCTCTTCAGGAAGGATTCGTCACAGCGGGGGCCGCAGTCGAGAAACAGGCGGATGGGACCGCCTGGCGCAGGTGTTGCCGGGAGCGTCTGGGCCGCGACGGTCGCCGGGATCAGGAGCAGCAGCGTACAAAGAAGTCCCGTCAGGCGTGGCATACGCGGCGTTAGACACCGCGGCCGGCCATTTGGTTGGCCTACTTCTGCGCGAAAACCATCTTCTCCAGCGCGTCGAGATGTTTCGGAGCGGGGTAGTGAGCAAAGCCCCGCGCCTCCCAGGTGTCGTTTGCCTTGCGATCCGCGGCGCTCAAATCGTCGCCAGCCATGTAGAAAGTCAGCCGCCGGCCATTTTCGAGTGTCACGGTCAAGCGGCCGAACGGGGCTCCGGTCTCGCCAAAATGCACTCGTCCTGAGGGGAAGGTCACCGGTGACTGAAACCAGTCCCCCGCGTCGATCATCACAGCGTTGCTGAGAATCACGGAGTATGCGTCCGTATCTCCGACAGAGATCAGCAGCCTCTGTCCATCTGGACGGGTCGCAATCCGAACAGGCCCCGAGACTTCCACCGTGCCGCCACGTCGTACGGCTTCTCTTGCGGGAGCGGGAGATCCGATCGCGGCTTCGAGATCGCGTACCAGTTTCGACGAGGACGTCTCCGCGTCCTTCTTCCGCCGCGCGACCCAGTCCGTGAATGCGGCGCCAACCGCGGCGCTGTCTGACTTCGTCTCAACCGACGCGGGTGGCGCCCGGTAGTAGGCCACCAGCTTGTCGAGCGCGATCTTCTGCTCGACCGGGTTCGCCTGCTCGTAATAGCTCACCATCGGGGCCCATCGCTGCCTGAACGGATGGATGTCATGGAAGTAATTGACGAACATGGCCGTCCACGTCTCGAGCTCCCGGTCTTCCAGCGGCCGCGGGTCGCCGACGTGGTGCTCCGCGTGGAAGAGTTCGTGACCGGAGGACAGGCGCGTGAACACGGGGCCCCTCGGGTCGAGCGCCGCCGGACCGAGCACGACGTAGGCCACTCCCTTCACGGTGAAGTAGTAGCCGAAGTTGGTCGCAAGGGAGCGCGTCGAGGCCTCGGGATTCGCGCTATA
>DATLXP010000135.1:0-10550 GCA_035575695.1 Vicinamibacterales bacterium
CCTCTCGACCGCTCCGACGATGAAGCCGGCGACGTCGTATTCACCATCCGCGTAAAAGCCCGGCATCTCGGCCGTTTCGCCACCGAGGAGCGCGCACCCGTTCTCGCGGCAGGCGTCGGCAAGCCCCTCCACGATCTGCAGGGCGACCTCCGGGTCGAGACGGCCTGTGGCCAGGTAGTCGAGAAAGAACAGCGGCTCGGCGCCCTGGACGAGGATGTCGTTGACGCAGTGATTGACGAGGTCGCGCCCGATCGTGCGGTGCACGCCGGTCATGAAGGCGAGCCGAAGCTTGGTGCCCACGCCATCGGCGCTCGCGACGAGCACAGGATCAGAGAGTCCAGAGGCACTCAACTGGAACAGCCCGCCGAAGGAGCCAATCTCTGACAGGACCCCGGGCGTGAACGTGCCGCGCGCGAGGGTGCGGATCCGCCTGACGACTTCGTTACCCGCCTCGATATCGACGCCTGCCTGACGGTAATCCATAATGTCCCTGCTCGCCCGGCGCGGCCTTCGCCCTGGCCGCAGGCGCTCTAGAATTCGAGCTTCCGAATCAGCGCCTCCGCGGTTTTTCGCGTGGGCGACCCTTCAGCAGCCTGCCAGTACGTGCGACGCACGTGCACGAAGAAACGCTCCTCTTCAAAATCCTCCTCGAGCATGTCGAACGCCTCGCGGAGTAATTCGAGCGCGCCGGCAGCGTCCTTCTGTTGTTCGAGGACCTTGAGCGTCAGCGGCGTGTTGCGCAGCGCCACGGTGCCCACGGCAAGCGCGATGGCGGCCCGGGCCGGATCCTTCGTCGGCGCCCCCTGCTCGAGGAGCGCCGTCAGGGCCTCGTCGCTGCCCGCCACTGCCAGCGATGCAAGGCCCGCGGACGATCCGCGCAGAAGTTCCTGAAAGCCGATGTTCGTGGTCGAGAACCGGAGCGTCTCCGCGAGATATCCCAGGTGCGAGGCGCAGTTGACGCCAAGGAGGCAGATCGATGCGGCGATCGCCGGCTGGTTGGTACGCGGGGCCGTTCGTTGCAGCGCGGCAAACGTCTGCAGGGCGCGTTTGTCGCCGATCTTGCCCAATGCGACCACCGCGTCGTCCTGCAGCGGGCCGTCGAGCTTGGCGACCTGGGTCAGTTGCGCGAAGGCATACGCGCCCTTGTAATCGCCGACCGCCTCGATCACGGCGCTTCTGAAGTAATCCTGGCCGCTCATTATGAGGCCGGTCATGGTCTCCCGCGCGCGGGGATCGGTGCCGTAGGCGGCGATGGCCCGGGTCACCGCGGGCCGGACGAACTCCGACTCCTCACGGGGCAGCGCATCGATCAACCTCGGCAGGGCCGCCAGATCGACGTTGTGACCGAAGTAGGCGTATGCGACTGACCGGAGCCGGTCGCTCTTCTCGCCCAGCATGCGCGCCATCACGTCGCGCGCGCTCGCATCGTTGAAGCCCGAGAGCAGGACGAGTGCGCGGAACCTCACGTACTCGTCCTTGTGGGACGCCACTGCCTCGGTGAGAGCCGGGACGGCAATCTCGGGGGACGCGCGTCGCACCGTGCGCGCGGCATCGGACCGGACCGGGAAGTCGAGAGTACCGAGCTTGTCGATCGCCCCCTTCACCTGTTCGCCGGTCACCGTCTCGCGCGCCGGTGCTGCAGGCTGCTGCGCATGCACGCAGAGGATCGAGACGAGTACGAAACCACTGACGAGGGCGCGCATGGTGTCAGTCGATCGCTTTGATTGCAAGCTGCAGGTACGCATGCTGGTCTCGAGGAAATGCCACGGGATACACCCCCGTGTAGCAGGAGGTGCAATAGGAACCGTGATCTGCGCCGACGGCGGTCTTCAATCCGCCGAGGCTGAGGTAGGCCAGAGAGTCCGCTTCAACGTATTTCCGGATTTCTTCGTGCGTGTGCGTGGCGCCGATCAACTCGGCGCGGCTCGGCGTGTCGACCCCATAGAAGCACGGGGAGATGGTCGGCGGGCAGGAGATCCTGAGATGCACCTCGCTGGCTCCGGCGGCGCGCACCATCCGCACGATCTTGCGGCTCGTCGTTCCGCGCACGATCGAGTCGTCCACGAGTACAACGCGCCTGCCCTCCAGAATGCTGCGCACGGGATTCAGCTTCACGCGCACGCTGAAGTGCCGAATCGACTGCTGCGGCTGGATGAATGAGCGCCCCACGTAGTGGTTCCTGATCAGACCCATCCGCAACGGCACCTGCGCCTGCTCCGCGAATCCGATCGCGGCGCACACGCCCGAGTCCGGAATCGGCACGATGACGTCCGCATCCGCCGGGGCCTCTCGCGCGAGGCTGCGCCCGAACTCCGTCCGGACTTCGTTGACGCTCTTGCCGAACACATAGCTGTCCGGTCGCGCGAAGTACACGTGCTCGAACACACAGTGCGCGAGCGATGACGGCGGAAAAGCATTGATCGAGCGCAGACCTCCGTCGCTGATGATCAGCACCTCACCGGGCTCGACGTCGCGCACGTACGTGGCCCCGATGAGGTCGAGGGCGCAGGTCTCGGAACACACGATCCACGCGTCGCCCAGCCTGCCGAGCGCAAGCGGACGGAAGCCGTGTGGATCGCGGGCGGCGATCAGGCGGTTCTTCGTCAGAAACGCGAACGAGAACGCGCCACTCAGCTGGGTGACCGATTCGACGATCGCGTCTTCCACGGATGGCGCCTTGGAACGCGCGTACAGGTGGAGGGCCACCTCAGTGTCGCTGCTCGTCTGAAAAATCGCGCCGTCGCGAACGAGCTGATCCCGCAACTCTCGCGCGTTGACCAGGTTGCCGTTGTGGGCGATGGCGATCTGGCCGTGCGCGCAGTCGATGAGCATCGGCTGCGCGTTCAAAAGCCGGCTTTCGCCCGCGGTCGAATAGCGCGTGTGCCCGATGGCGAGATGGCCTGGCAGCTCTTCAAGGATGTTGCCGGTGAACGCGTCAGCGACATGGCCCATGGCGCGGGACAGGCGCATCTTCTCGCCGTCCGACGTGACGATGCCGGCGCTCTCCTGCCCCCGGTGCTGCAGGGCGTACAGGCCGAGGTACGTCAGGTTCGACGCTTCGGGATGCCCGAAGATGCCGAACACGCCGCACTCGTCCTTAAACTTGTCCATAATGTATCGGCGGCCGTTCCGGCCGCGATGTCTGCTCTAATTCTACGCCGCCCGACCGGCGAAAAACCGTTCGAGCGCCGTCGCCCATTCCGCGTGCGCCTCTTCGACCTCGCAGTCGATGGCGTGCGTCCCGTCCACCGTGACCGTGATCCTCGACCCGCCGGTCGTGCCGACGATCCGCGCAGGCACACCGCGCTCCGCCGCGAGCCGGAGGAGCGTCGCCACGTCCTGCTGCTTCGACGTTACGATGACGCGCGAGGCCGACTCGCCGAAGAGCGTTGCGTCGAGACGGGCGCTCGCGGCAGGAAGGTCCACGACGCAGCCGATGCCGCCGGAGTCGAACGAGCATTCCGCGAGCGTCACCGCGAGGCCGCCGTCCGAACAATCATGCGCGGAGCACAGCAGGCGTGCGGAGGCAGCATGGCCCAGCAACTCGATCAGCGCCCGTTCACGAGCGAGATCCAGCATCGGCGGCTCACCCCTGACCAGGTCGTGGACGGTCTTGAGATACTCCGTGCCGCCCAGCTCCCCGAAGCTGTCCCCCAACAGGATGACGGCGTCCCCTGTGCCGCGGAACGAACGCGCCAGCACGCACGACGCATCGTCGATGACCCCGACCACGCCGAGGATCGGCGTCGGATAGATCGCCTTGCCGTCCGTCTCGTTGTACAGGCTCACATTGCCACCCGTGATCGGCACGTCGAGGGCACGGCACGCCTCGGCGATCCCTTCGACCGCCTCCACGATCTGCCACATGATCTCAGGACGCTCGGGGTTACCAAAATTGAGGCAGTTGGTGGCGCCTATCGGCGTCGCACCGGCGCAGGCGACGTTTCGGGCCGCCTCCGCTACCGCCAGCATCGCCCCGCGCCTGGGGTCGAGATAGCAGTAGCGCCCGTTGCCATCGACCGACATGGCGAGCGCGCGCGCCGTGTCCTTGATGCGGACGACGGCGGCGCCCATCCCGGTCAACACGATCGTGTTCGTCCGGACCATGTGGTCGTACTGGCGATAGACCCACTTCTTGCTGGCGATGGTCGGCGTCCCGAGCAGCTGCAGCAAGCTGCGCTGCGGATCGCGGTCCTCGATGCCCGCGAGATCCAGCTTCTGGACGTCGTCGATATACGCCGGCCGGGCGGTCGGCCGGTCGTAGACGGGCGCCTGGTCCACGAGGGCCGTATTCGGGATCTCTGCCACGACCGCGCCATGGTCTTTGACGCGCATCAGCCCGTCGTCGGTCACGAAGCCGATGTGCGCAGCGTGAAGATCCCATTTCTCGAAGATGCGTTCGACCTCAGCCTCCCGTCCTTTCTTGACGGCGAGCAGCATGCGCTCCTGCGACTCGGAGAGCATGATCTCGTAGGGGGTCATCCCGGTTTCCCTCTGAGGCACGTGCATGACGTCGATCTCGATGCCGGCGCCGCCGCGCGAGCCCATCTCGCAGGTTGAACAGGTGAGGCCCGCGGCCCCCATGTCCTGTACGCCGACGAGCGCATCGGTCTGCATCAGTTCCAGGCAGGCTTCGAGGAGGAGCTTCTCCATGAACGGATCGCCGACCTGGACGGCCGGGCGTTTCTCGGCCGACTTGTCGTCGAACTCCGCCGACGCCATCGTCGCTCCGTGAATGCCGTCGCGGCCTGTTTTCGCGCCGACGTAGTAGACGGGATTGCCCACGCCGGAGGCCTGGCCGAGCACCAGCGCGTCTGCGCGCGAGATGCCGAGGCAGAAGACGTTCACCAGCGGATTACCCGAGTACGGCCCCTCGAAGGCGATCTCTCCGCCGACCGTCGGAATGCCGATGCTGTTGCCATAGCCGGCGATGCCGGCCACCACACCTTCGACAATTCTCCTGGTGCGGGCACCGTCAGGGCCGGTCATCTCACCGAAGCGAAGCGAGTTCATCAACGCGATCGGTCGTGCGCCCATCGTGAAAATGTCGCGGATGATCCCTCCTACTCCGGTCGCCGCGCCCTGGTAGGGCTCGATGAACGACGGGTGGTTGTGGGACTCGATCTTGAAGACGGCCGCGAGACCGTCACCGATGTCAACGGCGCCCGCGTTCTCGCCGGGGCCCTGAAGGACGCGTGGTCCCGTCGTCGGAAGCTTCTTCAGATGAATGCGGGAACTTTTGTAGCTGCAGTGCTCCGACCACATCACCGAGAAGATCCCGAGCTCGGTCAGTGACGGCTCGCGCCCCAGCGCACGCACGATCCGATCGTACTCGTCTGGCTTCAGTCCGTGGCGTTCGAGAAGGGCGGTGTCGGCGGTGCTCATGTCAGGACTGTCGAGACCTCGTGAGAAAAATACAGCCGATCGCCGCGTCGGCCAGTGCGGAGACGCCTAGCGCCATCGCGAGAACACCGCGCGCGCGTTCGTCCACCGGCAGCCTTCCGGTCCAGCAGAGGAGGGCGAGCACGCCGAGCACGACGGCGCCCGCCAGTAGAATCCGTCCGACGAGCGCGCGGTTCTCGTGGGCCATCTCACGCGGTGTGCATGACGCCAGTGCCGGTGAGCGCGCCGACGACCGATTCGAACATCACCAGGCCGTCCCTGCTGCCGAGCCACGCTTCGCAGGCCCGCTCCGGATGCGGCATGAGTCCGACGATATTCCTTCCCTCGTTGCAGACGCCCGCGATCGAGTTGAGTGCACCGTTCGGATTGGCGGCATCGGTCAGCTGCCCTGCGCTGTCGCAGTATCGGAAGAGGACGCGGCCCGACGATTCGAGCTCGTCGATTGTCGACGGGTCCGCATAGTAGTTGCCTTCGCCGTGGGCGATCGGCAGCCGCAGGACCTGTCCGCGTGAGGCGCGGGAGGTAAACGGCGTGTCGGTCTGCTCGACCCTAACGCAGACGTGCTCGCAGTGAAATTTGAGATCGCGGTTCCGGAGGAGCGCGCCCGGGAGCAGCTTTGCCTCACAGAGCACCTGGAACCCATTACAGATGCCGAGGAGCGGGCCACCGGCCGACGCAAACTCGGTGACGGCCGCCATCACCGGCGAAAATCTCGCGATCGCCCCCGTGCGGAGATAGTCCCCGTGCGAAAACCCGCCGGGGAGAATGACGACGTCCGCTCCGTTGAGGCTCGTCTCTTTGTGCCAGATGAACTCGGCGTCCTGACCGAGCACGTGTTTGGCCGTGTGATAGGCATCATGGTCGCAGTTGGACCCCGGGAAGACGATGACGGCGAATTTCATTCGACCTCCACGCGATAACTCTCGATCACGGGGTTGGCGAGCAGTTTGTCGGCGATCTCGGACGCCATCGCGCGGGCCTTGTCGCCGGAGGGCGCGTCGAGCTCCAGCTCGAAGTATTTGCCCTGCCTGACGTCTCCCACGCCGTCGTATCCCATCGAGTGCAGCGCCTCGGCAATCGTGCGCCCCTGCGGATCGAACACCGACGGCTTCAGGGTGACAAAGACTCGCGCTCTCATGCTGACCTTTCTGGCGGGGCCCCCGGCCCGAATACGCGTCCGAAGATCGCGTCCACGTTTCTGAGCTGATCGTCCAGGTCGAATGCCTTTTCGATCTCGGCCGGCGGCAGCACCTTGACGAGGTCGCCGTCCGCGAGCAGCAGCGTCTTGAAGTCGGTCTGTTCGTGGAACGAGCGCATGGCGTTGCGCTGGACCCACTCGTACGCCTGCTCGCGCGAGATGCCGCGGCGGGCCAGCTCGAGAAGCACGGTCCCGGAGAACACGACGCCGCGCGACCGCCCGAGGTTCTCCTTCATCCGCTCCGGGTAGACCACCATCCCGCTCACAATCCTGGTGAAGCGGCGGAGCATGTGGTCGAGCGCGATGAAGCTGTCGGGCAGAATGACGCGCTCCACCGACGAGTGAGAGATGTCGCGTTCGTGCCAGAGCGCCACGTTCTCGAGCGCCGCCATGGCGTTTGCGCGGAGCAGCCGCGCGAGCCCCGTGATCTGCTCGCACCCGATCGGGTTGCGCTTGTGCGGCATGGCCGACGACCCCTTCTGCCCCTTGCCGAACGGCTCCTCGACCTCGCCGATTTCGGTCTTCTGCAGGCCGCGGATCTCCAGTGCGAATTTCTCGAGTGAGGCCGCCGTGATCGCCAGCGTACACATCAGCTCGGCGTGCCGATCGCGCTGGATGACCTGTGACGACACGGGCGCCGGCTCGAGACCCAGCTTCTCGCACACGCGCGCTTCGATCGATGGATCCAGGTGAGCGAAGGTGCCGACGGCGCCGGAAATCTTGCCCACCGACACCACGTCACGCGCGCGGAGCATCCGGTCGAGATCCCGCTGCAGTTCCGCGTACCACAGCGCCAGCTTCACGCCGAGCGTCATCGGTTCCGCATGCACCCCGTGCGTCCGCCCGATCATCGGTGTCCGCCGATGTTCTTCCGCCCGGATCCTGACGGCTTCCATCGCCCCGGCCAGCCCCTTGACGATCACGTCGCACGCCTGCCGCATCTGCAGCGCCTGCGCCGTGTCGACGACGTCCGAGGAGGTCAGGCCGAAATGGAGCCAGCGCGCCGCCGGGCCCACCTTTTCGGCGACCGCGGTCGTAAAGGCGATCACATCGTGCTGGGTCGTCCGCTCGATCTCCTCGATCCGCGCGATGTCGAACGCCCCCTTGGCTCTCAGCTCTCGGGCAGCATCCGCCGGCACGATTCCGGCCTCGGCCATCGTCTCGGCGGCCGCCAGTTCAACCTCGAGCCACGTTTCGTAGCGCCGTTGTTCGCTCCAGATCGCCCCGATCTCGGGATGCGTGTAACGGGGGATCATCCCTGCTCCAGCGACAGCCGCTTTGGCGTCAGATCGGGGTTGCGCGGACCGACGACCGTGGCTGCCAGCCCGCCATCCGAGAAGAGATCCCGCGCCACCCGCTGCACGTCCGCCGTCGTGACGGCTTCGACGCCGGCGAGCGTTTCGTCGAGTCCGAAATGACGATCGAAGTAGATTTCCTGGCGGGCCAGGTGTGACATGCGGCTGGCGGTGTTCTCGAGGCTCAGCATCAGGCTCCCCTTGAGATGGTCCTGGGCACGTCGAAGTTCTGCCTGCGGCATCTCGTTCTGCTTCATGCCTCTCAACTCGGCGACACAGAGATCGATCACCTCTTCGACGGCGTCGTTGGCGCACCCGGCGTAGATCGTCAGGTTCCCTGCATCACGATACGCACTCAATCCGCTGAACACCGAGTAGGCGAGGCCGCGTTTTTCGCGCACGTTCTGAAAGAGCCGCGAGCTCATGGACCCGCCCAGGACGGTGTTCAGGATGTAGCTGACGTACCGATCCTCGTGACGCTGGGGATAACTGTCTGTGCCGAGGCAGATGTGGCTCTGCTCGAGCTCCTTCATCCGCGTCACCACCTGGGGACGCACGCGAGGCGGCGCGCCGTTGACAGACTCACCCTCTCGATCGACGGCACCGAACGACGACTCGATCAGCTCGCGCACGCGCGCGTGCTCGACGTTGCCAGCCGCGGCCACGATCATGTTCGACGCGACATAGGCCCCGCGAAAATATTCCTGAAGGGAGTCGGCGGTCAGCGCGTCGACGCTCTGCCGGGATCCGAGGATCGGGCGGCCGAGCGGATGACCCTCCCAGAAGTGCTCCGTGAAGAGCTCGTGGACGAGATCGTCGGGGGTGTCCTCCACCATCTTGATCTCTTCGAGAATCACCTTCTTCTCGCGCTCGATCTCGTCGGGGGCGAACGCCGGACGAAGCACGATGTCGGCGAGGAGGTCCACCGCCAGCGGCAGGTGCTCGTCGAGCACCTTGATGTAGTAGCTCGCGTATTCCTTCGCGGTAAAAGCATCGAGCTGGCCGCCGATGGAGTCGATCGACTGTGCGATGTCTTCGGCGGTGCGGGTGTCGGTCCCCTTGAACAGCATGTGTTCGACAAAATGCGCGATGCCGCTGCGCTCGTCGCTTTCGTGGCGTGAGCCTCGTGTCAGCCAGACGCCGATCGTGACAGAGCGTACGTGGGGCATCGACTCGGTGATGAGCCGAAGACCGTTACCGAGGACCTCGCGAACGACCATGGATTCGGTGGGTGCCATTCACCTGCGGCCTCCTGCGCCGCCAGCCGCAAGTGCTTGCTATATAGGGACTTATAAGGACTGAACGGAAAACAAATGATACCACGTGCCCGCGCCGGCGTTCAAGTTCCGCGCATGCATCGGACCGGTTCGCCCGATACACGCTATGGCTCGACGACATAGTACAATTGGAATTCCCTCTTGCGGGATCCGCCTTGACCATGCACACCAGGATCGACATCGGCGGACTCGAGCTGACGGAGCTCGAAGAGGCGTTTGCCGGCCTTGGGCATCCGCGCTTTCACGCCCGCCAGGTCTTCCAGTGGATGCACAAGCGCGGCGTGACGGACTTCGAGCTGATGAGCGATCTCAGCCGGGACCTTCGCACCCGGCTCTCAGATGCCTTCGAGATCCTGACCCCGCAGGTCGTTCGCACGGAACGCTCGACCGATGGCACGACCAAGCTCCTTCTGCGCCTCGCGGACGGCAAGCAGATCGAATCGGTCTTCATCCCCGACACACCATCCCAGACCTTCTGCATCTCGACGCAGGTCGGCTGTGCGATGGGCTGCGCGTTCTGCCTGACCGGCAAGATGGGCATCGACCGCAACCTGAGCGCCGGTGAGATCGCGGGGCAGGTGCGCGTGCTCGCGCGCGAACTCGCGATGCTCGATGTTCGCTTCAACATCGTCCTGATGGGCATGGGCGAGCCCCTCCACAACTACGAATCGACGATGAAGGCGCTGCGGATCCTGGCCGACGATCACGGGATGGCGGTGAACCCGCGGCGGGTGACGCTGTCGACCGTCGGGGTGCTGCCCGCGCTGGAGCGGCTGGCCACGGAACCCGTGATGCCGAACCTCGCCATCTCGCTGCACTCCACGACCGAAGATCAGCGCGACATGCTGGTGCCGATCAACCGGAAGTACGGTCTGAAGGAGCTGCTCGACGCGTGCCGGCGGTTCCCCGTGAAGCGGCGCGAGCGGATCACCTTCGAGTACGTGATGCTGAAGGACGTGAACGACACCCCCGAAGACGCGCGACGTCTCGTGCGCCTGCTGCACGGTATCCGGGGGAAGGTCAATCTGCTGCCGCTCAACGAAGCGGCCGGTATTCCCTTCGAGCGACCGTCCGACGAGCGAGTCGACCGCTTCGCGAAGATCATTTCGGACCACGGCGTCACGGTCTCGGTCCGCAAGTCGCGCGGGCGCGACATCCGCGCGGCGTGTGGACAGCTGATCACCGAGACCACCCGCACCCAGTCGCCGGGGAGGCGGCTCGCGATGCTGATGGAACACGGCGCCTAACTGGAAATCCTGCCGAACCTTCAGAGCGTGACGAGGGGCCCGACCGGCTGATCTGCCGAGCTACGTCGACTGCCGGTCGACGCGCATGGCGAATGAGTTGACCTTCCAACCCTGATGCGCAAGAATCCGC
>DATLXP010000136.1:0-1885 GCA_035575695.1 Vicinamibacterales bacterium
GATACTTGTGCTGCCCAAGGGCACGTTCCGGCTCACCGGAACTGTCAGGGAGAGCGGCTTTGGAATCGCCAACGTGACGCTGACCGTGATCTCTGGAGTCGGGGAAGGTCTCACAACAGTGTCTGGCTCGGGCGGCCTCTACGTCTTCTACGGGGTCAGCGGCCCGGTGCAGATTCAGTCGAAGAAGCACGGGTATCTCAACGGCACGCAGCGGCTGGACGTGACGGCGCACCGCACCTCCGATTTCGACATCGCGCCCGAACGGCCGAGAACTGACTACCGAGGGACTTACACGCTCACGATTGCCGCCCCCTCGTGCAGTTCCGGGAAAGGCACGTTCCCCGACGCGGCCCGGCGCCGTGTGTATACCGCGAACGTGACGCAGGAAGGCGGGCGACTGACGGTGAGGCTGAGCGACGCCGACTTTATCGTCACCAACGGCCGTGGTAATGGCTTTGTCGGTTTCGTCGACACAACCGAGATGATCAGGTTCTTGATCAGCGATGTTGATTCCTACTACTACAACTCGGACGCCTTCGATATCGCTGAGCGCTTCAGCGACACCGCGTTGCTGGTAGAGGGGGGGGTGTCCGCCAGAGGCACCGCGGCGCTTATTTCAGGGACGTTGAATGGATACATCCTGATCTCACGTTCCGCGCGCCCTCCCTTTCATCCGTACAGCTCCTCTTGTTACTCGAGGGATCACGCCTTCGAAATGAAGAGGCGTTAGCGATGTTCCGCCGGCACCTCGCGGTGCCGGTGTGCCAGGCTGCAGCTCTGATGCTCCAGGAGATGGGCGGCCCGATATCCAGGGTCGCGACGCGCCCGCACCATCTTCTGTTGATCACGTACGGATTCACAGGCGTCGAGACCCCCGCGCTCGCCCGGATCGCGGCCGAAGGGACCGTCTTCGAAGCAGCCTTCGCCGCAGTGCCGCTCACGCTGCCGTCGCACGCGTCGCTGTTCACGGGCCTCTACCGGCCACGGCTGGGTGTCCGGGACAATGCGAGCCCGCCGCGGGCAGGTTCCCTTACTTCCCCCACCGCGCCCGGGCGCCGGCCTTGGCGATCTCGCGGCGGCGCCTCGAGCTGAGCGCCGCCGCCCTGGCGGGTCCCCCCTTTAATCCACCGAGACGACCCAGTGCTGCGGCGTGCGGATTCCGTGCGATTTCCTCGATTCTTCGCGACAGGATCTCGATCCGTTCGCTGGGAGCACTGCAGCGGGAGCACGGGGGACCGATGCTGTCGGTTTCCTCCGGCTCAACCGCCCCCTCCAGCCAGTCACAGACGAGGCAGCGCCGCCGGACGGTGAGGATAACGCGTTCACGATCACGCCGTGCGATGGACGACATTGGCAATATTTTCACACATGCCGGATCTACCGGCTGGCTCTGCTGTTTGCTGTTCCAGCCCGGCCGTACCGGGACCGTCATTCCCGGGCCACTGGCCCGCGCGTGACGTAATGCTTGACCGCTCAACAAATTATGATTGAGCAGTCAGGCATCATGGCAGCGCCCTTGTAATAACACCGGGCATGAAAAGCCCGACCCTCGACCCCCGCGTCATCTGGGCCCTCGCTCATATGCAGCGATCGATCGCCGAGACGATGGCCATCGGCGATCTCGCCAGAGCCGTCAATCTGTCCGTATCGCGCTTCACGCATCTCTTCGTCGCGCAGACCGGGTGCCGCCCGCGCGCTACCTGCAGTGCCTCCGGCTGCGGCGCGCCGCGCTCCTCATCGAGCGCACCTTCCTCAGCGTGAAAGAAGTCATGGCGCTCGTCGGCTACTCCGATCCGAGCCACTTCTCGCGTGACTTCAAACGGCGTTACGGGATGGCGCCACGTGAGCTGCGCGAGCGGGCGCGGCTGTCGCCGCTGTGCGCGAC
>DATLXP010000137.1:0-22607 GCA_035575695.1 Vicinamibacterales bacterium
ACCGTCATCAACGGCGGTCGCCCGACGTGGACGCAGGTCACGCTCGACGGCATCAACATTCAGGACAACTTCATCCGCACCAACTCGCTGGACTTCCTGCCCAACCGGCCGACGTCCGACAACGTGGCGGAATTCTCGATCACGACATCAGTCGCGGGTGCCGAGTCCGCTGGCGGCGCGACGTCGATCCGGATGGTCACCCCCTCGGGCACGAACCGATTCACGGGCAGCCTCTACGAATTCAACCGGGATTCGAAATACGCGGCGAACTCGTTCTTCAACAACGCGTCGATGACGCCGAAGCCCGAGTTGAGCCGCCACCAGTACGGCGGGCGTATCGGCGGACCGGTCAAGCGCGACAAGCTGTTCTTCTTCTTCAACTACGAAGGCTTCCGTCAGACCACGCAGACGTCGCAGAATCTGACGGTCCCCGCCAACGCCGACTTTCTCACCGGCGTCTTCCGGTACGTGGATCTGAGCGGCAACGTGCAGTCGGTCAACGTCCTGCAGCTCTCAGGACTCCCGGTTGACCCGAGCCTGCGGACCGATGTGCTCTCGAAGATCCCGGCTCCCTCCAATGTCAACAACTTCGACCGGGGCGATTCCACGGCGGCGCGCAACCTGAACACGGCGGGCTTTCGATTCAACCAGACCGACCTGAACGATCGGGACAGCTACACGGGACGCCTGGATTTCAGCGCCTCGCGCTCGCACAACTTCGAGGGCGTGTTCGCCTATTTCAAGGAGACCGACGACCGGACCGACCTCGACGTCGTGACGCTTCCTCGCCCGAAGGTGTTCACCAGTTCGGATCCGAAACGGTACGCGCTTGCGTGGCGCTGGGCCGCGAGCTCCAACTTCAATAACGAGCTGCGTGGCGGAGCCAATCTTTCCCCTGTCGCGTTTGTCAGCGAAGTGGACTTCAGCGCGGGCGTTCTCTTTAACCCGAACCTCGGCATCACCAACCCCGTGCCGACCTTTCAGTCGCAGGGGCGCTTCACCAATACCTACCAGCTGAGTGACAACGCGTCGTACGTGCGCGGCAACCACCAGATGCAGATCGGTGGCAGCTGGCAGCGCAACAAGGTGAACCCGTACAATTTCGCCGGTCAGTTCCCGGCGGTCTCGTTCGGGTTCAGCTCCGCCGCACCCGCCAGCGTCCAGCTGACATCGGCGCAGTTCCCTGGCGGCATCAGCCCGACCGATCTGGGCACTGCGAATGCGGCCGCGGCATTCCTGGGCGGTGTCGTGACGAGCGTCGCACGCACCTTCCAGGTGCGCGATGCCTCGTCCGGCTTTGTATCCGGGATCCCGTCGAATGAGAACTACACGCTCGACAATATCGCGGCCTACGTGCAGGACAACTGGCGCTGGAAGCCGAACTTCACCATCCGCGGCGGTCTGAAGTGGGAGTACTACGCCCCACTGCGCGAGGACAACAACCTTGGCCTCCTGCCGATTCTCAACGGCCGGCCGCTCGAGCAGGCGTTGCTCGATCCCAACACACGCGTGGGTTTCGCCAACGGTGATTTCTACAACAAGGACCTGAACAACTTCGGGCCGACGATCGGCTTTGCCTGGGACGTCACCCGGGACGGCAAGACGGCGGTCCGCGGCGGTTACTCGCTGACGTTCGTGAACGAGGAGACGGTGACCGTTGGTCGCAGTGTGTCCCGTGGCAACGTCGGTCTCACGACGGGCGTCAACCTGACCAACCAGTTTACGACCGTCTCGGCTGGCGTACCGACCATCGGAACCCCGGCGTTCCTGCCCGAACGCGGGCAGGCTGACCAGCTCGCCTTGAGCAACACCGCCATCCTGTGGGGCATCGATCCGAACATCAAGGCCCCGCACGTGCATCAGGCGAGCATCGGCGTGCAGCGCGAACTGCCGTGGTCCACGGCGCTTGAAGTCCGCTACGTCGGCAGCTTCGGACGGGACATCTGGCGCGGTATCGACTACAACCAGGTCCAGATCAGCCAGGCGTTCCGCGACGACTTCACCCGTGCACGCACGAACGGCTTCCAGGCGCAGGCCGCCGGGCTGGCCTTCAGCCCGGTGTTCAACCCGGCCGTGCCGGGGAGTCAGCCGTTGACGGTATTGCCGAACTTCGGGCTGCTGACGAATGTTAACGTGATCAACCGGCTCCAGACAGACCAGGTCGCGGGGCTGGCGGATTTCTTTATCACCAGCCTCGCTACTGCGGGCGAACGCGCCAACGCGAGAGCGCAGTTCTTCCAGAACCCGGGCATCTACTCCGCCAACGGCATCATCAATGGCGGATTCAATGATTACAACTCGATGCAGGTCGAGCTGCGGCGTCAGTTCCGCAACGGCCTCTTCGCGCAGGTGAATTACACCCTGGCCGACTCGAACACCAACTCCTCTGGCGAGGGTCAGAACCGGTTCGAAGCGTTCCAGGACAACAACCGGCCGGAGCTGAACACCGGCCGTGCGACGTTCCACGTCACCCACGTCATGAATGCCAACGCGATCTACGAACTGCCGTTCGGCAGAGACCGCAAGTGGCTCAATGGCGGCGGATTGACGGACATCCTCGTGGGCGGCTGGCAGCTCGGCTCGATCGTCGCCTGGCAGAGCGGATCCCCGGTGAGCATCGTCTCTGGCCGCGGGACGTTCAACCGTATCGGCCGCTCGGACTGCGGCACGCCCATCGGCTGTAACACGGCGGTGACCAACCTCTCGGTCAGCCAGGTCCAGGACCTGTTCGGGATCTTCAAGCTGCCCGACGGCCGGATCTTCTTCATCGATCCGAAGGTCATCGATCCGGCAACGGGACGCGCCGTGGGAGCCGACAATCTCGGCGGTACCGCGGGGTTCCCAGGTCAGGTGTTCTTCAATCCGCGCGCCGGGGAAGTCGGCAACCTGCCGATCCTCGCGTTCAATGGTCCCTCGGTCGCCCGGTTGGACCTGGCACTCTCGAAGAAGACGCGGATCGTCGGTCGCTACAACCTCGAACTGAAGGGGGAGGCGTTCAACGTCACGAACACGCCGAACTTCTTCGCCGGTGATCAGAACATCAACAGCATTACGTTCGGTCGTCTGACGGGTGTCACCATCGCCGGACGCGTGATTCAGCTCTCGGCGCGGTTGAACTTCTAACCACGGCCGTGTCGGCAATTCCGTCGGGGGTCCTCACGGGCCCCCGGCGTTTTTTTTGCCACGGTTCAACACGGGCCACTGTTCAACACGGTTCAACACGGCTAAGGACGGGGACACGGTTCAACACGAGCCACGGTTCAACACGGTTCAACACGGCTAAAAACGGGCCACGGTTCAACACCGTTAAAACGGCGGTCGTAGCGCAGCCCTTCAGGGCTGCCCCTACGGACCCTTGACTGGCGGCACCTGCAGCACCCCGGCGAGCATCTCCGCCACGCCCCCGTCGTCCTCTTCGAACACCGTCCGTAGATCCAGGACGACGTGGTCGTTCTGGATCCGTGCGATCAATGGCGGATCGAGCGCTCTCAGGCGCGCCTCGAGCGCGGTGGCCCCCAGGCTGTCGTGATGCAGTTCGATCAGGCGGGTAGGGAGCGTCGCGCCGGGCGCGCTGCCCCCCCCGATGGTTGATGCCCCATCCACGACCGTCGCCCTGATGCCGCGTGCGGCAAGCGTGTCGACCACGGCGCGGGCGCGCGTGTCGATCGCCTCGAGGGTGAGCATCATCATCCGAAGCACGGGCACACGGTCTGCCCGGCCTGACGTGTAGGCGTCCAGCGTCGCCTCGAGTGCCGCGTAGGTCATCTTGTCCACGCGCAACGCGCGCATCAGCGGGTGGCGGCGAACCAGTTCGAGAGGGGCGCGAGTGCCCGCGATGATGCCCGCCTGCGGCCCACCGAGCAGTTTGTCCCCGCTGAACATCACGACGTCGACCCCGTCACGAAGGCTTCGGACAACTGCCGGCTCGTCGCGAAGCGCCGGAATCCCATCCGTCGCGAGGTAGCCGCTGCCGATGTCCTCGACGACCGGAATGTTGAATGTCTGTCCGAGGGCTATGAGTTCCGCGGCGTCCGGTCGCTCCGTGAATCCGGTGATCTTGAAATTCGATGGGTGGACGCGTAATATCAGCGCCGTGCGATCGCTGATCGCGGCCGCATAGTCGGCCGTACGCGTACGGTTGGTCGTGCCGACCTCCCGAAGCACCGCCCCGGACTGCGCCATCACGTCAGGCACGCGAAACCCGCCGCCGATTTCAACGAGCTCTCCACGCGAGACGATGACCTCCCGGCCGCTGGCCAGCGCGGCAAGCGTCAAGAGCGTCGCGGCCGCGTTGTTGTTGACGACGCAGGCGGCCTCGGCGCCGGTCAGCGAGCAGAGCAGGCGCTCCGCATGCACGTCGCGGCGCCCCCGCGTGCCGCGTTCCAGGTCGTACTCCAGGTTCGTGTAGGAGGTCGCCGCCTCGGCGACCGCCTCGGCGGCCGCGAGGCCCAGCGGCGCGCGTCCGAGATTGGTGTGGAGGATCACCCCCGTCGCGTTGATCACCCGGCGCAACGATGCGCGCCGGGTCGTCCGCAGGCGATCCGTGACAGCGCGCTCGATGCTGCCGTCGACGTCGTCTGCTCCCTGCCCCTGGCTCAGGCGCGCACGCAGCACGTCGGCTTCGGCCCGCAGGGCGTCCACGACCGCGCTCCGGCCGAACTCGTCCTCGAGGGCTTGCATGGCGGGTCGCTGCCGCAATTGCTCGATCGACGGAATGGTCCGGGGCCCGCTCATGGCGGTACAATATCGCGCATCGATGTCAGACAACACCCCGCCGGATGTTCCGGTCCCAGACTACCGACCGATCGAGCGCTTCTGGCCGTACGTGGACCTGCCGGAGCAGCCGACGCCGGAGGAGCTGGCGTCGCTGCATCCGGAGTTGGCCGAGGCCCTGTTCGGCCGGCCGAAGCTTCCATTTTCGCTCTCGGTGGAGTTCTCACCGTTCGAGGGTCCCGACTACGCCCGCGCGCTGGAGCTCGCGCGTGCGGGGGCCGAGTGCACGGACCTCGGTGCCGGCCCGACCTTGCGCCATCGTGCACGATTCTTCCCGCCGGAGGTGTTGTCGCTCCGCGCCCTGTTCGACATCGTCAGCCGCTTCGACTCCACCGAGGTGCTGGTGGACGACAAGCCGGTGCCGTATGCGCGGGAGTTGTGGCTGCCGCTGGTGTGGTTTCTGATACCGTGAACCCCCGAACCCCGAACCCCGAACCGTGAACCCTGAACTGTGAACCCTGAACTGTGAACCGGGATGACTCCTCCCCCAGCCACTCCGGACATCACCCGCGATCTTCAGCAGTTGGGCGCGGACCTCAAGCAGCTCGAGGCGGAGTACAACATGTTCTTCGCCGGCCGGCTGCCGCGTCCGCCGTGGGAGACCCGCGGACGCGTCGAAGCCCTGATCAAGCGCTGGGACCGCAGGCGTATCGATACGTCGGTCGATCGCTTTCGCTTCCAGACGATCCAGTCACGGTATGCGATGTTCGTGGACCTCTGGGACCGCGGCCAGCGTGCGCGTGAGGAGGGGCGGCCCGGACCGTTCGCGCTTCCGCCTTCCAAGGCCGTCCCCAGGCGAAAAGAGGATCCGCCGGAGAGCCGCATTCTGCACGTCACGGCATTTCGCGATCCGCTGCGGGAGATGGACAAGGTGCACGCACTCTACGACACGCTCATGGACGCGCGGCGAGAGCTGGGCGACGAGGCTGTCCCGTTCCATCGGTTTGCGGCGCTCGTGAAGGACCAGGTCGCGAGGTTCCGCGACAGCGGGAGTCCAGAGGTCGCATTTCGAGTGTCCGTCAAGGACGGGAACGTGAACTTTACGGCAAGAGGATTAAAGGGAGTCGTCGAGTGATGCGGAAGGAAGTGAGGGAAGGACGCGGCGGGAACGGCGTAGGAGGCCGAGAGCCGTCAGGCTCCCGGCCCCGAATAGGTCTTAGCTGGGTTTGGTGACGTTACCGGCCTGCGGGCCCTTCGGACCATCGACGATCTCGAATTCGACCGCCTGGCCCTCCTCGAGCGTCCGGAAGCCGTCTCCCTGGACCGCCGAGAAGTGGACGAACACATCGCTGCCGCCGTCACGTTCGATGAAACCGTAACCCTTGGCGTTGTTGAACCACTTGACCTTGCCTGTGATGCGCATCGTACTTGTCCTGCCTTGCAATTCGCGGCGCGACCGCGCCGCCGTGGTACGTGCCCGTCGCCGCTCCAGGAGCGAGGCGGACATTAAAAAAGGCCGCGAGTCCGCGGCCTCGACTTTCGATGCCACGCTTGCCGACTGCGCGCGTTCGCGCGTCGTCGGGCCAAGCTTGTCACCGGCGCCATCGTAATTGCGCCAACTCGAGCATGTCAATAAAAAGGCGGTAATGAGAGCCATTTTGAGCGTTTCAGACAAGACGGGCCTGGTTGAGCTCGCCCGTGGACTCGCGGATCTCGGCATCCACCTCATCTCGACCGGAGGCACCGCGAAGGCGATCGCGGCGGCAGGTCTGCCCGTGATGAACGTCTCCGATGTCACCGGCTTTCCGGAGATGATGGACGGCCGGGTCAAGACGCTGCACCCGGCGGTCCACGGCGGCATTCTCGCGCGACGCCATCGACCCGACGATCTGGCGGCCATCGGTGCGCAGGGCATCGAGCTGATCGACATCGTGGTCGTGAACCTGTACCCGTTTGGCAAGGCGGCAGACAACCCCGAGACCACGTTCGATGCGCTGGTGGAAGAGATCGACATCGGGGGCCCAAGCCTCCTCCGGGCGGCCGGCAAGAACTTCCGCGACGTCCTCGTGGTCGTCAGCCCGGACGACTATCCGAAGGTACTGCAGGCGCTCGCGCGCGAGGGAGGGCCATCCCTCGACTTCCGTTTCAGCCTGATGAAAAAGGCGTTCATGCACACCGGCCAGTACGACGGCATGATCGCCATGACGATGATGCACGTGGATGTTGAGGGAGAGGCGTTGACCCGCAGGGCAGTCAAAGGTCCAACGGCGCCCAGGCAGCAGGAGCCGAGGCATCTGCGCTACGGCGAGAACCCGCACCAGCAGGCGTCGTGGATGCCGGTCCCCGACGAGTTCAAACGTGAATGGCGCGTGCATCAGGGCAAGGAGCTGTCCTATACAAACCTGCTGGACCTGGATGCGGCCATGCGCATCGCGCTCGAGTTCACCGAGCCAGCCGGCGTGGTCGTCAAGCACACGAATCCGTGCGGCGTGGCGACCGGGACCTCGGCGGAAGAAGCCTACGTCCGCGCGCGTGAAGCGGATCCGCTCTCTGCCTTTGGCGGCATCGTCGGTCTGAACCGTTCGATCGACGTCGACACGGCTCGTGCCCTCACGGCGACATTCATCGAAGCGGTGATTGCGCCGGGGCTCGACGACGAGGCGAAGGCGGTCCTGGCGATGAAGCAGAACCTCCGGGTCATCACGACGGATTTTGCGAAGGCGTACGAGCCGATCATGAACCAGGAGCCGCGGGAGATGCGTTCGTTCCTCGGCGGCGTCCTGGTGCAGCAGCCGGATCGCGTAACCGAAGCGCTCGAGCCGTGGCCGCCTGGGGCTTCGGCGAGTCAGGCCCACAGTATCCGCGTGGTCACGAAACGCCAGCCGACGCCAGAGGAGTGGACGGCGCTGCGCTTTGCGTGGCGCGTGTGCGCGCACGTCAAATCGAACACGATCGTGTTCACCGGAACCGATCGGACCCTCGCGGTCGGCGCCGGTCAGATGAGCCGCGTCGATGCCGTGAACGTGGCCGTGATGAAGGCGCCGAACAAACTCAAAGGATCTGTCGCGGCATCCGACGCGTTCTTTCCATTCCGCGACGGCCTCGATGCGCTGGTGAACGCGGGGGCGACAGCCGTCGTGCAGCCGGGCGGCTCGGTGAAGGATGGAGAGGTCATTGCCGCGGCCGACGAGCACGGCATCGCGATGGTCTTCACGGGCCGGAGGCACTTCCGGCATTGACGTTTTCGCGGAGCCTTCTCTTCATTCTCGCCGCCGCCGCTTCCGTGTATGTCGTGGACCTTGGCGGGTCCTCCATCTGGGATGCCAACGAGGCGTTCTACGTCGAGACGCCGCGCGAGATGATCGAGCGCGGGGATTACGTCTTCCCGACCTTCAATTACGAGCCACGCCTCAACAAGCCGGTGCTGAGTTACTGGATGGTCGCGGGGCTGTACAAGGCGTTCGGGATCTCGGTTGGCGTCCAGCGACTGGGTACTGCCGTCGGAGCGTTGATCCTCATCGCCGTGGCGCTGTGTCTCGGATGGCTGGCCTGCGCTGGCCCCGACGCCGCGGCGCGGCGCGCGACGGCGCTTCTCGCCGCCTGCGGCCTTGCCGTGGACCCACGCCTGGTCATGTTCTCCCGGCGCATCTTCATAGACATCTGGATCAGCGCATTCATGGCGCTGACGCTGTTGTTCTTCGCGTTGAGCGAGCGCTTTCCGGAGCGCCGGCGGCTCTTCCTCGTGCTCATGTACGTGTCGGTCGGTCTCGGGGTCCTGACGAAAGGGCCGGTCGCGGCTGCGCTGCCTGGGCTTGTCTTCGCCTTGTACCTTGCGTCTCATGGCGAGCTCCGGCGCGTGCGCGAGATGATGGTCCCCCTCGGCGTGCTGATCGTGCTTGCCATCGTCGCGCCGTGGTACTTCGCGCTGTATCAGCGCGACGGATGGACGTACATCGCCGCGTTTTTCATCGGCGAAAATCTCGGACGCTACACGAGCGGCGTCGGTGTCCAGTCTCCTCGCGGATTCGGGTTCTATCCTCCCGTCGTCTTTGGTGACGCGTTCCCGCTGTCGCTATTTCTCATACCCGCGGCGGTCTTGTGGTGGAAGGGGTGGAGGCACGCCGCGGGTGCGCACCCAGCACGGCGCACATCGTCGCTGCTGTGGCTCTGGATCCTCGTGATCGTGGGCTTCTTCTCGTTTTCTCACGACAAGCAGGACCTCTACATTTTTCCGATCGTGCCGGTCGTGGCGGCCCTCGGCGCGGCGGCGTTCATCGGCCGCGGACAGGTTCCGAAGACCGCGTGGACGACGTCCGCCGTGCTCGCCCTGCTGCTCGCGGCGGCGGGCGCGAGCGTGCTGTACATCTTCACCAGCGCCGGGCGCGTCTACGCACTGGATGGCGCCAGGCTCTTTGGAGCGGTCGCGTCGGCTGGCGGGCTTGCGGCGGCCCTCCTCGTGTTGCTCCGCAGGCAGGTGCCTGCCATGGTCACCGTGCTGATCACCCTCGCGATCATGAACTGGCTCTTCGTCCTCAAGATTCTGCCGGACTTCGAGCGCTACAAGCCCGTGACGCCGCTCAGCGATTTCGTGCGCCCGCTGGCGGCACCAGACGACGTGATTGCCACCTATAACGTGAATGCGCCGAGCATGGTCTATTACCTCCGTCGCCATGTCGACATCTACTACGCGGCGCAGCCATTCGTCGACGCCGTTCGAGGCGAGCGTCGCATGTTCGGCGTTCTGTCGGAAGGGGATTACCGGGCGCTGGAGGCCCAGCTCGGTCGTGCGTCCTGCGTGTTGCACCGCGTGCCCACCTTCGAGGTCAAATTGCGGGACATCCTCGCGCGCGACCCGCCGCCGCAACTCCTGTTGATCACGAACCGCTGTTCGCCATGAGTGGAGCCCCGCTCGCCGTGACCGCGCCAGCGCGCTACGTCACCCTGGCGTACGGGGAAGGCGATGCCGTATACGCCCAGGCGTCGATGCTCCTGCTCTCCCTCCTGGCGCATGCGCCGGAGCCTCGGGAACTCGTCGTCGTCACCGATCACCCGGAGCGGCTGGAATGGCTGCGCGATGCCGTGCGCATCGAATCGATCAGTGGAGCGCTGCTCGAGAGATGGCGCGGCCCGGCGCCGTTTTCGATGCGCCAGAAGATCCACGTCGCTGCGGCCATGATGCCTGCGAGTGGCACGCTCGTGTGCCTCGACGCCGACGTGATGGCCATGCGCGACCTCCAGTCCTTTATCGATGAGGTGGGCGCCGGCGCGCGTTTCATGCACACGCGTGAATACGAGCTGGGCTCGAGCAGGCGACGCGGAAATCGGCGTCTGTGGCAGGCACTCGAAGGGCAGACTTTCGGCTCGTGGCGGTTCCGCGCCGACGACGGCATGTGGAATTCAGGCGTGGTGGCGGTGCCGGCGACCGACGAGGGACTGATCCAGGAGGCGCTGGCTCTGTACGACGCCATGGCGGGTGCCGGCATCAGGCACTTTGCGACCGAACAGCTGGTCGTCGGGCTCGTGCTCGAACGGAGCGGCCGCCTTCGCGAGGCGCGCGAGTGGTTCACGCACTACTGGGGGAACAAGTCGATCTTCACCGAAGAGATCCAGGGCCGGTTGAGGTCCGCGCGCGAGCTCGGGCTGACCCCGGAAGCCGCCGCCGCGGAGTTGCGCGGCAACCCCATTCGACTGCCAGCGGAAGCGAGGCCCGGAAAGTGGGACAAGCTGAAGCGCTGGTTGAATAGGGGACAGCCAACATTTCGGGTCGTTACATGAAATGGTGGCTGTCCCCTATTCGAACTTACCCAACTCCTCGGCGGTGACCGTCGAAGGGCCGAACTTACCCACGACGATGCCCGCCGCCCGATTCGCGAGGCGCGCGGCCTCTGGCAGGGACGCACCCGCAGCCATCGCCAACGTCATGGTCGCGATCACGGTATCGCCCGCGCCCGTGACATCGGAGACCTCGCGCGCTTCGGCATGGAGCGCAGTATCCCCTGACGGCGTGTGCAGCCACATCCCGTGCTCGCCACGCGTCACCAGCACACTCTCACACCCGGTCATCTCTCTGAACCTGCGCGCGACAGCGGCCGCATCCTCGTCGCTTCGCACGCGCATGTGCGTCACGGCTTCCGCTTCGTGGTGATTGGGCGTGATGAGCGTGGCCCCAGCGTAGTAGTCCGTGTGAGGCACCTTCGGATCGATCGTGACGGGAATCCCATGAGCCTTCCCCGCAGCGATCGCCGCCTGGGCGATCCGCCTGGAGACGGTGCCCTTGAGGTAATCGGAGACGAGGATGGCGGCCGCCGACACGGCCAGGCGCTCGATCTCCGAGGCCAGCGTGTCCTCGACGACTCCCGAGACCTCGAGGTCAGTCTCGTAATCGATGCGGGCCACCTGCTGATTGCGCGTCGTCACCACGCGCGTCTTGCGCGTCGTGCATCGGTCCCGGTCGGTGACCAGTCCGGACGACCCGATACGCAGGCGCGAGAGCTCCACGCGCAGCCGATCCGCTTCGCCGTCCTGCCCGGCCAGCGCGATCAGCTCGACATGGGCTCCAAGCGCGCGAAGGTTATTGGCCACATTGGCGGCACCGCCGAGACGATATTCCTCGCGCGCGAACCGCACGACGGGCACCGGGGCCTCCGGAGAGATGCGATCGACCTCGCCGACGATGAAATGGTCCAGCATGACGTCGCCGATGACCATGACGGGCCGCCCGTCAAGCCGGGCGATGAGTCGCGCCAGGTCCGTCATGCGGTCTCGCTCTCGTGGACCGGACGCAGCTCCGCGGAGTAGGGCAGGGTCATCAGAAGGAGGAAGAGCATCAGGAACTCGGAATCGCCGAAGTTATGTTCGAACATGCCCGCGGCGAGCATCGCCGCGACGCACGCGAGCCCGGCATTCGGCAGGAACGACCAGCGGGCACCGCGACGAAGACGCAGGAGATCGCGCACCAGCGTCACGACGAACCAGATCCAGATCATCAGTGCGGGCAGCCCGCGCTCGGCCGCGATCTGTAGCGGCACATTGTGCAGGTGGGGATTCAGCTGGTTCACGGCGTCCTTGTCACGATAGACAGGATAGACCTGGATGATCATGTCCGGCCCGACGCCGGTGAGTGGCCGGTCCTTGATGATGCGAAATCCGGACTTCGCCATCGCGAGCCGATCGCGGTTCGAGTGGACGCTCGCCTCGGTGGTCGCGGTCTGCTGGTACGTGTCCTTGATCTGAATCATCGACCAGAGGCGATCGCTGATCCTGGCGGGCGCAAATGCGAAAAACAGTGCCGCCATCACCGGGACAAGCGCGAACAGGCGAAAGTCGCGGATCAGGAAGAGCAGCCCGATCCCCGCGCACGCCCCCACCCAGGCGTTCCGGCTGAGCGTGGTGGTGAGCGCCACGATGAGCGCCGCGAGCACGAGGAGCGGCCAGACGCGGTCGCCCCTGCGGAACAGCACACGCGCGGCGGCGACGCACGCCACGAGCATCAGCTGGCCCGAGTACGTCATGTACATGCCCAGCGTGCCGCGAGGGCGCAGCCCGAGGTCATCAAACTTCAGGATCCCGAACTGGATGATGCCGATCGCCGCGCTGATGGCGCCGACGCTGATGATGACGTCGATGGCGGTCATCGCCTTCCCGCCGCGCAGGAGCCGGTAGGCGATCGGGACGACCGTAAACAGCAGCAACTGCTTGCTGTCGACGATGCTGACCCGCGGGTCGATCGAGAAGGCGGCCGAGACGAGCGAGATCCCCGCGTACGCGAGCAGCGGCCAGAACATCGGTGGCACCTGGATCCGCTCGCGCCCGATGATGACGAGCGCCAGCCACAGGAGGGCCGTGAGCGCGAGGAAGACCTGGGCGGCGAAGATCGACACCTGCAGCGAGGCGGTGAACAGGAGCATGGACCCCAGCGCCGCGCGCTCGAGCGCGAGACTGCGCGGCGCCGCGACTACGCCGTCCATCGCAGGGCTCGCTGTGCCGCCGAAATGACGTCCGCCGGTTGAAGTGTCGTCAGGCATCGAAAATCGCCGGGCTCACAGACCCGTTGCTCGCACGGACGGCAGGGCAGGGCCCCGACATCGAGCGATTCCGTTGGGATCGCGGGGTCGCGCCACGGAGCGGATCGCGCCGCCAGCGTCGGGCCGTAGAGCCCGACGATCGGCGTCGCGGTCGTCGCCGCGATGTGGAGTGGCCCGGTGTCCCCCCCGATGAACAGTCGGCTGCGCGCGATGAGCGAGCGCAGCTCGGGCAGATTGAACTCGCCGAACGCCACGATCCGGTCGCCGTGCGCGCCGAGAGACTGCCGGGCGCCGGCCGAAATGCGGCACGCCGCCTCGCGGTCCGACGGCCCCGAGCTCACGATCACCTTGCGGCGCGCCGATTCTCTCGCGAGCGTCGCCAGCACCTCGGTGAAGGCCGCCTCAGGCCACCTGCGAAACGGGTTACCCGCGCTCACATGCGCGACGATCAGTTCATCCTCCTCACCGACGCCCGCGACCCGCAGGCGGTGGTCGATCGCCGCATCGGCTCGCGGATCCGGCGCCATCTCCACCGCGTCGCGCGCCGGGTCAGCCTGGCCACCAGGCCACCCCTCGATCGCTTCGAGGAGATCCCACTGATTGAGGACCGAGTGCCGCGCCCGCAGTTCGCGCGGTCGTTTGACGGTCCTCGAATACATCCAGCCCCGCCCCTGCATTTCGTACCCGATGCGCTCCCGTGCGCCGCTGGCCAGGGTCAGCCAGCTGCTGCGAGGCCCTCCATGCAGGTCCACGACGATGTCGTAGCGGGCTCGACGCAGGCGTGCCGCCAGCGTCACGTCGTCGACGACCCGTTGCATTCCGCGTGCGCGCCCGACGATGATCACCTCGTCGATGTGAGGGTTGTGCGCGACCACAGGTGCCGCAGCGTGCTCGACCAGGTACGACACCCGCACGCCTGGAAAGGCGCGCTTCAGCGCTCTCGGGATCGGCGTCGTGAACACGACGTCACCGATCAGCCGAAGGCGGATCAGGAGGATGTTCATGAAGGGTGCCCCCTTCATCGCCGTCATCCCTCGATGGTCGCCTCATCAAGCAGCATGACGGGGATGTCGTCTCTGATCGGAAAGACGCGCTTGCATTGTCCGCACTTGAGCGCCGTCCCCTCTTTGACAAGCTCCACCTTCGTCTTGCAATTGGGACACGCGAGTATCTCGAGCAGTTCCTGATCTACAGCCATCCTAATCCTCCCGAGCGGCTATTATAGTCACCCGACATGCGGCGCCTCGCCCGAACCCTCCCTGCTCTCGCGCTGAGCGTCCTCGCGTCCGCCTGCGCGGCGCCTGCGCGCCTCTCCCTTCCGTCGGGAGCGGGCGTCCCATTTCCTGCCTTCGACAGTGCCTGGCAGCAAGCCACCCAGGAGTGCGCGGGCGTCCGTACCGTCACGGCGGAGCTTGCCTTGTCGGGCCGCGCCGGGAAGAGCAGGGTCCGGGGACGTATCAATGCGGGCTTCGCCGAGCCCGGCGACATGCTCCTCGAGGGGCTCGCGCCATTCGGGAAGCCGGCATTTCTGCTCGCCGCCCGCGGCGGCGCAGCCACGCTCGTCCTGCCGCGCGACGCGCGCGTGTTGCGGGGGGCCGCGCCTGCCGCGATCGTGGAAGCGCTTGCCGGCGTCGCGCTCACGCCGGCTGACTTGCGAACGGCGGTTGCGGGCTGCGGGCTCGGCCCCGCAGCGCCCGGTGCCGGACGCAGCTACGGGAAGGACTGGGCGGCCGCCGATACCACGTCGGGAACGGTGTACCTTCGTCGGGTTGAGGGCCGGTGGCGGGTTGCCGGCGCCGCGCGCGATGGCGTGACCGTGCAGTACACCGACTTCGTCTCGGGCCGGGCGTCGACGGTCTTCGTGCGGGCCGCGGTCGCGGACCTGACACTCCGCCTCTCGCAGGTCGAGATCAACGTGCCGTTGGACCCGACGATTTTCGACATCGACATTCCGAAGAATGCCGAGCCGTTGACCCTCGAGGAATTGCGCCGCGCAGGACCGCTGGGGCAATTGGGGACAGCCACCATTTCCCCCCAGGACGGACGAAATGGTGGCTGTCCCCAATTGCCTTACCCAAATGGTGGCTGTCCCCTTTGACGAAACCTACGCGCCTGGTCGTGCGCGCGCATGCAAAGATCAATCTCGACCTGCGCATCCTGGGCATGCGGCCGGATGGCTATCACGAGCTCCGCACCGTCTTCCAGTCGATTGAACTGCACGATACGCTGACGTGCTCGGGGCGACCCGGGCCGTTCGCGCTGAAATCGCGTTCCACCGCGATCCCCCTCGACCAGACCAACCTGGTCTGGCGGGCGGCGGCTGCGCTGTGGAGGGCGCTCGGCCGGGGTGGGGATCCCACCGATACGGCCGTGACCCTGGAGAAAGTCATCCCGACAGAAGCCGGGTTGGGCGGCGGCAGCGCCGATGCGGCTGCGGCCCTTCTGGCGTGTGCTCGCCTGTGGGGGGGCGCGCCGATTACGCTCCTGCGTGAAGTGGCCGCCGGGATCGGGGCTGACGTGGCGTTCTTCTTGTCAGGCGGCACGGCGCTCGGCCTCGGCCGCGGCGAGGAGATCTATCCCCTCGTGGACCTGCCGCAGCACTGGGTCGTCGTGGTGCGACCGGCCTTCGGCGTCTCCACCGCCGAGGCGTACGCGTGGTACGACGAGGATCGCACGGCCGGTGTGAAGGAACAGCGCGAGCTTCAAGTGTTGCCGGTGCCCTGGCCCTCTCGGGCCGCGCAGATGATCAACGATCTCGAGCCACCCGTCGTCCGTCGTCATCCGGAAATATCCGAGATCAGGGCCCAGCTGAGGGAGGGTGGAGCGGTCGCGGCGGCGATGTCCGGCAGCGGATCTGCTGTTTTTGGCCTGTTTCGGACCCGTCACGGTGCCGCGAAGGTGCTGCGTCCCCTGGCGAAGGGGGGCGCGCGGACCATCCTGACTCGGACCCTGACACGGGCGGAGCACGAGCGTCGCTCGCGGCCGGTTGCCAAACGGGCGTAAATCCGGCTAAACTACCCCCTTTGTGGACGAGCCTTCGGGCCGTGCAGTGTGAGCAGGCCTGAATGGCCTGCACTACGAATGTCATCGCAGTCTCGTAGTGCAGCCCTTCAGGGCTGCCTGACATGGAATCTCCCAAGAAAGCAGTTCAACACTGGGGCGTGGCCAAGCGGTAAGGCGAGGGACTTTGGATCCCTTATTCGGAGGTTCGAATCCTCCCGCCCCAACCAGCCTGGGCATGAAACGAGCTTATGAGCCGCGGCCACTTGAAGCTGTTTTCCGGAAGTGCCCACACGGCGCTGGCGCTGGAAATTGCCCAATTTCTCGGCGTTGCCATGGGGCAGGCCAGGCTGTTTCGGTTCCCCGATACCGAGGTCTCGTTTCAGATCGACGAGAACATCCGGGGCACCGACGTGTTCGTCGTGCAGCCGACATGCGCGCCGGTCGATCAGTCGCTGATCGAGCTCTGCGTGATGATCGATGCGTTCCGCCGTTCGTCGGCCTCGCGCATCACCGCCGTGATTCCGTATTACGGCTACGCCCGGCAGGACCGCAAGGACAAGCCGCGCGTGCCGATCTCGGCGAAGCTGGTCGCGAACCTGTTGAGCGCCGCGGGCGCCAACCGCGTGCTCTGCATGGATCTGCACAAGGCGCAGATCCAGGGGTTCTTTGACATTCCGGTGGATCATCTGTTCGCGGCTCCGGTGATCATTGATTACTGCGCGCGCCTGGCGCATCCGAATCTGACCATCGTGTCGCCGGATGCGGGGGGCGCGGAACGTGCGCGGGCGTATGCGAAGCGGCTCGACGCCGAGCTCGCCATCATCGACAAGCGCCGTTCGGACGACGGCACCGCTGAAGTGATGAACGTCGTCGGTGACGTGCAGGGGCGGACCTGCATCATCCAGGACGACATCATCGACACGGCGGGCACCATCGTGAAGGCGGCCACGGCGCTGAAACAGAACGGGGCGGAGCGCGTGCTCGCCTGCGCGGTGCACGGCGTGCTGTCGGGGCCGGCGATCGAACGCCTCGAGAAGGCGCCGATCGACCAGGTGATCATCACCAATACGATCCCGCTCAGCGACGAGCGGGCGAAAGGCTGCCCCAAGATCAAGCAGCTGTCGGTGGCCAGGCTGCTCGGACAGGCGATCCGAAGCATTCACGAAGAGACGTCGGTGTCGTCGTTGTTTGTTTAGTACGTGCGATGTTCGACGTGCTATGTGCTTACGTGCGACGTGCTTACGTGCCGCGTGCGGACGTGCTCACGTGCATGTGCTGACGTGCTCACGTGCGTGTGCTGACGTGCACGTCGGCACGTCGCCCAGAGCACGTCGGCACGTCGCCCAGAGCACGTCGGCCGTCGCACAGAGCACGTCCGCACGTCGAACGTTCAGCACATAGCACATAGCACGTAGCACGTAGTAGAGGACCAAACATGGACGCAACACTTCAGGCACAGAAGCGCGACACCCGGGGTAAGAACGAGGCGCGTCGACTGCGCGCCACTGGCCGCATCCCGGCGGTCGTGTACGGGTCCGCCAAGGGCAAGGCGACCGAGATCGCGGTGGATCCAAAGATCCTGTCGCGCATCCTGCATTCCGAGTCGGGCGTGAACACGCTCATCGGCCTGCAGCTGGACGGCGGAGCCGCCACGCGGGTGCTGGTGAAGGAGTATCAGCTGGACCCGATCGACCACCGGCTGCTCCACGCTGACTTCTACCAGGTGGCGATGGACAAGACCCTGACGCTGACCGTCCCCGTGATCCTCCGTGGCGAGGCGAAGGGCGTCAAGCAGCAGGGGGGCGTCGTCGACTTCGTCAACCGCGAGATCGAAATCGAGGTGCTGCCGGCCGACATTCCCGAGCACTTCGACGTCGACATCTCAGAGCTGATGATGAACCAGGGTATCCGCGTGCGCGACGTGCATACCGAGGGGGCGAAGTGGACCCCCGTCAGTGACCTCGACATGATGCTCGTTCACGTCGTGGCGCCGAGAGCCGAAGAGCCGACAGCGGTGGCCGACGTGGCGGCGGTGCCTGGTGCCGCGGCCGAGCCCGAAGTCATCAAGAAGGGTAAGCCCGAGAAGGACGACGAGAAATAGCACTATCCGACCTATCGACCTATCGACCTATCGACTTATCGATTTATCGATTTATCGATAAGCCGATAAGCCGATAAGCCGATAAGCCGATTAGCCGATATATCGATGATGAGGTTGATCGTGGGCCTCGGGAACCCGGGGAGGAATTACGACGGCACCCGTCACAACGTCGGGTTCGACGTGGTGGAGTCGCTGGCCGTCAGGCTCCACACGGAATGGGCGTCGGCGCCGCGCGGGATCGAGGCGCTGGTCGCGAAATCCGGCGGCGTCATGCTCGCCAAGCCGCTGACGTTCATGAACTTGAGCGGAACCGCGGTCGTCGGGTTGATGCAGTTCTACAAGGTGGGCGTCGAGGACCTGCTCGTGGTGGTCGACGACGTGCATCTCGAGCTGGGGCGGTTGCGAACGCGGGTGACCGGATCGGCCGGTGGACACAACGGGCTGAAGTCCATCAGCGGGTCCCTGGGCACGCAGGATTTTTCGCGGTTGCGGGTGGGCGTCGGGCGCGGAGATGCGCGGCGCGAGCTCGCGGACCACGTGCTGTCGACGTTCGAGCGCGCAGAGCGCAGGAATGTCGAAGAGGCGATCGGCCGGGCAGCCGACGCTGCAGAACTGTTCGTCGCCGAGGGCATTGGCCCGGTGATGAACAGGTACAACAGGAAAGAAGACGCGGAATAATCCGATTCTTCTCCTTGTCCACCGTAGCGCGACAGCGCGAAGGTGGGCCGCTTAGTCCATAAGGAGAGTCATGAGCACGTCCAGACAGTACGAACTCGTCTACATCATGTCGCCGGAGGCGACCGAGCCGGAGGTTGCCGAACTGCACACGCAGATCGAGCAGATCGTCCAGCGTTTTAACGGCACCTTCGACAAGACCGAGAACTGGGGCCGGCGCAAGCTCGCCTACGACATCGGCCGGCATCGCGAGGGCACCTATGTGGTCGAGACGATCACCGGCTCGGGTGAGCTGATGAAGGAGATCGATCGCCGGCTGCGCGTGCTCGACTCGGTCATCCGTCACCTCGTCGTCCGCGTGGATGAGGAGCTGCGGGTCGCTGACCGGACGCGTGAGGCACGCCAGTCGAACTCGGCGCGCCGGCGCGTGGCCCGCGGCCTTCCGCCCGAGCGTGCGCCCGGCGAGGGCAAGGGTGACGGCGATCAGCAGGATGACATGGAAGGTCTGGAGGCCCAGCGATGAGAGAAGAACGTGGTGGAGGCGGCCGAGGCGGCCGCGACAAGGACAAGAAGGACGGCAAGGCGGGCGAGGCCCCGCGCCGCGGGTTCTTCCGCCGCCGCAGGGTCTGCAAGTTCTGCGCGGAGAAGATCGACTACGTCAACTACAAGGACGTCCGCCTGCTGGCGCCGTTCCTCCCGGAACGCGGCAAGATCCAGCCGCGCCGGATCTCGGGCACGTGCGCGCTCCATCAGCGCAAGCTGCAGGTCGCGATCAAGCGTGCGCGCCAGCTCGCGTTGATTCCCTACGTGACCGATTAGGTACAGCCGTAGCGCAGCCCTTCAGGGCTGCCGAGACAGCCGTAGCGCAGCCCTTCAGGGCTGCCGTGGAGTATTTATGGAAATCATTCTTCGTGAACACGTGGACAACCTGGGCAGCCGCGGCGACGTCGTAAGGGTCGCCTCCGGCTACGCCCGCAACTTTCTCCTGCCGCGGAAGCTCGCGCTGGCCGTGACAGAGGCCAACAAGCGGCAGATCGAGCGGGAGCGTTCCGCAGCGGAGGCCCGTGATGCCGAGGAACGGTCTGGCGCGCAGGCGCTCGCGGCGCGGGTGGAGCAGTTCGACATCCAGATCGCGCGACGTGTCGGTGAGAACGACACGATGTACGGCTCGGTGACTTCGGGCGACATCGCGCAGGCGCTGGCGGCGAAGGGTTTCGAGGTGGACAAGCGCAAGATCACGCTGTCGGACGCGATCAAGTCCGTCGGCGAGCACACGGTGTCGGTCAAGGTTCACCGGGATGTGACGGCCCAGGTGAAGGTCAAGGTCGTCGCCGAGAAGACCTAATACATCGGATCCGCACGGCGGCGTTCTCGTGAGTCTTCTCGCTGACGCCGGCCGTGCGGCCCAACTGCGCCGCCCTGGCACACCCTTCCCTCCTGGCGCTCGTCGCCCAGCGACTCATCCCAGGCGGGTGAAGCGCAGACCCACGGAAGGCGAATCGTTCAGGACCATACCCTCCCAGACGACCCAGGCATGTGCTTCGAAGCGCTGTTCCTCGAGGCGCGCACCAAGCCGCAGTTCCGCGACGACGTCATGGCGCCCCAGCAGCCAAATCAGCGTGAGGGACCGTGACAGGCAGTTGCCGGCGTGGAGGCCCCGGTTCGATGCTCTCGCGACCGCCCAGGCGACTCGATGGACCACCGCAGCGCCTGCAGGGGATCCTCGATGACGGGAATCCCGGCGCAGCCAGGCGATCACTCGAACGGCACCCTCCATCCGGATACACACATGCATCAGCGGCAGCAGCGCAGCCGCCAGTAACGTCGTACGCACATCGAAGCACGACAACGTGCGCCAGCGCGCCCAGGCAGACGGCGCAACGGGACGGGCCTCGATGTACATGCCGGGAGCCATCGTTCTTCATTGTACGCTTGGCCTTACGCGCTGGCGGCGCCGCAGAAGCACACGAGAGTGCTATTCTTCGGTCTCACCCCGTCCTCATTCCTATGCCCGAAACCTCCACGCCCACCACCGTCGCGCCACAACGCACCCTCCCGCACAATCTCGAGGCGGAAAAGTCCGTCCTCGGCGCGATCCTCATCGACAACGAGCGCTTCAACCACGCGGCGGAGCTCATCGACGCAAAGGACTTCTTTCGCGACGCGCATCGCCGGATTTTCGACAAGATGGTCGCGCTCAGCGAGCGCGGTGACGCGATCGACTTCGTCACGCTGAAGGAAGAACTCTCGCGGGCGGGGGAGCTCGACGACGTGGGGGGGCCTGCCTACATCGCGTCGCTGAGTGACGGCGTGCCGCGATCCGCCAACGTCGAGTACTACGCCAAGATCGTCAAGGAAAAGTCGACCCTGCGCAGCCTCATCTATTCGGCCAACAAGATCCTGGCCGAAGCGTACGAGGCGGAGCTCGAACCCGACCTGCTGCTGGACGAGGCGGAGCGTTCGATCTTCGCCATCGCCGAGGACAGGATCCGCGCGGGGTTCATCCCGCTGAAGGACCTGGTCCAGACCAGCTTCCAGACGATCGAGCGGCTGCAGCAGCACAAGGGGATGGTCACCGGCGTGCCGACCGGATTTGTCGACCTCGACGAGCTGACCTCCGGACTGCAGCCGTCCGACCTGGTGCTCGTCGCCGCGCGTCCGTCGATGGGCAAGACCGCCTTCGTGCTGAATATCGCGCAGCACGTCGGCACGTCCACGGACATGACGGTGGGATTCTTCTCGCTGGAAATGTCGAAAGAGCAGCTGTTCATGCGCATGCTGACCTCGGAGGCGAGGATCGACGCGCACAGGTTCCGCACCGGCTATCTGAACGAGAAGGATTACGGGCGGCTGTCGCACGCACTCGGGACGCTCGCCGAGGCGCGTGTGTTCATCGATGACACGGCATCGATCGGCGTGCTCGAAATGCGCGCCAAGGCGCGCCGGCTCAAGGCGGAGCACGGGCTCCACATGCTGATCGTCGACTACATCCAGTTGATGCAGGGCCGCGGCCGCTTCGAGAGCCGGCAGGCGGAGATCGCCTCGATCTCGCGCTCGCTGAAGGGGCTCGCGAAGGAGCTGAACGTACCGATCGTGGCGCTGTCGCAGCTGTCACGCGCATCCGAAACCCGCACGGACCATCGCCCGCAGCTCTCGGACCTGCGCGAGTCCGGCGCCCTCGAACAGGACGCCGACGTTGTGATGTTCATCTACCGCGCCGAACAATACCGCGATAAGGACGGCAATCCGAACACCGAGGAGGAGGGGATGGCCGAGATCATCATCGGTAAACAGCGCAACGGCCCGGTGGGCACGGCCAAGCTTGCGTTCATCAAGGAACACACCCGGTTCGAGAACCTCGCGCATTCCGCAGGCTAGCGCTGGCGGAATGCGCGAGATGGCAAATGGCACATGGGAAATGGCAAAGGATCTGTGCCATCTGCCAATTTCCGATTACTCACTCCCTCCGCGACCTGGATTCGATCTCGCGGTTTTGAGGCTCGCCGTGATCATCGCGATCAGTTCCGATGCCTCCTCGTTCTGTGGCTTTATTTTTGGCGCGGCGGGTGGGTAAGTGTCCGCGATGACCCGCAACCAGAAGCGGGATTCTCTCGCCTCTTTCAATGCGATGCATTGCTTCGCGATGAAGTCCGGTTTTGTCTGGCCGGCCCCGGATTCTTCTAGATTTGCTCCGACGGACCCTGCCGAGTCCACGAGCTGGAACGCCAGTCTCCTCAGGATTGGATCGTGAACAAGAGTTGACCTGCAGAGCCGAACGATTGCCACTGTGAAGTCGAACCCTCTCACGCGCAGATCTTTAGATTTCTCCATAGTCGGTCCGAAGGCACACCTCATGCCGCCCCTCGTTCCGAGGACTACCTGCCATCCAGTGGCCAGCCCGCGCGTGTGCTGCACTCCTCGCGGGGGAGCGTCGTCGCAGAATCTGCCCTCTTTCCCATTTTCCATTTTCCATTTACCATCGCGCGATGATCCGCCCCACGGTAGCCCGCGTCGATTTGCAGGCGGTGCGAACGAACTTCGCTGCCATAAGGGACTTCGTCGCCACGGAATCCCACAGGGGGCAGCGCGCG
>DATLXP010000138.1:0-9750 GCA_035575695.1 Vicinamibacterales bacterium
CGCGTCAGGATTTCGCGGAGGTCTTCAGCGCGGCCAGGTGCGCGTCCACGCTCAGGCCGACCAGCACATGGACGATGCCTGGTTCGGGGATCATGGCGCCGTGAGCGCCAGCGGCCTTCAGCGCGGCGAGATCCACGCGGCCCTCGTCCTGCACCTGGACGCGCAGGCGCGTCCGGCCGACTGCCTCGGCGCCGAGGATGTTGGCCGCACCGCCGAGCGCGCGCACGAGCGCCGGGCCGCGAGCGGCGACGACCGGATCGTGCATGCCGGCCGGGCCTGCCGGCGCCGCCAGCGCTGACGGCGCTGACGGCGCTGACGGGGGCGCAGGCGCCGCGCCTGTGCCGCGCAGATATTCTTCGATGTCGCTCTTGAGGTTCTCGGAGCGCGTCCCGAATATCGCCTGCACGCTGTCGCCGACCGCGACGACGCCGGCCGCGCCGAGTCCCTTCAGGCGATCCGCGCTGACCTTCGACGGATCGTGCACCGTGACCCGCAGGCGCGTGATGCAGGCATCCAGGCTCGTGATGTTGCCGCCGCCCCCGAAGGCCGCGACGATGTCGGCTGCCATGTCGTTCTGCGTGCCCGCCACAGACGCGGCCGCCGGCGCTTCCTCCGCGTCGCGCCCGGGTGTCTTCAGGTCGAACCGCGCGATCGCCCATCTGAAGATGCCGTAATAGAGCAGGCCCCACAGCGGACCGATCACGAGCACGAGCCAGGGCTTCGTGTCGAGCGAGTAGTAAAGGACGTAATCGATGAAGCCGTGCGAGAAGGTGAACCCCAGCTTCGCCCCGAGGACGTTGAAGAGCAGCTGCGCGGACCCGGCCAGCAGCGCATGGATGCCGTACAGGATCGGTGCCACGAAGAGGAACGAGAACTCGATCGGCTCGGTGATGCCGGTGAGAAACGACGTCAGCGCCGCCGACACCATGATGCCGCCGACTTTCTTCCGCTGCTCGGGGCGTGCGCTATGCCAGATGGCCAGCGCCGCGGCGGGAAGGCCCCACATCTTGAAGAGGTAGGCACCGCCGAGAATGCCCGCCTGCGGATCGCCGGCAAAGAACCTCGTGATGTCGCCGTGCACCACTTCGCCGGTCGCCTTCGTGAAGCTGCCAATCTCGAAAAAGAAGGGCACGTTCCAGATGTGGTGCAGCCCGAACGGGAGCAGCATCCGCTCGACCACACCGTAGATGAACACCGCCAGCTGGGGGTTGCTGTATGCGGCCCAGTACGAGAAGGCGCGGATCGCGCCGCCGATGGGCGGCCACACGACGGCGAGCAGGAGGCCCGCGAGGATCGCCGCGAAGGCCGTCGCGATCGGCACGAACCGCTTCCCGGCGAAAAACCCGAGGTGCTGCGGCAGCTGGATGCGGTAATAGCGGTTGAAGAGCCACGCAGCGATCCCGCCGATCAGCATCCCGCCGAACACCCCGGTATCGATCGAGTTGATGCCGAAGATGCTCTTCGGCTCCACGCCGAAATACGGCCCGACGACACCCATCGTCGCCAGCATCACGAAAAATCCGACGACGGCCGCGAGCGAGGCGACGCCGTCATTGTTGGTGAGCCCGAGCGCCACGGCGATCGCAAACAGCATCGGCAGGCTGGCGAAGACGGCGCCGCCCGCCTGTGCCATCAGCGTCGACACGCCGGGGGGGATCCACGCGAACCCCGCCGACCCCACGCCGAGCAGGATCCCCGCGGCAGGCAGCACGGACACGGGCAGCATGAGCGAGCGGCCCATCTTCTGCAGGATGGCGAAGGCGTTCTTGAGCATGGAGGTCAGGTCCCGGGATCAGAGGACACGAGCGCGCGCACCTCGACGGCGCTCGGAAGCGACACGGCCCGCGCGGCAAGGTCGCGACACCGTGCGAGGTTCAGCGACCGCACGCGCGCTTTGATCTGCGGCACGGATGGAACGGCCACGCTCAGCTCATCGATCCCCAGCCCGAGAAGGATGGGAACGGCGATGTCTTCACCGGCCAATCCTCCGCAGACACCGACCCACCGTCCGTGCGCGTGCGCCGCGCGCGCGGTCATGTCGATCAGCTGCAGGACGGCCGGGTGGAGCGCATCGACCTGCGGGGCCAGCGCCGGATGCCCGCGGTCCATCGCGAGCGTGTACTGCGTGAGGTCGTTCGTGCCGATCGAAAAAAAGTCCGCTTCGACGGCGAAAAGACCCGCGGTCAGCGCCGCGGCCGGCACTTCCACCATGATGCCGCACGGCACCGGGTTGGTGCCGAGCGCCGCCCGCTCTTCCTCGAGGAGCCCCTTCGCCAGCCGCCAGTCGTCCATCGTCGTCACCATCGGAAACATGACGTGGACGGGGCCGTGTTGGGATGCGCGGAGGATGGCGCGCAGTTGCGTCCGCAGGAGACCCGGGCGTTCCGCCGCGAGCCGGATCCCCCGGATGCCCAGAAACGGGTTCTCTTCCTTCGGGAGCGGCAGGTAGGCCAGCGGCTTGTCACCCCCGACATCGAGCGTGCGGATGATGACGCGCGAGGTGGGGCCGAACGCCCGCGCGACAGCGGCATAGGCCTCGTACTGCTCGTCTTCGTCGGGCGCCGTCGAGCGGTCGAGGAACAGGAACTCGGACCGCAGCAGCCCGACGCCGTCCGCGCCGTCCGCCGCCGCCTCCGCCGCCTCTCGTCCGCCGCCGACGTTGGCGGCAACCTCGATACGCACACCGTCGCTCGTGATCGCCGGCTGCCCTCCGTGGCGGCGACGGCGCGGCGGGCGACGGCGGCGGCCTCGACGGCCTCGACCGCGAGCGCGACGTCCTCGTCCGCGGGGTCGACAAGCAGCGTGCCGGCCGTGCCGTCCAGGATGACGCGCGTCCCTGCGGTCAGCGCCATCGCCTCGGGATCGATGCCTGTCACGGCGGGAATCCCGAGCGACCTCGCGAGGATGGCGACGTGCGAGGTCCTTCCGCCGGTCACCGTGCAGAACCCGCGGACGCGCGACCGGTCGAACGTGGCCGCTTCGGAGGGAGACACGTCGGGCGCCACGATGATCGCGTCGTCCACGTCGATCCGCATGCCTCCCTCGACGCCGGCGAGGAGACGCAGCACACGCTGGCCGATGTCTCGGATGTCAGCGGCGCGCTGGGCGAACATCTCGCTGCGGGACCCGGACAACCGGGTCTCGAGGCGGGCGAAGGCCTGGTGCCAGGAGGGGGACGCGCCGGCGCCGCCGGCGATCAGTCGCCGGCTGACATCCACGAGTTCCGGATCCTCGAGCAGTTCGAGGTGCGCCTTGAAGATGCCTGCCTGCGCCTCGGAGCCTGCACGCGGATCGGAGAGAGCAGTGAGCTCCTGCCGGGCCCGTGCGATGGCCCGGTCGAGGTTCCGGCGCTCTTCCTCCGGCGACCCCACGGCCTGGCTCGTGGGGAGGTCCTCCTTGACCAGCGGCACGACGTGGCCGATCGCCATTCCCTCGGACGCCGCAACTCCTTTGAGCATCCTCCCGCGACCGGACCACGCACGCGTTGGCGCCGGCGTTCCGGAAGGGTGATTCCGGGGCGCGGCCGCGGCGTGCTCGTCGAGGCCCGTGCCGACCAGGGCCACCAGCGCGTCCAGAGCCGCGCGGGCATCGTCTCCGGCGGCGGTCAGTACGATCCGATCGCCCGCCGCGAGCTCGAGCCCCATGAGGTCGGTGACGCTTCGGGCGTTGGCCTCGCGCGTGCCGCACCGGACGCGCACCTCCGCGGTGAACCGGCGTGCCGCGCCCGCAAGTACTGCGGCAGGTCTCGCATGAAGCCCGGCCGGGTTCCGCACGACAAGCTCGTGCGACACCAGTGTCGCGCCGGCACCCGGCGCGGGCGTTGGGGAGGCGGCGTCCGCGATCGTGGCTTCGAGGACGACGTCCCGGCCGGCCTCGACGTACCCGGTGCGTTTTGTCAGGGTGGAGACGCGCTCCGGCGTCGCGATGATGAGCTGCGTGAGCAGGCTCGGTGCGTGGGTGGCGACGTAGTCCGCCGCGAACTCGACCAGGGGTTCACCGGAACGGACGCGCTCGCCTTTCTTCCTCAGCGTCAGGAACCCCTCGCCGCGGAGCGACACCGTGTCGAGGCCGATGTGCAGGATCAGCTCGATCCCCTGCTCGGTCCGGAGGGTCACGGCATGGCCGGCGGGGTGGATCGAGAGGATTTCGGCGTCACAGGGCGCGAGCAGCGTCGTCGTGACCGGATCGATGGAGACGCCGTCCCCGACCATTTTTCCGGCGAACACCGGGTCCGGGACACCCTCGAGCGGGAGCATCGGGCCCGAGACGGGCGCGTAGAGAAGGAGCTTGCGCATCGACGTTGATCATGTACGCGTTATCATCCCGTTGCAATGCCCCGTCCCGAAACTCTGGAGGTTGTCATGAATGCCGAACAGGTCCGTGCAGTCGCCCCCGACGCCGCCGGAAATGACCGACAGCAAGGCGGTAGCGGCGTGGCACGAGCGGCACCTGGCCGACCGGCTCACCAGGCTGCGCGCCATGACGCCGGAGCAGATGCTCAAGCCGATCGAATTTTTCGGGACGACCGCGCCTGCGGCGGTGTGGTTGACGATCATGAACAACCACGACATTCATCACCGCGGGCAGCTGGCGGCCTACTTGCGTCCCTCGGGATCGAAGTGCCCCGCGATCTACGGAATGAGCGCCGACGAAAATCTTTTCGCGTAGCTTCGTAGGCCTGGCCTACGAGAGCAGCAGGTCGAGGTCTTCCGGCTTCAGGTTCCGGAGCAGGGCGGGGTCGGCGGTCAGGATGGCGTCGACAAGCTCGCGCTTCGACGCCTGGAGCTGCGCGACTTTCTCTTCGACCGTGTCCCGCGCGATGAGGCGATACGCGAACACGTGCTGTGACTGCCCGATTCTATGCGCCCGGTCGATCGCCTGCGCCTCGGCGGCCGGGTTCCACCATGGGTCGAGCAGGAACACGTACTCGGCAGCCGTCAGGTTCAAGCCGAGACCGCCGGCCTTGAGGCTGATGAGGAAGACGCCGCACGCCGGGTCCGTTGAGAAGCGGTCGACCCGGGCCCCGCGATCGCGCGTCTGTCCGTCCAGGTATTCATAGACGATTCCCGCCGCGTCGAGCCTTGGCTTCAGCAGGCCGAGCAGCTGCGTGAACTGCGAGAAGACGAGCGCCTTGTGTCCTTCCTCCACGATCTCGGCGAGCCGGGGTACGAGCAGGTCGAATTTCGCGGACGGACTGGCGGCACGCGTGGCATCCACGAGTCCCGCGTGGCACGCCGCCTGCCGCAGCCGCAGCAGCGCTTCGAGCACGTGGATGGTGGATCGATTCAGCCCGTCGCGTTCGACGCGGGTGAAGAGCGTCGACCGATAGTGCGCGCGGAGATCGTCGTAGAAGGTCCGCTGCGCCGCGTCGAGATCGCAGTAGATCGTCTGCTCGGTGCGCTCGGGCAGTTCGGGGGCGACCTGGGCCTTCGTGCGCCTCAGGATCAGCGGTTTCAGCGCACGGGCGACCAGGGCGAGGTCTTCGCCGCCGTCGCGCCGCTGCACCTCCGAGGCGCGCGCAAACCCGCCCGACGACCCCAGTAATCCAGGATTCAGGAACTCGAAGAGACTCCACAGCTCGCCGATGTGATTCTCGACCGGCGTGCCGCTGAGGGCGAGACGATGACGTCCCCGCAGGAGCCGGACGGCCTTCGCCGTCGCCGTCACGGCATTCTTGATCGCCTGCGCCTCGTCCAGGATCACGTAGTCGAACTCGTAATCCCTGAGCGCCGCGGCATCGCGCCGCAGGGTGCCGTAGGTCGTGAGCACGAGGTCGTGGTCTTCGAGGCGCGCATTCACGCGCTGTGGGCCGGTGTAGTCGAGCACCCGGATCCCGGGCGCAAAGCGCTGCGCCTCGGCGATCCAGTTGAAGACGAGCGACCGCGGCACGACCACGAGCGACGGCCTGCGCTCCGGCGCGGGCTGCAGGCGCTGTGCCTCGAGCAGTGCAAGCACCATGACGGTTTTGCCGAGCCCCATGTCGTCGGCCAGGCATCCGCCGAAGCCGAACCGGCGCAGGAAGTCGAACCAGCCGAGCGCCTCCATCTGGTAATCACGCAGCTGGCCTTTGAACGACGCCGGCGGTTGGACGTGCTGGATCCCCGCAAACGATGGCATCGCGGCGCGCGCGCGGGCAAACGTTTCGTCGATCGATACGGAGGGCTGGCTCTCGAGCAGCGCATCGAGCAGCGCCGTCTGGGACGGACGATACCGGACGTGGTCCCCTTCGACCTGGCCGAACCCGGCGATACGGGCATACCGCCGCAGCCACTCGTCGGGCACCATCCCGCGCGTGCCATCCCCGAGCAGGATGGATCGATCGCCTCGCTTCAGCGACGCGAGGAGTTTCGTCAGCGGCACCGACACGCCGTCGCCGAAGTCCACCTCGCCATGAAGCTCGAACCAGTCGATGCCCGAAGACACCTGCATCTTCATCGTGTGGGCGGCGCGGAAGACGGCGCCATCGGCCTCGACGCGCCATCCGTCCGAGACGAGCGCCCGCACGGCGCGGTCGAACTGTTCGGTGCTGACGAGCAGGTGCGTGGTATACCCGGCCTGGTCCCACCCGCGACGGAACCCGAGGTCGTGCAGCCGTTGCAGGTGGCGCTGCTCCTCCTGGGTCTGGCGCTTGATCATCCGGCGGCGTTCCGCGTCATAGGCGGTGGATCCCGCGTCAGCGGCGACGATCACGCCGTCGTACTCGAAGGTGACCGCTGCCTCGAGGTCGCCCGGTCTCGCCTGGGCGGGCCGCGTATCGCGCGCGACGCGCAGCCTCGGTCGCGGTGCCGTCTCGACCACGTCGTACCGAAGCGTCGACGGCAGGATCGACGGATCCACGCGACTGCGCACGAGCGCCTCGATCAGGGCTGGTGCGGCACCGGTGGGGAAGGTGGCCGGGCCCGTCCGGCGGAGCTCCGCCAGCCACGTGAAGGCGTCGCCGTGGTTGAGGCGGGCGAGCGTGCCGCGAACGATGAGATGTCCGCTCGCCAGGACCAGCTGGGGCTCGGTGACCTCCAGGCGCTCGTCCCCTCGTTCGAGGAAACCGAAGAGCTGCACCGAGCCGTCCCCGGTGTCCGTCACCTCGAACCGGAAGGCCCACGGCGGGCCGTGGTCCGCCCTGACCGGCGTCATGTCGTCGCCGTGTTGGGGACCCGTACGCAACGACAGGCGTCCGCTCGAGGCGAGCATCCACAGCGCCCGGTCGGTGAGCGGTCCCGAGAGCCTGAACGACGCACGCGACTGGATCGGCGTGTACGTATCCCCCGGATGCTCGTCTACCGCCCCGACGAGCAACGCGAGAATCTCGCGGTCCATCGGGTCGGGCAGTTGTTCGATCTCCCGCTGGGTGACGGCGAGCGGCTGCGCTTTGCCCCACTCGCCGTTCTTCTTGCGCTGCCGCCACAGCACCGTGAGGGCGACTCCCTGCCCCTGGAGCGCCTGCGTCCGGTCGAGCGCGTAGGTGATCTGTCCGTTGATGAAGCGCGGGGCGGTCGGCCCGGCCTCGCCGGCCGCCACCTGCTGCAGCACCCCACCGAGAAACCGCTGCCATTGATCGGGAATCGTCTGGGTGCGCGCCGCGCCAGGCGACGCTCGCTCCCCGGCGACATCGAGCCATGTCTCTGCACCGTACGACGCGAGCATCCCCCCCTGGTCGGCGGCGAGAATAGTGGCCCAGATGTGCTTGCAGATATCGTGATGCTCCGAGAAGAACGGGCAGTCGCAGGACGCCGTGAACCCGCCTTCGTTCGGGAAGATCGTGACCTGATAGGCCCGGGTTCCGCGGACGGTGGCGGACAGATACGAACCCGTCGTATCGATGGACGTGACCGCGCCGCGCAGGTAATACGCCTGGCCTTTCGCGCGCGTACGTTCAGTGACAAACGGAGCGAGAACACGGGGGAGAGGAAGTGCGCGATCGCGCATGCGGCTAGGCTGACGCGGCCGCGAAAAGCATGGGCATATCCGACCCATACTAGCAGACGGTTCGGGGGACCCGTCGCCGCGCGGGTCAGTGGTGAGCGGCCCACCGGACGGCTTCGTCCACGGTGAGCAGCAGGCGATCGCGGTCGAACGGCTTCAGGAGATAACCAATCACGCCTTTGCGCAACGTCTGCGTGGGCAACAAGTCTTTGTTGCCGGTCGCGAAGATGATCGCTGTGTCCGGAAACTCGTCGCGGATGCGCTGCGCGAGCCAGACGCCATCGTGGCCGGGCATGTTCACGTCACACAGCACCACCGCCGGACGTAGCGACGCGACGAGGCTCAACGCCGCCGCGGCATCCTGCGCTGTCACGACATTGAAGCCTCTCGGCTCCAGCCAGCGCTGCAGCATGTTGCGCATCAGCGGCTCGTCGTCCACAACAACGATGGTCGTTGGGACGCGTCCGGGCAGCCGGCTCGAGGCGGCCAGCGCCGCTTCGCGAATGCCTTCGAGCTGGGCCTGCTGGGCGTTGTTCTGCGGCTTGAGCAGCACGAGGTCGACGTTGGACAGGATGATGCCCAGGCACTCGCGGATGGCGGCTACGGCGTCGGCGGGCAGCGGCGACGTATCAGGCGTTGTCATCTTCGGCACTGTCCGTCTCCTCGCGTCCGGCCTCGATCAGTCCGTGTTCGTGCAGACGCCTGTAAAAGGTGCGCGCACTCACGCCTAAACGGGCCGCGGCGCGGCGCTTGTTGCCGTTCGCGTCCGCCAGCGCCTGGCGAATCTGGTTCACCTCCTCCTCCTTTCCGTGCCGGTGCACGGCCAGCAGCGACGATGGCGCACCGATCACGCCGCTCTGAGCGCTGTCGAGAAGCGACACCGGAAGATCTCCCTCGGCGAGTACGCGCCGTTCCGCCAGCATGCAGGCGCGCTCAAGAACGTTGCGCAGCTCGCGGACATTGCCCGGCCAGGCGGCCGACACGAGGATCCGTTCCGCGCCGGGGCTGACTCCCTCGAAGGGGCGGTGGAAGCGCTTGGCGAACTCGCTCACGAACGCCGCCGTCAGGTACGGAATATCGCCGGCACGGGCACGCAGCGGCGGGACCGTGAGCTCGACGACATTCAACCTGTAATAGAGGTCGGGACGGAATCGCCCGGCCGCCGCCTCGAGCTTGAGATCGCGGTTGGTGGCGGCGATGACGCGGACATCGACCTTCTTCATCTGCAGCGAGCCCACGCGCTGCACCTCGCCGGTCTCCAGCACGCGCAGCAGCTTCGCCTGCACGGCGGCCGGTAGCTCGCCGATCTCGTCGAGGAAGAGCGTGCCGCCGTCCGCGGCCTCGAACATGCCGGTCTTGTTCTCCGTCGCGCCGGTGAACGATCCGCGCATGTGCCCGAACAACTCACTCTCGAAGAGCGTTTCGACGACGGCAGAACAGTTGATGGTGACGAAACGCCCTTTGCGGCGTGGTCCGAGCTCGTGCAGCGCCCGGGCGACGCCCTCTTTACCGGCGCCGGTTTCCCCCGTGATCAGGGCGGTCCGCACATGCGGCGCCACACGGCGTATAAGGTCGAACAGTTGCTGCATGACGGGGCTGCGGCCGATCATCCCGCAGAGGCCGAGGCGTTGCGCGGTGGCGTTCTCCGCTTCGAGCAGCGCCACGCGGCGCGCCAGGCCGTCACGCACCCCGCCGAGCAGTTGTCGCAGCCGCTCGATATCGAGCGGCTTGCTGAGGTAATCGAGGGCCCCCAGCTTCACCGCCTCGATCGCCGAGTCGATCGAGGCGTGCGCCGTCATCAGGATCACCTGGCACTCGGGCTGCGCCTGC
>DATLXP010000139.1:0-3629 GCA_035575695.1 Vicinamibacterales bacterium
GCCTTCTTCGCCGTCAGCCCGAGGTTCTTGGCGATCTTGAGGCCGATCGCGCCATCCTTGATGGCCTGCCTGAGCGCGTTCACTTCTTTATCGCGCCATTCCGGGGTGCCCGCGCCGTTCCAGTTGACGAGGGCGAACATCCGGAAGCGGTCCGTGTACTTGCTGCCCCGGATGAGGTCCATGCCCTGCTTGAAATCGGTACCGCTGCCGCCCGTGAGGTTCACGAGCACGCGGAGATTGAGCTCGTCCATCTCCTTGATCATCAGCTCGATGTTCTCGGCCGTAATGCGCGTGTGGTTGTGGATGTCGACGACGGGGTATTTCGCCTTGGGCACGAGGTGCTCGGTCGCGACCAGCGTCGACGTCGGACGGTAGTCAACGATGCTCGGCGCCGGCTTCTCCGGCGCCTGGCAGCTGAGATGCCGCACTTCCGTCATGCCGGGGGGGCATTCCTGCCCGGGCTGGATCGTCACACGTGGCGCTCCCTGCCCACGCCCGCCGCCGCGCCCGCCACTCTGCGCGCCGGGCTGCGCCGGCGGCCCCTGCTGCGCGACAAGGCCTACGCCTGCACAGACCACGACCGTCGCCAACACCGATCTGAAAACGCGCATCCAATCCTCCAGAATGAGATGTACGAGTATAAGGACTGTGGAGGTGAAGGCCCAACCTCCAACCTTCGGGGGATGCTGGAAACCGTTGAGGCAAGACCCGCGCCCGGCTGGTGGTGGCCGCGTTTTCTGCTAGGCTTGGCCCCTTTCCCCCAGCCAGTTATCTCGAACGTACGAGGAAGAAATGACGCCCATCCGCCGCAGGCTGCTTGTCGCCGGTGCGCTCGTGTCCGCGCTCCCGTTCTTTGGCTCGGTCCCGACCATGGAGCAGGGGCAGGCGCCCGCGCAGGCCGCGAAAAAGTCCGTCGAGCTCGAGGACATCATCGCGTGGAAGAACATCGGCGCGACAGCACTGTCGAACGACGGCCAGTGGTTCGCCTACCGGGTCGCCCCGCAGGAAGGTGACGCGGAGCTCGTCGTGAAGAACATCGCCTCGGGGAAGGAGACGAAGTTCAACCTTGGTGAGGCCAGCGCTCCCGGGGGCGGGGCTGCCGCCCCTCCCGTCGCATTCGTGGCGTCCGGCGGGCCGTCGTTCTCGGACGACTCCAGATGGATCGCCTTCAACACCAGCCCCCCGCGCGCCGAGGCGCAACGGCTCCGTCGTCAACGCCGCCCTGTGCAGGGAGGCGTGACGCTGGTGAACCTGGCGACAGGGGAGAAGAAGGAATACGCGCGTATCCGCCGGTTCGCGTTCAACGAAGACCAGTCGACCTCGATCGCCCTGCATCGCGCGCCCCCAGCCGCAGCCCCTGGTGCGTCGAGCCCGGCGCCCGCACCGCCTGCCGGTGGCGGAACCGGCGCCGGTGGAGCAGCCGACAGCCGTCCTCGTGGAACGGACCTGATCCTGCGGGACCTCTCGAGCGGCGGTGAGCTGAATCTCGGCAACGTGGCCGACTTCTCGTTCACGCGCGACGGCAAGTTCATGGCGTCTGCGATCGATGCGGCCGACAAGGTCGGCAACGGCGTGCAGCTCCGCAACATGCTGTCGGGCACCGTGAGCGTGCTCGATTCCGACAGCGCGAGCTACGAGCGCCTGGCGTGGACGGAGAAGGGGGACGGCCTGACCGTCCTCAAGGGAAAGGAAGACAAGAACTACACCGACAAGATGTACTCGGTGGTCGGCTTCACCGGCTTCGCGAGCGGCGAGCCGAAGAAGGTCGTATTCGATCCTTCGAAAGACACCACCTTCCCGAAAGGCTTCACCGTCAGCGGTAACCGCGCGGCCACCTGGAACGAGAAGATGGACGCCTTTATTTTCGGCACCCACGAACCGAAGAAGCGCGACGCGTCGGCGCCTGCAGCGCCCGGCGCCGCGCCTGCAGAAGGGGCTGACGCGGCCGCCGCACCGCCGACCGGCCCTGCCGCAGGCAACGATCCCGACGAGAAAGTCGACCTCGTGCTGTGGCACTGGAAGGATCCGCGCCTGCAGTCCCAGCAGGAAGTCCAGGAGTCGATGGACCGTACTTTCAGCTACACCGCGATGTATCACGTGGGCCCGCAGAAGTTCGTCCGGCTGGCAGACGATGACCTGCGGAGCGTGAGTCTGGCGCCGAAGCACAAGTTCGCGGTCGGATTCGACGAGCGCGAGTACGAACTGATGGGGAACATGGACGGACGCCGCTTCCGCGACGTGTACGTCATCGATCCGGCGACCGGTGCGCGCACGCTGGCCTTGAAGCGGTCTCGCTACTACAACGGCACGTCCCCGGACGGCGAATCGCTCCTGTATTACGAGGACGGCCACTTCTTCGTCTACTCGATGAAGACCGGGCAGTCGAAGAACATCACGATGGGCGCCCCGGTGTCATTCATCGACACGGAGAACGACGTCAATGTGTTGAAGCCCCCCACCCAGCCCATGGGATGGACGAAGGGCTCCAGGTCGGTGCTGATCAGCGACAACTGGGATATCTGGCAGGTCCCCGTGGACGGCGGCAAGGCGGTGAACCTGACGGTGAACGGGAAGAAGGATCAGATCCGGTATCAGCGCCGCCACGCGCTCGAGCCGGTCGAGCAGCGCGCGGAGGGCATCGACTTATCGAAGCCCCAGTATTTTTCTGCCTATGGCGAGTGGACGAAGAAGGGTGGCATCGCCCGCCTGGATCCGGGGAAGCCTGGCCTCACGAACGTCGCGTGGGATGACGCGTCGTACGGACAACTCGTGAAGGCGGAAAAAGCCGATGTGCTCCTGTTCACGAAGGCCACGGCGCTCGAACCCGCTGATTACTACGCGACCGATGCGAAGTTCGGCGAGCCGAAGCGCCTGACCGACATGCGTTCCCAGGTGGCCGGGTTCAACTGGACGCCCGGCGTCCAGATCGTCAACTACACGTGCGACAAGGGAGACAAGCTGCAGGCGGCACTGCTGCTGCCGGCCAACTACGAGAAGGGCAAGTCGTATCCGACCATCGTGAACTTCTCGAGAAGATGTCGCAGACCGCCAATACGTTCTCGGCGCCGAGTTCCAACGGGTTCAATCGCTCCGTCTATACGAGCCAGGGCTACGCCGTGCTCATCCCCGACATCGTCTACAAGGTGAATGATCCCGGCATGTCGGCGGTGTGGTGCATGGTGCCGGCGGTGAAGGCGGCGATTGCCACCGGGGTCGTCGATGCGAAGAAGGTCGGCATCACCGGCCATTCATGGGGCGGCTACCAGACGTCGTTTCTCGTCACGCAGACCGACATCTTCGCGGCGGCAGTCGCGGGGGCTCCGCTGACGAACATGATCAGCATGTACTCGCTCGTCTACAAGAACAGCGGCGGCGGAAACATGGCGATCTTCGAGAGCAGCCAGGGGCGGTTCAAGGGGGGCTACTGGGACAACTGGGACGCCTACTATCGCAATTCACCCGTGTTCTTCGCGAAGAACGTGAAGACACCGCTGATGATCCTGCACAACGACAAGGATGGCGCCGTCGACTTCACGCAGGGCGTGGAGTACTTCAACACGCTGCGCAGGCTGGGAAAGCCGGTGATCATGCTCGAGTACGTCGGCGAGAACCACGGCCTCGCCCGTCGG
>DATLXP010000140.1:0-14924 GCA_035575695.1 Vicinamibacterales bacterium
GATGTTTCTCCAATACGAGTGGCCGGGCAACATCCGGGAGCTCGAGAACATGATCAAGCGGGTGGTGATCCTGCAGGATGAACACCTCGTCCTGCGCGAGATCGAACGGAATATGCAGCGGGTCGCCGCGACCGCTGCGGCTGTCCCCGTTCCGGCATACGCGGTCGCCGGGTTCATGCCCGCCGGAATGGTCCCCGGGGGCCTTATGCCCTCTGTCCCGGCGCCTGTCGACTCCGACGTGGACACCCTTGTCGATGACGTCGAGCCGGTCGACGACGCGACAGGCGGTGCGTCGCTCGCTGCGGTGGCCAAGGCCGCGTCGATGAAGGCCGAGCGTGCCGCGATCGAACAGACGCTGCTCCAGGTCCACTGGAATCGCCGCAAGGCGGCGCAGATCCTTGGGGTGAGCTACAAGACGCTCCTGAACAAGATCAAAGAATGCGGCATCATCAGAGCGTAGCACCCGGTCAGAGCGTCCTTCATGTCGTGGCATGTCCCGTGCTGAACTAGCGCGGTCGCGTCACGCATCCCGAAACGCTATGCTCCCCGCGCGCCAGGCGTCCCCCGCCGCGTCACGTCAGGGCGGCTCCCGGCAGGGCGGCCTCCCGCGCATCGTGGCCATGGGGGGTGGTACGGGCCTTCCCAACGTCCTGCGCGGACTCCGCCCGTTGCTCTATGGAAGCGGTGAGCGCAAGGACGATCAGGGCCCGCGCGACCGCCTCGTGGCCATCGTCGCCACGTCAGACGATGGGGGCAGCTCGGGACGGCTGCGCGCGGAATTCAACATGGTCCCCCCCGGGGACATCCGAAACTGCCTGGCGGCGCTCTCCGACAACCACGCGCTCATTGCCGACATCTTTCAATATCGCTTCGATACCGGCGACGGATTGAACGGCCACTCCATCGGGAACCTCGTGCTCACGGCGCTTGCCGATGTCATGAACGATTTCCCGCGCGCCGTGGAGATCGCGGCGCGCATGGTGGGCGCGCGCGGAACGGTGCTCCCGGCATCGCGTGGCATGGTGACGCTGGTGGCGGAGTTCGAAGACGGCCGCATCCTCAGCGGCGAGACGGCGATCGCCGCCGGCGGAGGCAAAATCCGCAAGCTGTCGCTCGTGCCGGAACGTCCCGAGTGCCTCCCCGACGTCGTTGAGGCGATCGGCAGGGCGGACGTGATCGTCGCCGGGCCCGGAAGCCTTTACACGAGCATTCTTCCGCCGCTCCTGGTGCCCGACATCACCGCCGCGATGCACGCGTCGCGGGGCATACGGATCTTCGTGTCGAACCTGATGACCGAGCCTGGTGAGACGGACGATTACAGCGCCCTTGACGAAATCCTCGCCACCGAGCGGCACCTGGGCACCCAGCTCTTCGACTGTGTCGTGTACAACACGAGCCCCGTGCCTGAGGACCTCGCGGGGCTCTACTCGGCAGGCAAGGCGCAGCCCGTGCTGACGGGCAATTTCGAGATCTCCGCGTTGGAGCGGCTGGGTATCCGGTCGATCGGCGTACCGTTGCTCTCAGAACACCCCGCCGGAAAGGTTCGCCACCACCCGGACCGGCTCGCCGCCGCGATCCTGGCGATCGCGCAGGGACAGCTGGGCGCGCACGACCAACGGTCGGGAGCCGGCTGAAGCGCACTATGCTAGGGATGTCCCCACCGCCCGTCGGCTGACGGGCGCACTTTGTCTACCCAGGAGTTTGATCGCATGTCACCGCTCGGCGCGTCCCTGCTCGAAAAGATCCAGTCCCGCACGGCCAGGACCGGCGTCGTCGGCCTTGGCTACGTCGGCCTGCCGCTCGCCGTGGAACTCGCAAAGGCTGGTTTCCACACGACAGGTATCGATCTGGACGAGCGAAAGATCCAGGCCATCGCGGAGAGCCGATCCTACATTCCGGACGTCAAGACCGCCGACGTGGAGGCGCTGACGCGTGCCGGACAACTGGACGCCACCACGGACTTCGCGGTCGTCAAGGCCCTGGACACGATCAACATCTGCGTGCCCACGCCCCTGCGCAAGACGAAGGACCCGGACATGTCCTACATCGTCTCAGCGGTGGAATCGATCGCGGCGCACCTGCACGAGGGGATGCTGATCGTCCTGGAGTCGACGACCTATCCGGGCACGACCGAAGAAGTCGTGCAACCGATACTCGAAGCAACCGGACTCAAGGCGGGAGTCGATTTCTTCATTGCGTTTTCCCCTGAACGGGTCGATCCGGGTAACCCCACCTTCCAGACGCACAACGTGCCCAAGGTCGTCGGGGGCCTGACGCCAACCTGCTCCGCTCTCGCGGCCGCCCTCTACGGGACAGCCATCCAGACGATCGTGCCGGTGACGTCGACGCGCGTGGCCGAGATGGTGAAGCTCCTCGAGAACACCTTCCGTGCCGTGAACATCGGTCTCGTGAACGAGCTCGCCCTGATGTGCGACAGGATGAACATCGATGTCTGGGAAGTGGTGGATGCGGCCAAGACCAAGCCGTTCGGCTTCATGGCCTTCTACCCCGGTCCTGGTCTCGGAGGTCACTGCATACCCATCGACCCGTTCTACCTGTCGTGGAAGGCGAAGCAGAGCGGTTTCGATGCACGGTTCATCGAGCTTGCTGGACACATCAACGGCAACATGCCGCACTACGTGGTCGACAAGGTGGCAGAGGCGCTCAACACGCGCCGCAAGGCCGTCAACGGCGCCAATATCCTGATCGCTGGCGTCGCGTACAAGAGTGACATCGACGACATGCGGGAGTCACCTGCCCTCGACGTCATGGGGCTGCTCCACGCCAAGGGAGCGACCGTGTCCTACGCCGACCCGTTTGTTCCTGAAGTGCATGGGCGAGAATGGTCGGGCGCCTACGACCTCCGAGCGGTGAAACTCGAGCGTGGCGCCATCGCGCAATACGACTGCGTCGTCATCCTCACCGAGCACAAGGGCTTCGACTATGGCACCCTGGTCGCGGAGGCTGACATCATCGTCGACACCCGGAACGCGATCAAGAAGCCGCATCCGCACGTCTTCAAACTCGGGGCGCCCAGGCCAGCACCTGAGCGCGAGACCGGGCCTATGAAGGTCCCGACGTCGGCGACGTAGACGCGCCCTCCGGGGCTGGCGTGAGGAACCGCTCCATCTCCCGCCAGATGTCATTCAGGCTCGCGGTGAGCTGGTGATCGTCGTCGAGCATGTGCAGCTCGACATTCGGTCGCTGGCGGGCCCACCGCTCGACGTTCACGGGGCTGACCGCCGTGTCACGCCGTCCCTGGAATATCTGGATCGGCATCTCGAGCCGGACGCCGGCACAGCTATAGCGGGCGGCATCGGTGTAGAGGCCGTAGTGCACCGGCACGATGCGCCCGTAGCCGTAGTGAAACACGTTGAGCTGGCCTGTCTGCTCCCACGCGTCCAATCCGCGATCGCCCAGCTCGCGCAGTCGGTTGCCGGTGAAATCGATCGCGGGCGCGAGCAGTACCAGCCGATCCACGGGGTGTCGCAAGGCCACCTGCAACGCGACGAATCCGCCGAGGCTCGACCCGATGAGGACGACCGGACCCGCCGGCAGAGTCTCCAGCACGCGCTCCACCTGCGTCACCATTCTGGTGATCGTCAGCGTCGAGAAGTCCGGCTCGTTGAAGTCGGGGCTGTGGAGTGTGATCCCCTGCTCGCGCAGCTTCGAGGCGAAGAACGCTCCCTTTGTGGATCCGGCCGATGACGCAAAGCCGTGCAGGTAGATCGCGTTCACAGCATCACCGCGCATCCGGGGCTGCAGCGACACTGGATCTCGGCCAGCCCTTCGGTCCAGTAGTTGTACGTGAGCTCCTCACCCTTGCGAATGTTGCGGGCGGCGAGGATCCAGATGGTGTCACCGATGACCTGCGTGTAGCAGTTGGGCGTGCACGAATGGTTGACGAACCGGGCGACATTGCCGCCGACCGCCGCGTCGCGCACGTACAGACGGTTCAACTTGAAGCACCAGATGTGGCCCTTTCGGAGGTACCGCGTCTCGCGCTTCAGGCTGGTCTTGTTCGGGATCTTTTCACCGTCGTAGGTGACGATCCGCTTGTTCTTGTTGATGGGCTGGGTGGCGAAGACTCCCCACCCCTGGATTTTTGATGTGCGGCGCTCGATCATGAATGGCTAATTGTCGCCAATCGGCCATTCGCGTGCCAGCAGCGGTCGGCTTACCAGGTGCGGACGCGGCCCGTATCGACGTGCACGAAGTTAGACGACGGGTAGTATCCGACACCGCCGACCTTCAGCGACTTCGCCGCGGCGCGGAGGTTGTCGAGCTTGACGCCCGGAACGCGGATGTCGATCGCTTTCCCCACCATGTGCAGGCTCTTCGACGCGACACCTGTGTGAGTGCCGCCGCGCTCGCGAAGCATCACGTTGGTCTCCGGCGCCCGGTAACCGGAGATGATGTGAAAGGGCTGATCGCTCTCGAGCGTCCCCCCGAGTTCGTGGAGGAGGTCGAGGAGTGTGGGATCGATGTCGGTCTCCTTATTCACGCGGAAGTCACGGAGGAGATGGTTGACCGTCCGCAGCGCCTGGGGGTCATACTGCCCGTCGCAGCAATACGTGATACGGGCGCGCTCGCCTGTATGCGTGTGGAAGAACGAGAGCGTCCGGACGGGCGCCTTGGAGACGACCGCCGTGCCAAGCGCTGAGGCACCCGCACTCATCGGGGCCAGCGCTGCCGCGGCCGCAACGGCTCCGTAGCTGAGGAACGACCGTCGGTCGAATCCCGGGCGCATTTCGCCTCTCCGTTCGGTGCCTCTCCGTTCCATGCGTCTCTCTCTCCTCCACGCAGCGGTAGCCCCACACGCGTGTTGATGTTCGTAAAATCTGATAGGGCCCCATTTAACCACGGGTCCCGGATCGATACAAGCTCAACTGCGCTTAACCCCATCCATAACAGGGGGTTAGGCCACTCGCCGAGGGTCGACCCGCATCTGTCGCCTGATATACTTCTGCCTGCATGGCAGACCTCGCATCTTTTGACATCACCTCTGGTGTGGATCTTCAGGAAGTTGACAACGCGGTCAATCAGGCCCGCAAGGAAATCGCCCAGCGATACGACTTCAAAGGCTCGCGTGCGGCGATCGAGCTCGACCAGAAGGACAACACCATGACCCTGACGGCCGACGACGACTACAAGATGACCGCGCTGTGGGACATTTTGCAGGGGCGGCTCGTCCGCCGGGGGGTGCCGACGAAGAACCTGACCCCCGGGGATATCGAACGCGCGGCGAACGACACCGTCCGACGCGTCGTCACGCTGCAGCAGGGCATCCCGACCGAAGCGGCCAAGGAGATCGTCAAGTTCATGAAAGAGCGGAAGTTGAAAAAGGTCACCGCGGCCATTCAGGCGGATCAGATCCGGGTGTCCTCACCTTCCAAGGACGATCTGCAGGAGGCTATGCGGCAACTGCGCGAGCACGATTTCGGGGTGGCGCTTCAATTTGGAAACTACCGAGGTTAAGACATGATCCTGGCGCGCGGCGCGATTGCAGCTCTTACGTTCTCGGCCGCCGCGTGCACACACGCTGGCGGCACCACCCCCCCTGTGACGGCACCGGTTGCTCAGACTCCGCAGCAGCAGCCCGCCCAGCCGAAGCCCCCGGCCACCACCGCGGAATCGTCATCGGATCTCCAGGCGGTGACCGCATACAACGCACGGATCAGGGAGTACGCCGCCCTGCACAACAGACTCGAGGCGACCTTGCCAGCCATGACGGTGAAGACCAGCCCTGAGGCCATCGATCGTCACCAGCGCGGACTGGAGCAGCTGATCGTGGCCAGCCGCAAGAGTGCGGTGCGCGGCGACATCTTCACGGCGGATATCGAGCGCGTTGTTAGACGTGTGCTCGGCCAGGTGTTTGCCGGGCCCGATGGACGGCAGCTCAAGGAGACAATCAGGGATGAGCACACCGTCGACGTGAAGCTCGCCGTCAACGCGAGGTATCCCGACCAGCTACCCCTGTCCACGATGCCGCCGCAGGTCCTCGCCTTGCTACCCAGGCTACCCGACGAGCTCGAATACCGCTTCATCGGACATCGCCTGATCCTGCTTGATGTCCACGCACACACCATCGCCGACTACCTCGACGCTGTGCTTCCGAAGTAACGCCTCGACGACCGCATGCGAATTCGCCGTCATTTTTCAGTAACGCTCGTCCTCCTTGCCATCGTCTCGGGCTGCGCAAGCCAGCCAACCCGCGGCCCCGTCCAGGTAGACGCATCTCCGGGCCAGAAGCCTGTCACGCCGGCCGCCGCCGAAACGACGATGCCGAACCGCCCGGACTCGTTGAAGTTTGCCATCCTTGGCGACTTCGGCACCGCGTCTCGCGGGCAACTCGAGATGGCCGCGGAGATGGCGCGGGTGCGGCAGCGCTTCCCGTTCGAATTCGTCATCACCGTCGGCGACAATCTCTATGGCGGGGAGCGCCCCCAGGACTTCGTCAGCAAGTTCGAGGCGCCGTACAAACTGCTCCTCGATGCCGGGGTGAAGTTCTACGCCTCCCTGGGCAATCACGACGGGCGCGAACAGGCGCACTACAAGCTCTTCAACATGGACGGCAAGCTCTACTACTCGTTCAAGCCGACGAAGCAGAACGTGCGCTTCTTTGCGCTCGAAACGACGAGTCTCGATCCCGACCAGGTCGCGTGGATCCAGAAGGAGCTGGAGGGATCGCGGGAGGACTGGAAGATCCCTTACTTCCACCATCCGCCCTATTCGTCCGGAGGGAGGCACGGGTCACATGGGGCCATCCGCGATGTGCTCGAGCCGATGTTCGTGAAGTTCAACGTGAGCGTGGTCTTCAATGGCCACGATCATGTCTACGAGCGCGTCAAACCCCAGCAGGGCATCGTGTACTTCGTGACGGGCGCAGGCGGTCAGCTTCGGGCGGGCAATCTCGATCGCTCCACCGGTCTCACGGCGAAGGGGTTCGACACCGATTACAGCTTCATGATCGCGGAAATCAACGGCGATGAGTTGTTCTTCAACGCAATCGCGCGCACCGGCGCCGTCGTGGATTCTGGAGTGATTACGCGGCGGAAATAGCGTCGGCCTTGGGTGGGCCCGACGCCGCCCAGTCGGCCTCGAAGATGGCTTGCATCTTCTTCGCGATGCCGGTATTGATGATGATCAAGCCGACTTCGCGCCGGCCGTCCAGCTCCAGCTTCCGCAGGCTCTGACTTCCGACAAAGGCCCCGGAGCCGTCACGGATCATGGCGCGCACGTGGAGGCGCTGGCCGAGCAGCTTCCGTCGATCGATGCCTTCAAGGTTCTTCTCGACTTTACCAAGGACCCGGATCTCGACACCCGCCTTCGCACGTTCCTGCAGGATTTTCTGGATCGCGTTATCGGTGATACTCGCGTCGTAAATCAGCAGCTGCTTCTTTGCCGCCTTGATGAAGGCCGACAGGCGTACGCGCGAGCTTTCCGGGCTCACAACCAGGCGTTCGTGGGAGGGCGCGTATGGCTGCCGCGTCGAGTCGGCCTCGAAGAGCAGGGTCGCTTCCTTGACCACCTTCTTGTCCTGCGTGATGAGCCCGAAGCTCCTGCTCTTGTCCAAGTCGAGCTTCGTGTAGTTGAAGCCCAGCGCGTAGAGCACGTCGTCGACGATCATGAACTTGCCGTGATACCGCGGCAGGTCGTCGGCGGTGCGCGCCACCCTGATACCGGCATGGAGCAGGCGCAGCTCGAGTTTGCGCAGCGTCTTGTCGCCACCCCGGTTCGTATGGGCGATGAGCGCTCGAACGGCGACCCCGCGATCGACCGCCGCCCCCAGCGCCTCCTCGAGCTCCGTGCGATCGAAGCGAAAGATCGCGATATCGATGGATTTCTTGGCCTTGCGGACGGCGCGCACGATGGGGGCCAGGCCATCCTGCGGCGTAATGAGAAGTTTCACGAGGGGCGCAGCCTACTTGTCCTTCTTCTTCTTGTCGGACCAATCGACCGTCGCATGCCCCTCCGGATCGAGCTTGAGCAGGGCGTCGGTCACCCCGTCGGTCTGCACTTGAAACGGTACGGTCACGTCGTAGCAGACCTCTTCGTCCGACGATGTGCGGATCTCGTGCTTGAGCTTGTTTTCAGCCAGAATTGCTTCGATCTTCGGCCTCAACTCGTCGGTCTGATCGCCCACCTTGATCTTGAGCGCAAAGGACTTGCCGGTCTTCGGCTCGAAGGACTCGATGATCCCGAGCGCCAGGACGAGGAAGGCCGCTGAGAAGGCCGAGAGGGCGTACAGCCCGACGCCGGCAGCAAGGCCGACCGACAGGGCGCAGAGCATCACGACGGCGTCCTTCGGATCGTCGATCTTGGTTCGATAACGAATCAGGTTGGCGGCGCCGACGATGCCGAAGGCGCGGGCCAGGCTGGATCCCACGACGAGCATGATGACCGCGCCCACGACCGAGAGGATGATCTGCGTCTGTACGACCGGAGCAGTGCGCGGCGGGGTACCTTTGCGGCGCGGCCTAAGCGCGAGGGCTGCGCCGAGAACCGCTGCGAGCGGGAGCCGCACGAAGGCGTCGTCGATCTCGTGGAGTGGGTGCATGGGATGGTCGTCGGTATCTTTCTTCTCTGCCTTCGGGCTCCGCTTTTCGTCGGCGAGGAGCTGCTCTTGCGCCGGCTGCAGGGCGACGAGCGGTGAGACAGAGGCGGCGGCGATCGCGAAACACACGAGCAAGACGCGCAGGCTGAAGCGAAATGACATAGACAGCATTATCAACCTTTTAGGGCCAGGCCTTCCGATATCTTCTGTTTCATCCGTCGGATGAAGCGGTCCGCCATCGGGCTTTCGATGCCTCCGGCTCGGAACGCGTCGGTCCACTGTTGATCGGTGAGCGTGCTCAACTGCTCGCATATCCAGCGGACGTCGGCCGGGCCGATGTTGTCGAAGAGCGCCTTGTGGCGTCCCCGGTACTCGAACCGGACCTTGCCATTCTCCACGCCCCGGATGAACGGGGTTTCCTCGAACACCTCGATGTCTCCTCGCGGAGGATCGATCAACCCTGTACGGCCGAAGCTCTGGCCGAGGTCTCGCGCGACGTACCAGCGCGACGCCCCTTCTTTGGGGGTCTTGAGCTTGTAGAGGACGTTCTGAAGGTCCTTGAGATCGGAGTTGCCGAGCATGGCCTGCAGGGTGAGGAGGCCATTCATCTGGGGCGTTCCGACAAAGGGATTGCTGAAGTAGGACCAGTGATCCCCCGGGTCGAGCCCATTGAGGTCGGGTTTCTTCTCACGGAAGCGAGCCGGGAGCTGGGGGTTGGGGGATGTGGCCTTCGTCGCGTTCCATTTCTTGAGAAGGTAGATGGGCGGCTGATGATAACCGATGCCCCAGTGGAGGCGCGAGGCAATGATCTCGGTGCCCCCTTCGGGCGGGAACTTGACGCTCCACTCACGGTCGCCAGGGCCCTCGACGGTGTAGCCCCGACTGTAGCCCCCGCGCTTGAGCTCGATGACTTTGTATTTTCCGGCAGGATCGGGTGCGAGGCCCGCGCCACCGACCCCGTGAAACAGGTCTCGGTTCGGCTCAGGCGCCACCCAGAGTTCCGCCAGTTGGGCCGCAGTGGGTGGCCCAGGCAATGGGGACTTGATAGCCGGACTGCATGCCAGTCCAAGTCCGGCTATGGCGCCCAGGACTAATGGGGCGCCCCGAAATCCTCGTTGAATCTGTTCAGTCCCCGGCACTGAGTCTCCTCCTGCGTTTGCGACGTGCTGACCATTGCTAGGGTAACCGATTGTGCAAGCTACGGGCCATAGCTCAACCGCTCAGCGAAAATCGTGGGACTGGGGCTCGGGTCCCCCGCCCGCAAGGCTGACGACCCGCTCGGCTTTGACCGACGTCACCCCGTCCTGAATCTGGAGGATCCCCTCGACCAGCAGGTAGGGCTCTCCAATGATCGTGCGTCGCTCGTCGGTGAACAGGTCCGGGCGCACGATGATATTGGCGATGCCCGTTTCGTCCTCGAGCGTCAGGAAGACAAAGCCTTTTGCCGTCCCTGGACGCTGGCGGGTAATGACGGCTCCGGCGACTCGCACACGGCGCCCGTGACGGCCGCGCGCCAGCTCGATCGCGCGCACCACGCCGCGCAGTGCCAGCTCCTGACGGCGCAGTGCAAGGGGATGAGGACCGATCGTCAGACTCGTACCCGAGTAATCTGCCATCAGCCGTTCCGGTGGTGACATGGGACGCAGGGGGCTCGGCGCCTGCGGCCCACGCGAGGCGACCGGCCCCTGTTCGTCGAACAGTCGCCCCGCCGGACGCACCGCCCGTTCGATCTGCCATTGTGCGCTCCGGCGGTCGTAGCCGAGTGCATTGAGCGCGCCGATCTCCGCGAGCGTGGCCAGTTCGTCGCGCCTCACGCCCGTTCTGGCAATCAGGTCTTCGATGGAGGCATACCGGGACTGGGGGCTGGGGGCTGGGGGCGCAGCGCCCCATTCATGTGCGCAGACGTTGCAGAAGCACGTGGTCTCCGGGGTGTGCTCGATCATGGAACGATCCTCGCACCCACACTTGGGACATCGGTTCGACGCCGCGAGCCCTGTGCCACGTGCCGCGATGGCCCGCCCGGTGTCAGCCCGCAATCCATTGACATACATGAATCCCAGCCGGACCTGACCGTCGACGTCCACGCGGCATTCCCATCCCGATGACTGGACATCGATCGGCGCGAAGCGGACGCCATGGCGCTGCGCGTCCTTCACAAGCGTCGCCGGATGATAGAAGCCCATCGGCTGGTTGTTGAGCATCGCCGTGTAGAACGCCGCCGGATAATGCGCCTTGAGATACGCGCTCGCGTAGACGAGCAGCGCGAAACTCGCCGAGTGCGATTCGGGAAACCCGTACAGCGCAAACGACGTGATCGACGTGATGATCGCCTCGGCGGGTGGGCCCGTGATCCCCTGCGTCTCCATGCCGGCCCGCAGCTTCCCTTCGATCTGCTGCATCCGGTGCTGGGACCGCTTGAACCCGAACGCGCGCCGCAACTCCTCCGCTTCCCCGCCGGAAAATCCCGCGGCGACCATCGCGATGCGAAGCAGCTGCTCCTGAAACAGCGGCACGCCGAGCGTCCGCTTCAGGATCGGCTCGAGTGACGGATGCGGATACGTCACGAGCTCCTTCCCCTGCCGCCGTTTCAAATACGGATGCACCATGTTGCCGACGATGGGGCCGGGACGGATGATGGCCACCTCGACGACGATGTCGTAGAACGTCGTCGGCTTGAGCCGTGGCAGCGTCGCCATCTGTGCCCGCGACTCGACCTGGAAGATGCCGATCGTGTCGGGCTCCTGCAGCATCCTGTAGACCGCGGGATCGTCGGGGGGCAGGTGCGCCAGATCCAGCCCGGGGGCATCCCGCATTCCGCATCCCGCATCCCGGTTGTCATTCACCAGATGCAGTGCATCCTGAATGACCGCCATCATGCCGAGACCAAGGAGATCCACCTTGATGAGGCCCATGTCGGCGCAGTCGTCCTTGTCCCACTGGATGACCACGCGCCCCGGCATGCTGGCGTTTTCGAGCGGCACGATCTCATCGAGCCGGCCCTGGCAGAGCACCATCCCGCCGGAGTGCTGACCGAGATGCCTCGGCAGGTTCTGGATCTCCTCCCACAGGCGGCCGAACGTCTGGACGACCGGCTGGTGACCGTCGACGCCGACGTCGCGGAGGTTGCGCTCGAGCGTGTCTTTCGGGTCCACGAACTCGAAGTGGTTCATGACTTTTGCGAGTCGATCGATCTGCGCGGGTTCGATCGAGAGCACCTTGCCGACCTCGCGCGCCGCGCTCCTCCCGCGGTAGGTGATCATGTTGGCGGTCATCGCCGCGCCAAATTTTCCGTACTTCTCGTAGACATGCTGGATCACGCGCTCGCGGCGGTCACCGCTCGGCAGATCGAGGTCGATGTCGGGCCACTCGCCGCGTTCCTCCGACAGGAAGCGTTCGAACAGGAGCTCCATGCCGATCGGATCGACGGCGGTGATCCCCAGGCTGTAGCACACGGCGCTGTTGGCGGCCGACCCTCGCCCCTGGGCGAGGATGTCCTGCTGTCGGCAGAAATTGACGATGTCCCACACGATCAGGAAGTAGCCGGCAAGATCGAGCTTCTCGATCAGGTTCAGCTCGCGCTCGATTTGCCGACGCGCGCGATCATCGTAGGGCCGGTACCGGTCGCGGGCCCCCGCCTGCGTGATCTTCCGGAGAAACGACGCCATCGTCTCGCCCGGAGGGACCGGGTATTCCGGAAAGCGATAGCCAAGATCCGCCATGGTGTACTCGAGGCGCTCGGCCAGCTCGCCGGTACCGCGCAGCGCCTCCGGTATGTCGGCAAACAGGCGCGCCATCGCCTCCGGGGATTTCAGGTACCGCTCGGCGTTGCACGACAGGCGACGGCCGGCACGCTCCAGCGTCGTCTTGTGACGAATGCAGGTGAGGACGTCATAGAGCGGACGCGCGGATGCTTCGGCAAACCGCACGCCGTTGGTGGCGATCAGGGGCACGTGAAACGCCGCGGCAAGATCGCGCAGGGCGGCGTTGTCGGCCTCTTCGTCGCGCAGCAGGTGCCGCTGCAGCTCGATGCGCATATTCGCCGCGCCGAACAGACCGACGAGACGATCGACGAGGCCGCCGACGCCGAAACGCCGTCCGCCAAGCGCCGCGCGTCCGACCAGTGCGACCAGCCCGCCCGTCTGCCCGTCGAGGTCTTCGAGCGACAGCGCCCCCTCCCCTTTCGGAGATCGCAGTTTCATCCGGGTCACGAGCCGGCAGAGATTGCGATACCCCTCGCGGGATTCGACGAGCACCGGCAGCCGCATTCCGCACCCCGCATCCCGCGTCCCGGAGATGGTCAGTTCAGCGCCAATGATCGCTTTCAGCCCCGCGCGTTGTGCGGCGAGGTGAAATCGTGGCGCACCGTACACCCCGTCGCGGTCGAGGAGCGCCAGCGTCGAATACCCGAGACTCGCCGCGCGCTCGACGAGGGCCTCCGGCAGCGACGCGCCGTCGAGGAAAGAAAACGCCGACGCCGCATGGAGCTCGACGTACATCAGTCGACGATGCCTTCGAGAAACCACCGGCCGGTGACGCGATCGAGATGACACCGGCAGAGCGAGCCGTCGGCGAGCGCCACGTCCCACTCGTCGCGATCCCACTGGTCTCCCCCCCCATCCCACCACGACCCCGATGATCGCCATGGCCCGGCCGCCTGCTCGACGCGGCCGCCGGGCATCCCCTTTCGGTCGATCGCCACGTGCACCGGGCGGCCACGCTCCACGGCGATCCGAACCGCGACGGGAGGACGGAAGCGGCGCACCACCAGGGTTCCAGGTTCCGGGTTCCCGGTTCCGGGTTCCGGGAACCGGGAACCTGAAATCTGAAATCGCTGCATCACGAATGCGTCAGGGCGATGGGAATCGATGAGCACCGGTGCACCCGAGCGGTCGTCGCCGACGAGCGCGGAGAGCCGCGCGGTCAGTGTCGCGAGCGTCTCCGGCGACGGCATGGCCCGTTCCAGCAGCGAGTACTGGACGATGCGCGAAGGTGCAGGATCGATCTCGATCGTGACGACATCAACGGCCGCGGGGGGCGGATGCGATTCGAGGTCGAGCAACAGCAACGTCCGCAGGACGCGCGGATCGCGGATGGGCGCCGGGAGCTGCAGCAGGCGCGCGTGGATCTTTTTATCGACGAGACGCAGGGACAGGCGAATCGCGGCACCGGCACGATCGGCACGCTCGAGCGATGACGCCAGCGGCTCGAGCAGGCGCGCAAACACGAACGACAACGGCTCCAGGGTCTCGAGCGGCCACTCGAGCTCCATCATCTGGATGAATCGCGGCACGTCGGGGTCGGGCACCAGCGGACGCGCATCAATGCCGGATGCGAGGCGTTGCACCGCCACCCCCTCCTGCCCGAACCGCGACGACACGCCATCAGGGGGGAGGGCCGCAAGCTCCCCGACACGCCGGATCCCCCATCGCCGCAGGATGCCGAACATCTTCAGCGGCTGCGGCACCAGCGGCTGCAAGGTCTCGAGCGGGAGCGCGGCCAGCGCCGCAGCGACCTCGCTGACCACGACCCCGGGCTCGGCATCGGCAAGGGCCAGGAGTCTCGCGGCGGTCTGTGTCGGCGCCACGCTGATCCGCACCTTCAGGCCACGGTCCGAGGCCGTGCGTGCGAGCTCCGCCGCGATCCCGTGCGCGTCCCCAAGCAACCGGCCCAGGCCGGCCACGTCGAGCACGAGACTCCCGTCTCCATGGCGCTCGATGCGCGGAGAAAATTCACGCGCCAGCGCCATGAGGGCGCCCGCATGCGCCGGGCTTCTGCCGAGCACGCAGGCGAACAGCGCGTCGGCGGGCCGCCCCTCGGACAGCGCGCGTCCCACGACGCCAGGCCGTGGCAACACGACGGGGTCAGCGTCAGGCACCAGCCGTGTCACCTGGCCGAGCGTGTCGCGCGGATGCGTATCCGGAATCGACCGCGCGAGGTCGTCGTAGCTGGGCACCGTCATGGTCGCGCCCCGACGACGCGCGGGTGAATGTCGAGCGCGCGCAGGACACGCGCACGATCGCACGCCCCCGACCAGGCGCCACGTCGCTCGCCGGGCAGGCCCGGATCCAGCGCCAGGGTCACGCCGCCAGGACTCCGCGCGATGCGGTCGGCTCCCACCAGCACCGCCACCGTCTGGCTGCCCTCGATGACGCGCGAGAGGCGCATCCACGTCGTGTGCGGGAACTGCCGGATCGTCATCGTCGGCACATCCGCCAGGTCGAACGCAACGAGGCCAAACCCGCCAGCCTGCAGCACGAGATTCATCGCCTTGAGCGCCCGCGTGGCATCGCCGCGCTCGCGGACCCAGAGCAGACGCGAGAGGTCGACACCCGCGTGCGCGGCCGATGTCGGATCGAACCGGTCGTGC
>DATLXP010000141.1:0-10995 GCA_035575695.1 Vicinamibacterales bacterium
AGCAGTTGCAGGGCCTGCGCGAGCGCCTCGCCGTCACGCGTCCGGGTGCCTTCGCGCATCATCGCGGCCGTCAGGCTCGCGATGCCCGTCCGTCCGGGGCGCTCGAACTGGTTCGCGCCGCCGATAAACGAGATGGTGAACGAGACGAGCGGCAGCCCCTTGCGCTCCGACACGATGAGCTGCGCACCGTTCGACAGCTTCATCGTCGTCCAGGCCGGCACCTGCAGTGCGGGGGGCTTGCCCGCGGGCGGAACCTGCTTGCGATCGAATTGCCCCGCGGAGGACTGCGCCGCAGGGCGGGACTGCGCGAGCGGAACGGCCACGGCTGCCGACAGAACCGTCGCAGCCACCACGAGAATACAAGGACGCATTACTTCACCCCCCCGCCATCAACCTTGCGGCTCTCGCCAGGCTTGGCAGCCAGATCCAGCTTGCCCTGCGGCACGATGCTCAACACGACGCGACCCTGCCCCAGGTTCGCCGCCACTCGCTTCACGTCATCGGCCGTGACACCGCGACGCTTCTCGAAATCGGTTCTGAAATAGCCGGGATCGTCGTGATACCCGGCGCCATCGGCAAGTGTCATGGATTTTCCGAGGTTCGACTGGAGGTCGTTGAGGAAGGCCAGCTCCGCACCCGCCGTCGCCCCCTGGAGCTCCTTCGCGGTTGGCCCTTCCGTCTTGAGCCGATCGATCAGCGCGTAGATGTCCGTCTCGAGTTCCGTCAGGGCATGTCCGGTGCGAGGCGTCAGCGTCACGGCGAACTGCCCCACGTCTTCAGCGGTCGACTGTCTCGCGCTCACGTTCGCCGCCGCCTGCTTGTCGTACACGAGCGCTTTCGTGAGTCTGGCGGTTCGCGCGCCGGCGAGAATCGGGCCCAGCACTTCGAGCGCAAAGTGGTCCGGGTGCTTCTCGCCCACGGTCGGCCACACGAGATGCAGGCGCGGAAGGGGCACGCGGTCCTCATACACGAGCCGCGTCGTGCCGCTCAGGGTCGCCGGCGCGATGGTGGGCCGGGTGATGGGTTTGCCGGCGGGCACGGCCCCGAAATACTTCGTGACCCACTGCCTGGCTTGGGCGGGATCGAAGTCCCCGACGATGGTGAGAATCGCGTTGTTCGGCGCGTAGTACAGGCGGAAGAAGTTCTTCACGTCCGCTTCGGATGCCGCCGAGAGGTCGGTCATGCTGCCGATCACGTCCCACGAATACGGGTGCCCCCTGGGGTACAGCGCTTCGACGATGATCTCGCCCGCGCGTCCGTACGGCTGGTTGTCGACCCCCTGGCGGCGCTCGTTCTTGACGATGTCGCGTTGCGCGTTGAGCTTGGTGATGTCGAGGGAGTCGAGCAGGAAGCCCATGCGGTCCGCTTCGAGCCACAACGCTGTTTCGAGGTAATTGGATGGAACCGTTTCGAAATAGAGCGTGCGGTCGTTGTCGGTCGTGCCGTTATTCGATCCCCCCACGCCCTCCGTGTACTTGTCGTGCGCGCCGTAGGGCACGTTGCCCGATCCGGTGAACATCACGTGCTCGAAGAGATGCGCGAAGCCGGTGCGCCCGACTTCCTCGTTCTTGGAACCCACGTGATACCAGAGGTTGACCGCGACGGTCGGCGTCGTTCGATCCTCGGAGAGGATCACGCGAAGGCCGTTCGGCAGCGTGTACTGCGCGAAAGGAATATTGATGGCCTGCTGAGCGTGCGGCGCGACGGCTGTCAGGCCCACGAGGGCGACCGACGCCAGCGCGGCACTCCGGATTCTGATCTTCACGCGAACTCCTTTACTGCACCGGGTTCTTCAAGAATTGTATAGCCCGGGCGCCTGCGGTACGCTTTTGACCCAGGGAACCCCGGAAGCGTGGAACCTGGACGGGCAGACGCCGTAATTAGTAGGGCCAGCCCTGATTTTCGACCCTCCGGAGGTCCCGTGCCCCTTCGTGCCTGTGTCGCGGGCGTGCTCGCCCTTGCGCTTGCCGTCTGCATGCCAGCGTCCACGCGTGCCGCTCAGCAGCCTGACAAGAAGCCGTCCAGCGATCTCGATGCGTTCATGGAGAAGGCGCTCGCGCGCCGCGACGTGAACAAGCGGGCGTTGAACGACTACATCCTCGACGAAAACGAAAAGTTCGAGATCCTCGGCCCCGGCAAGATGCGCATGCACCGCTCGAGCCGCGACTACTCGTGGTACGTGCGGGACGGGATGCACGTACGGAGCCCCGTTCGCTTCGACGGCGTCGCCGTCGGCGCGGAGGCGCGCGACCGCTACGAGACGCAGTGGGTGGGCCGCGAGCGGGCCAGGCAGGAACGAAAAAAGAAGAACAACGGCAAAGACACGAAGGAGGTCAGCATCAGTCCGACCGAGATCTCGGTCTCGGCGGGTGGCATGCCGACCGAGCCGCGCTTCGTGTCCGAGGCGTATTTCATGGACTTCAAATTCGAGCCTGGCAACTACTTTCTGGCCGGGCGGGAGAAGCTCGAGGAGCAGGACGTCCTGAAGATCGAGTACTACCCGAAGCGACTCTTTTCGGATGACGACAAGAAGACGCCGAAAGAGATCAAGAAGGAGTCGAAAGGCGAGAAGCGCGAGCGGGAGATCGAGGACGACATCGAGCGCAAGATGAACAAGACGGCGCTCGTCACGCTGTGGGTGGATCCGACGAACCACCAGATCGTCAAGTACACGTTCGACAACGTCTGGCTGGATTTTCTTCCGGCGGCGTGGCTCGTGCGTATCGACGCCATGAGGGCGTCGATGACGATGTCCCAGCCGTTTGCGGGAGTGTGGTTGCCGCGCGGCATCGAGATCAGCGCCGGCGTGTCACTGGCCAACGGGTCCTTCGAGGCGAACTACGCGCGCACGTTCGCGGAGTATCGCGAGGCGGAGGTCAAGTCGAAGATCCGGGTCCCCAAGACCGGAACGCTCCCTCCCTCCGAATCGCTAGAACCGGCCGGTTCCGGTCCCTTCGTGCCCGAGCTGGAGGGGCCTCAGAAGGTGGCTGTCCCCTTGACAGAAATTGTCAGGGAGGTCCGTGTCCACGGCAATGCGGCGCTCTCCGACGTCGAGGTCATGAAGATCGCCGGCGTGGCCGTCGATGCCCCGGTCGGGGCAGACGGCATGGCCGCCATCGAACGGAGGCTGAAGTCGAGCGGCCGCTTCGACACGGTGGAGGTCAGGAAGCGCTATCGCTCGATAGACGATCCCACCGACGTTGCGCTCGTGCTCCTCGTGCACGAAAAGGCCACGGTCGTCGCGGACCCGGCGACGGGGGCGCCGATGACCAAGCCGTCGCGCTGGCTCTCCAGCCGGCTCATGTTCCTGCCGATCGTGTCCTACGCCGACGGCTACGGCCTCACCTACGGCGGGCGGATGAGCACCAAGGACCTCCTCGGCGCCGGCGAGCGGTTATCCGTGCCGGCCGCGTGGGGAGGTACGCGCCGGATCGCGCTCGAGGTGGATCGCACCTTCACGCGCGGGCCCTTCACGAGGCTCTTCTCGAGCGCCGGGCTGTCTCGCCGGGAGAACCCGCGCTACGAGGTCCCCGACCGCCGCGTCGAACTTCGGGCGCGCGCCGAGCGCAACGTCGCCCAGGTCTTCTTCGCTGGAGTCGAGACGAGCCGCGCGTCGATCAGATTCGCCGACCTCGACGACACGATGTGGACGGTGGGCGCCGACGCGGCACTCGACACGCGCGGCAATCCGGCCTTTCCAAGTAATGCGGTCTATCTTGGCGGCGGCTGGACGGCGCTCAACGTCGACCGTCTCGAACGAATCAACCGCTACACCGCCGACGCGCGCGCGTACGGACGGGTGATCGGCCAGACGGTGCTCGCCGTCCGAGGGCTGTACACCACGACCGACGCGCCCCTACCCATCTACGAGCGGCGGCTCATCGGCGGTAGTGCCTCACTGCGCGGGTTCGATGCGGGAGCCTTCGACGGTGACCGGACACTGGTGGCATCGGCGGAGTTGCGCGTGCCGATCACGTCGGTCATCAGCGGCGCAAAGTTCGGCATGACGATTTTCACGGATGGCGCCAAGGCGGCCGAGCATGGAGGGAAGCTGAAGGACGCCACGTGGCATCGCGGCGCAGGCGCCGGCGTCTTTCTCATCGCCTCGGTCGTGACGATCAACCTCGATGTGTCGCGGGGATTCGACGGCGGCAGTACCCGCGCCCACCTGTCGTCGGGATTTTCCTTCTGAAGGGGACAGCCACCATTTGACCCGGATTGAAGGGGACAGCCACCATTTGCCCGCGGGGTGCTAAATGGTGGCTGTCCCCTTCATTTCAGGTCAAATGGTGGCTGTCCCCTTCAGCCAAACATGTTCTTCAGCACGAACCACACATTCGCCGGGCGCTCGGCCAGCCGGCGCATGTACCACGGGAACCAGTACTCGCCGTAGCTGACGAGCACCCGCATGCGCTCCCCCTCCTTCGCCAGCCGCTGCTGGTGTCCGCGCTGGATGCCGTACAACATCGCGAACTCGTAGGCGGACGCCGGGATCCGGTGCTCCGCGATCCAGCCACGCAGCCGTTCGAGCAGCACCGTGTCGTGCGTCGCGATGTGGAGGAGACAGCCGGCCTCGATCGCGTCGGGCTGGAGCAGCCGCGTACAGAGCGTGTAGAAGCTCTCGTCGACATCTGACTTCTTCGGAAACGCAACGTCAGGCGATTCCAGATACGCCCCCTTCACGATACGGATGGCGCTACCCAGCGGGATCAGCGACTCGACGTCTTGCCCGGTCCGATAGAGATACGCCTGGATCGCGATGCCGATCTTCGGGCTCTTCGCGCGCGCATACCGGTAGAGGTCCAGTGTCGGATCGACGTAGGGGGAGCTCTCCATGTCGAGCCAGAGAAAATTGCCGCGCTGCTCGGTCCGCTCGATCAGCCGGTCGATGTTAGTGCGGCAGAGCGCGGGATCCTGGTCCAGCCCGAGCTGCGTGGGTTTGACCGACACGTGCGCATCGAGGCCCGCCGCCGCCACCTTGTCGAGCACCTGGAAATAGTGCTGCGTGACCTCTTCCGCTTCGTCGACGCGCGTGATGTTCTCGCCCAGCCGAGTGAGGATCGTGCTGATCCCCTCGGGTTTGAGCTCCTCCGCCGCGCCCAACGCCTCGTCCATCGTCTCCCCTGGCATGAAGCGGGACACAGACGAGCGGACAAAGGCCGCGCCGGACGCACGTTCGCGCAGCCACGCACTGGTGGATCCCGCGAGCAGGGCCCGCCGCATCAGCGACACTAGAGCACGCTCCGGATCTGGCCGCCGTCGACCTGGACGGTGGCTCCGGTCATGTAGGAGGCGGCGTCCGACAGCAGGAATGCTGCGACCCGGCCGAATTCCTCCGCGTTCCCATAGCGCCCCAGGGGAATGGCCGACATCGCTTTCGCTTTCGCCTGCTCGGACGTGATCCCCTGCTTCTTCCCGTTGATGTCATCGAGCTGGCGGACGCGGTCCGTGTCGATGCGCCCGGGAATGATCTGGTTCACCCGAATGTGGCTCCCCGCCAGTTCAAGCGCGAGCGTTTTCGCCAGGGCGGAGACCGAGGCGCGCAACACGGTCGACAAACCGAGATTCGGGATCGGTTCTTTCACCGATGATGACGTGGACACGAGGATCGCACCTCTCCCGCGCTTCTCCATGTGTGGGACGGCGGCCCGGATCATGCGCAGCGTGCTGAACAGCAGCAGGTCCGCGGCGTCCTGCCAGGCCTGGTCGTCAAAGGACATGGCGGCGCCCGACGGCGGCCCCCCCGAATTGGTCATCAGCGCATCGATACCGCCAAACGTCTCCGCCGTTCGCGCCACCCAGCGGTCGATGGCCGCCGTGTCGCGCACATCGACCGGCATCGACAAAATACGGGAGCCCGTCTCGCGCTCGATCCGCATCGCCGCATCGCCGATCGCCTTTTCGTCCCGCGACGAGATCGACACGTGCGCCCCGTCGGCCGCGAGCGCCTTCGCGACCGCGTAGCCGAGGCCCTTGCTCGCGCCCGCGACGAGCGCCACCTTGCCCTTAAGTCCGAGATCCATTTGCCTCCACCCACTTCATGACCCGGTCCAGCGCCTCGCGCGTCGGCACGTCCAGCGACGCCGTGGGCGGACGTGTGGCCGCACTCGTGAGCACCCCTCGGCGATGCAGCACTTCCTTGCGGATCGCCATGCCGATCCCTTCCTGAAACTCGAAGCGCATCAGCGGCACGGCCCTGTAAAACACATCAGCCGCCTCGTCGACCTTCCCTGCACGGAAGAGCGACACGATCCGGACGAGGATCTCCGGAAACGCAAAGCCGGTCATGGCTCCCGTCGCCCCGGCCAACAGCTCTTCGAGAAGGAACACGCCGCCGAGGCCACCGAAAATCCGCACCTCTGTGTCTGCACACGCTTCGAGAATCCGCGACGTCTTGAAGGGGGTGGGCGGATCTTCGAGCTTGATCGTCCGCGCCGTCGGGATCTCCGTCGCGATGCGCGCAAGGAGCGACGGCTCCATGGCAAAGCCGGAGATCGGCGGATAGTCCTGCACGACGATCTCGATGTCCACGGCGTCGGCCAGCATCGCGTAGTGACGAACGACCGCTTCCGAATTGAGCTTGGGCATGCGCGGTGGGCTGACCATCACGGCCGTCGCGCCGGTCTCGCGTGCGTAGCGGCTGTACGCGATGCAGGTACGCGTCCCTTCGGATGTGGTCCCGGCCACTACGCCGATCCGCCCGTTCACCTGTTGCACGACGACGTCGAGCACGCGACGGCGTTCGGAGTCGTCCAGCCGCGCGACTTCACCTGTCACGCCGAGCGCCGTCACACCGTCCACGCCTGCAGTGACGAAGAGATCGATGACGCGTCGAAGGCTCTCCTCGTCCAGCTCACCCGCGGCGGTAAACGGCGTCGGGAGAACGGAATACACACCTTCCAGCTGCACGCGGCGTCCTTTCAGGATGTCCAACGATCTGATTCTGCCCTCACACTTTATCGCAGGCTAATGTTCGGGGCCGGACGGCCGATAACCCGGACATGCGGCATCATCTGCTCAAGTCTTTCGTCCTGGCGGCGGCGTGTACATGCGTGGGCGCCTGCAACGTCCTCGACCGGTTCAAAGAGGGCACGACCCCGACATCACCATCGCCAACGGTGTCGCTGGACGTGTTCGCCGGCACGTGGTCGTCGACGACCGTCTCCACGCCGGCGACCGGGTGCGGTAACGTCAAATACACGGTGACGCCCCTGAGCACGTCATCGGCAACCGTCACGTTCGAAGGGACGTGCGCGGGGTCGATCAAGGTGACCGGCAGCGGGAGCGGCGCCGTCAGCGGCAACGCGCTTGGCTGGTCGGCGCAAGGGCTGGTGGCGCAGGGTGGGGTGAACTGTCCGTTCACGCTCGCCAACGGCAAGGCGACGCCGGATGCCACGGGCACGATCAAGGTCGACTATTCGGGCACCGTCTGCGGCATTCCCGTGGCCGGCACCGAGATCGTCAAGAAATAGGGGACAGCCACCATTGTCCGGTTCCGGACAATGGTGGCTGTCCCCTATTGCTTCATCAGTTCCCGCAGCCGGTCGTGTGGGATGCCCTCCACGCGACGTCCGTCCAGCCCGGTCATGGTCTCTCCTGCCACCAGCGCGTTCACGATCGCTTCTTCGGTCGCCTCAACGGTGGCCGTGAAGAGGGCGCTGATCCGCGCGTTCGAGAGCATGTTCACGTGGATCTCCCGTGGCGCCGCAGCAATGCCAGGATTCGCGGTAGAAAACGCCAGGAAAATGTCGCCGGATCCATTTCCCGACGTGGCGCCCGTGCGCGCCAGGCCCATCGTGGCCCGTCGAGCGAGGCGCTCGAGCTGATGCGGCAGCAGCGGGGCGTCGGTGGCGATGACGATGATGATGGAACCCTGCTCCTCGAGTGCCGGGGGGATTCCGCCGGCGCGGGGGACGGCCGGCACCGGGATCCTGTGTCCGACCGGCACCCACGCGACACGCAACTCGCTCCGGCGCCCGTGGTTGGCCTGCACCAGGACTCCGACGGTGTATCCGCCTGCCTGCGCCGACACACGCCGTGAGGCGGTGCCGGTCCCGCACTTGAACTCATAGCAGATCATGCCGGTCCCGCCGCCCACGTTCCCTTCGGGTACGCGTCCGGCCGCCGCATTCCCGATGGCGGCAAAGACATGCTCCGGCTTCACATGGAACCCGTTGATGTCGTTGAGCATGCCATCCCAGGTCTCGGCGACGACCGGCAGCGCCCACGGCTGGAACATCGTGCCCTGCTTCAACGACCACGCAATCGCCGCGTCGCGCACGACACCAACACTGTGTGTGTTGGTAATGAACACGGGGCCTTCCATATAGCCCCCTTCATCGATCCATGTCGTGCCCGTCATCTCGCCGTTGCCGTTCTGGGAGAACCACGCGGCAAACACCGGGTCGGCGGACGCTTTTCCACGCGGAAACACGACCGTGACGCCGGTCCGCACGGGGCCCTCTCCAGCCGTCACAACCCCCTGGCCCCGGATGATCGTCGAGACACCGACCTCGACTCCGCGGACGTCGGTGATGGCGTTGAGCGGGCCCGGCGTGCCGTCGAACGGGATCCCGAGGTCACGGGCACGAGGCCTGTTCTGGGCGGTGGCGGTGGCGGCGGGCCCGGCAAGCAGGGCAATGCAGATCGCAACGCGGAGTGTCATGCCGCGGATTATGACGGAGAAACGGCCGCCGTCACCGCTTCGGAAGGTCGATGCTCCGCAGCACGTGGCCACCCCCGGTGGCGTCGACGAGGTGCAAGCGGCTGCCGACGATCACGAACGGCGCATCAGGGGGGATGTCGGGCGCAAGTTCCAGCATGTCGATCTTGCGCATCGAAGGACTCAGATCGAACCGGGCGAGCCTGGGCGCTCCCGCTGCGACGTACAGCCGACCCTCGCTATCCGTGGCAAGCGTGCGGGGGACGTATTCGAGCGCCGCGAGCCTGTCACTGCGACCCTCGGCACTCACCCGCCAGATCGTCCCGGAGGCGTCGGCGAGCACGAGCCCCACGTGTCGCGCAAACGCCAGTGCGACGACCCGGTTCTGCGGTCCCCTCAGCGCCGTCGTCGAAAGCACGCGCCCTGAAATGAGCTGCATGCGATGCAGTTTGGCCCCATCCGACGTCGACGAGACGACCCACAAGTCTCCCTGTTGCGGATCGATCGCAACGCCACCGATGTCTCCGAGCGCCCCCTGCGCACCGACGAGCGTCGCCACAAGACCGGTGTGCTCGTCGATGACCGCGATGCGCCGGGCCACGCGGTCCGCGATGATGAAGCGCCGCGACACCGCGTCATAGGCCAGCGCGCTCGGCGTGAGGATCGTCGTGAACGTCAAGGGGGCGCCGGGCGCCCGCCTTGATGCTGACCGTGGTGGCGGTGGCGTCGCCGCCGGCGGTGCGGTAGAGGGTGCGGGGCTTGCGGCGGAGGTCGCCTTGGCGCCGATCCATTTCTGCAACGACCGGACGCTGGCGAAATCGTCGCTGGTCGCGGCGTCCGTCACCACTCCCCTGGCCGCGAGGCGGTCGAGCATGACCATGGCGTCTCCCGGCCGTCCGCTGAGGCTCTGCGCGCGGGCGAGAAGGAGCATCAGTTCAGGATCGTCCGGACGCCCCTTTCGGTACGCCATCCATGCGAGGTCATGGAACGTCTCGAAGTCCTTGCGGCCCTGGGCCTCGAGCGCCGCCGAGCGGCAACTCCACGCATCGGCGCAACTCGGCCCTTGTGGTTGAGGGATGAGGCTGCACAGCAGCAGCAGGGGGGCCAGCAGCACGACTTATCCTATCGGTTTATCGGTTTATCGGCTTATCGGCAGATCGACACCGATGCCCCGATGCAACTTCATGCACCTCAGGGTCGATGCCGCGAGTGATACGTGGATAATGGGACATGCTCACGCGTATCGTCAGGGTCCTTCTCGTCACACTGCTGATCACCGCCTGCTCCGACGATCCGCCCCCCCGCGAATCGTCCGTCGTCTTTGCAGCACCGATTCCCGCTCCCCCGGACGTCGCCACCCCTCCATCCGACGCGCCGCGCACATCGTCGGGACTGGCCAGCAGGATGCTGACCGCCGGGACCGGCACGCGGCACCCGCGGCCCAACTCCAGGGTCACGGTCCACTACACCGGCTGGACGACCGACGGCATGATGTTCGACAGCTCGGTACAGCGCGGCGAGTCGATCTCGTTCGCGCTCGACGAAGTGATCGCCGGGTGGACCGAAGGTGTGCAGATGATGGTGGAGGGAGAGAAGCGCCGGTTCTGGATCCCGGAGGGACTGGCCTACAAGGGTGCGCCGGGCGCTCCCGCCGGGCTGCTCGTGTTCGATGTCGAGTTGATCCGGATCGATTCGTAGCACCCAGCCACAGAGCGGAAAAGAAAAAGGCGGCACCACATACGGGTGCCGCCTTTTCAATTGTTGCTGACGTCGATCCTTACAGATCAGCGTCTATTCACCAACGGTTGTTGTCGCGACGGCCGCCGCCACCACCACCACCGAACCCGCCACCGCCGCCGCCAGTCTTGGGGCGCGCCTCGTTGACGGTCAGCGCGCGGCCGCCGTACTGAAAGTTATTGAGCTGTTCGATTGCCTTCTGGGCGTCCTCGTCGGTCGCCATTTCGACGAATCCGAACCCACGCGCACGACCGGTGGCCATGTCGCGCATGAGGTTCACGGTTTCGACCGTACCGGCCGCACCGAACAGTTCCTGAAGGTCCTGTTCGCCGGTTTCGTAGGGGAGGTTGCCGACGTAGAGTTTTCGAGCCATGTGTACTACCTGCTTCCGTCTCGCGTCGCGAGACACTGAGAGTCGAGGATCCGGAATGGATCCCGATTTTGATGGATTTCGGGCTGCGTAGCTAACCGATCACGTTGTGCTGAAGCGAGGGATACAAGGCTCGATTCGTCTGACGCGGGGGCTGCAAAAGCGGACTGTCTTTCCACCGACGATTTCACCATACCACGTTTATGCAGTGCGTGCCACTGTCACC
>DATLXP010000142.1:0-36081 GCA_035575695.1 Vicinamibacterales bacterium
CGCGACGAGACGTTACACATCGTCGCTGACCCTCCTGACGATCTCGAGCGCCGGTGCACCTTTATCGCGATCAAGAAGCTGGTCGCCACCGCGCTGACCCTGGATCGCTACCGTCGCGACGAAAAACAGCGCGCGGCCCTCTGGCCCGCCGACGCACTCGACGGCGATCCCGACTGCATCTGGATCGCCGAACCCTTCGCCGAGATCGTCAGCGTCGCCCGAAAAATCTCGCCCACGCCGTTGTCCGTACTGCTGACCGGCGAGACAGGCTCGGGCAAGGAAATGCTCGCCCGCACGATCCACCGCGCCTCCGACCGCGCGGACAAGATCATGCTCCCCTTCAACTGCACGGCAGTCCCGCGCGACATGCTCGAGAGCCAGTTGTTCGGCTACCGGCGCGGCGCATTCACCGGCGCCGACACGTCGTTTGTCGGCGTGATCCGGTCGTCAGAAGGCGGCACCCTCTTCCTGGACGAAATCGCCGACGTTCCAATCGACGTACAGCCCAAGCTCCTCCGCTTCCTCGAGACCCACGAGATCCACCCACTCGGGGAGCCGCACCCGATCAAAGTCGACGTGCGCGTCATCGCCGCCACCAACGCCAACCTCGAACAGCTGGTCGCGGAAGGCCGCTTCCGAGAAGACCTCTTCTACCGGTTGAACGTCGTCCGGCTCCGCATGCCGCCGCTGCGCGAGCGTCGCGAAGAGATCCCCGCCCTGGTCGATCACTACGTCCGCCGCTACGCCGCCCAGCACCGCAAAGGTCACATCTCGCTCAGCGACGAAGCCCTCGAATACCTGCTGCTGTACGCCTGGCCGGGCAACATCCGGCAGCTCGCCAACGAAGTCAACCGGATGCTGGCCATGGCAGACCCGGACTCAACGCTCACCTCGTCCCATCTCTCCGCAGAAATTCACGCCACGCGCCGCACCATTGCCGCCGCCGCAGCTCCGGAATCCGAGATGCGCGTCGGGCTCGACCAGTCGCTGCCGGCGGCCATCGAACTCCTGGAGCGGAGGATGGTGCAATCCGCGCTGGACCGCTCGAACGGCCGCATCGAAGAGGCCGCCAGGCTGCTGGGGATTTCGCGGAAGGATTGTTCCTGAAGCGCCGGCGCTGGGGCCTGCAGGCCTCCTGAGCGCCGACGCCCGTTGCCGCTACCTGACGCCGCCGAAAAATGACGGGATCGGCATGTCGCGCATGGTATGCAACCCTGGCGTGACTTCGAGGATCTTCGGGATCGAATTCACCGTGATCGACGCCGTTGCGATATCGCCGTGGACACCGCCGGCGAGCTTCATCTTCAACGCGGGCGACCCGGTGATCTCGACCGCGTCGAACGACTCTGGGGCCCCGAGGTAGGCCTCCATGTGCAACGTGATGACCGGTCGTCCGTCCCGGTACCCGATCCCGTCCTGCACGATGCCGCAGACAAACCCTGGATCCACAGCCAGGAACTCACTCGCGACCGCGGCCTTGGCTATCTTCGGCTTGATCTCGTCGGTGATCCGGTCCAGCTTCCACCCAAGTGCGTCGGCGATCATCGACACGGACTCGGTGAGACCGACGTGGCGGACGCTCGCGTCATCGACCTTCTTCTGAAACTGCTCGCGGGTCAGCCCCGCGCCGATCTTCTGCTGAAACGGCAGCCGGCGAATGCGAGCGTCCTGGATACGGTCGACGCGGATCGCCTCGACCCGCTCGCACACCCCGGTCAGGGTGATCGGCAACGCGTCCATCACGAACCCCGGATTCACGCCCGTTCCGAGCACGGCCACCTTGTGCTTCTTCGCGAGCTCATGGATCTGCCGGGCGTATCTCATGTTCGCCTTGCTCGGATAGGCGAGCTCCTCGGTGGTCGACACGATCGGCACTCCAAGCATGAGGACTGCCTCGATCTGCGGCAGCACCTTCTTCAGCGACGAATTGGTACACAGCACGGCAACATCCGGCTTCGATGCCTTGATGGCTTTCTTCGCGTCGTCGGAAACCTTGACCTTCAACGATCGACCCAGCCCACACACCTCGCCCAGGTCTCGCCCGACCTTTGCCGCATCGATGTCGACCGCGCCCACGATCTTGAATCCCTTACGAGAGGCGACCTGGCGGACGACGGCGGCGCCGATGGGTCCGAGACCGAAATGGATTACGCGGATTGGTCCTGTCTGTGATGCCATGAAGAACTCCTGCAGTATGAATATGAAGACGTCCGGCAAATTATAGCCCGCCAGCGCATACCGGCACGGCGTCCTCGGCGAGGTCGTTCTGGTAGGATACGCGCGTGTTCGTTCGCATGACACTACTGGGCGTATGGATGGCGCTCTCGGGAGCATCCCAGCAATCGCCGGACTCGACAGCTGCAGCGCCGTCAGCCCCCGCTGCCCAGACGCCAGGCGCCCTGTCCCCCGGAAACGCGAACTACCGGATCACCGCACGCCTCGATCCGGATGCGCGGACGATCACCGGCGATGAGACGCTCACGTGGCGCAACACGGCGACGCGGCCGGCTGCGACGCTGCAGTTCCACCTGTACTACAACGCCTGGCGAGACGGGCAGTCGACCTGGATGCGCGAGCGCGCGCGCGCCGGGCGCGCCTCCGCCGTCCGGCAGCGTCCGGAGGACTCGGCCTCCATCGACATCCGGAGCCTTCGTGTCATCCGCAACGGCGTCGCGGCCGACCTGACGGCCCGCACCACATTCATTGCACCCGACGACGGAAACGTGCACGATCGGACGGTCATCGAAGTCCCCCTCGACTCACCGGTGGCGCCGGGCGACAGTCTCGACGTCCAGGTCGGGTGGCAGTCCCGCATCCCGCGCACCGTTGCCCGCACGGGAGCGGTGGGTGATTTTTTCTTCATCGCCCAGTGGTTCCCGAAAATCGGCGTCTTCGAAGATGCAGGATGGAACTGCCACCAGTTTCACGCCTCCACGGAATTTTTTGCGGACTTCGGGACCTACGACGTGGAGCTCACGGTCCCGACCGGATGGACCGTCGGCGCCACTGGCCGGGAGCGGGCGCGAACCGACCGCGGCGACGGAACGACGACGCATCGGTACGTGCAGGCGGCCGTCCACGACTTCGCATGGACGACGAGCCCTGATTACATCGAGCGCCGTGACCGGTTCGAGCACGCGACGCTGCCGCCCGTCGACATGCGGCTCCTGCTCCAGCCGGAACACGCCGGGCAGGCGGACCGCCACTTCGCCGCGACCCGCGCGGCCCTGAAGTATTACGGCGAATGGTACGGCGCGTATCCCTACGGGCACATCACGATCGTCGATCCCGCATGGCAAAGTGGCGCGGGCGGCATGGAATACCCCACGCTCTTCACGGCCGGCACCGAGGTGCTCTCGCCGGCCCGTACGGGGGACCCCGAGGAGGTTACGGTTCACGAGGCAGGGCACCAGTTCTGGTACGGCATCGTCGCGACCAACGAGTTCGAACATGCCTGGATGGACGAAGGCCTCACGACATTCTCGACGGCGCGCGTGATGGACGAGGCGTACGAGCCGAATTTTTATTCCGAGCGCTATTTCGGCGGGTTCGTCCCGTGGGTCTTCCGGGACCTTCCCCTCGATCGCGAAGCGGACGGAAACCGGATGGCCGGCTACCGCCGCGCCGCGAAGGGTGACGCGCCGTCGACGCCGAGCTTTCGATACTGGCCGGGTAGCGGTGGCGCGATTACCTACAACAAGACGTCGCTCTGGCTGCACACGCTCGAACGGATGCTGGGGTGGGAGACCCTGCAGCGCGCGATGTCGACGTATTTCACCCGGCATGCCTTAACGCATCCGAGACCCCGGGACTTCTTCGACACCGTGAACGAGATCTCGGGGCGGGACCTCACGTGGTTCTTCGAGCAGGTCCACGGGGGATCGCATGTGTTCGACTACTCGCTGGACCTGCTGCGCAGCGAGCAGGGGACGAGCGGTTACCACACCGCCGTCGTGGCGCGACGCCTCGGCGAAGGGGTGTTCCCGATCGACGTCCAGATCGTGTTCGAGGACGGGAGCGCGCAGCGCTGGAACTGGGACGGGCGGGAACGCTGGAAGCTGTTCGAAACAGACCGTCCCGTGCGCGCCCTCCATGCGCAGGTCGATCCTGAACGCATCCTGCTGCTCGATGTCAACACGACCAACAACTCCGCCAGCCTGAAACCCCGGGCGAAGGCGGCGGCCCGGACGTGGTCTCTCGCGTGGCTGCTCTGGTTGCAGGACCATCTCCTGACCTACGGGTTTTTCGTCTGATGCGCGCCACCTCGTCGTTCCTGACCGGCCTCGCGCGTGTGCACCGCGCCCCCGCCGTTCTGGCCGGCACCTGTGCGCTGACGGTACTCATCGCCCTGCCGCTGTCGATCGCCCTGAGTGGCATGCTCGAAGCGCACCTCGGAAACAGCCTCGCGGCGGAGTCGGTCGCGGCAGGAGCGAATCACCAGTGGTGGCAGGAATTCTCGGCACAGGCTTCAGGCCTGGGCGCGACCTTCCGTCCCTCGATCGTGGGCTTCGCGGCGGTCCTGCGCAACTGGGGCGACCTGCTCGACAATGCGCCGCTCGCGTCGACGATCGCCGGCGCAACCGTCGCGTGGCTGGTGCTGTGGTCGTTTGTCAGCGGCGGCGTCATCGACCGGCTCGCACGGGACCGGCGCACGCGCAGTCACGGATTTTTTGCCGCCTGCGGGGTCCATGTGTGGCGCCTCCTCAGGCTGGGTGTCGTGGCGCTGGCCATCTACGCCTTTCTGTTTGGCTGGGTCCACGGATGGATCTTCGATGAGGGGGTCGGCAGACTCGTCCGAGACGTCACGGTTGAGCGGACGGCGTTGCTGTTTCGAATTGCGGGCTACGCTGTATTCGGAGCCATGCTGATCTTCTTCAACCTGATCTTCGATTACGCGAGGATCCGGATCGTGGTGGAGGATCGCCGCAGCGCGCTCGGCGCGATCGGCGCCGCGGCCCGGTTCGTGCGGCGGAACCCCGGCCGCGTCCTGACCCTCTACGCCATCAACGGGCTGGCGTGTCTCGCGCTCGTGGCCGCCTACGCCCTTCTGAATCCCGGAGCGCCCGGGCACGGGCTCCGCCTGTGGGGCGCACTGCTCCTCGGCCAGCTCTACATCGTGGCGCGGCACTACCTGAAGCTGGCGTTCTACGCGTCGGAAACGGTCCTGTTTCAATCGGCGCTGGCGCACGCGGGGTACACCGCCGCACCGCCTCTCGTCTGGCCGGAGTCTCCAGCTGCCGAGGCGATCACGAACGCCGATCCGGTCGCCACATCGTGACTCCTACATCACTCGGCGCCACGGGCAGGCGGCAGTTCACGAAAGCGCGGATCCTCATCATCGATGACGAGCCGGCCAACGTGGAGGTACTTCGCCGGCTCCTCGAGCGCGCGGGCTTCGCGCGGATCCAGACGACGACCGATCCCCGTGAAGCGACGTCGCTCTACATCGAATTCCGCCCCGACCTGATCCTGCTCGATCTCCATATGGCACACCTCGACGGGCTCGAGGTCATGGACGCCCTGAACCAGATCGCCGAGGCGACCTACCTGCCGATCCTGATCCTCACCGGCGACCTGTCGGAGGAGTCACGCCGCGAGGCATTGTCTCGCGGCGCGAAGGACTTCCTCCACAAGCCGTTCACGAGCGACGAGGTGCTCCTGCGCATTGGAACCCTGCTGGAGACGCGGTTTCTCTATCTCCAGATCCAGAGCCAGAACCAGATGCTGGAGGCGAAGGTCCGCGAGCGGACGCGCGAACTGGAGGGGGCACAGATCGAGATCATCGAGCGGCTCGCGCGCGCGGCGGAATTCCGCGACGACAACACGGGGCAGCACACCGCTCGCGTGGGCCAGATGGCCGCGTTGATCGCCAAACATGTCGGTCTGCCGGATCCTCAGGTCACCCTGATCCGGCGTGCGGCTCCCCTCCACGACGTCGGCAAGATCGGCATCTCCGACTCGATACTCCTGAAACCCGGTAAGCTGACGGCCGATGAGTTCGTCATCGTGAAGACGCACACGGCGATCGGCGCCAGGATCCTGTCCGGCAGCCGCTTCCCGATCATGCGCCTTGCCGAAGAGATCGCCTTCAGCCACCATGAACGCTGGGACGGCAACGGCTACGCGGGTATTCCGCGCGACTCGATTCCGCTGGCCGGACGGATCGTGGCGGTTGCCGACGTCTTCGACGCGTTGACGCAGGAGCGTCCGTACAAGCACGCGTGGCCCATCGACGAGGCCATCGGGGAGATCCACCGGCAGCGCGGGCAGCAGTTCGACCCGGATCTCGTCGACGCCTTCATGCGAGTGATCGAACGGCGCGGTGCGAGCCGCAAGCCAACCGAACCGGTTCTGTGAGACGACATGCACACACGCGCGACAGACATCGCTGAGTGGTTGAAGGCACGAGTGTCCGCCGCGGGCGCGCGCGGGATTGCCGTCGGACTCAGCGGCGGCATAGACTCGGCGGTCGTCATGGGCCTCGCGGCGATGGCGATGCCAGGGCGCGTGATCGGCGTGATGATGCCCTGTCATAGCGATCCCCAGGACGAAACGGATGCGCGGCTCGCGGCGGACCATTTCGGCGTGCCCGCGATCCGTGTCGACCTGTCGCCCGCCTACGACAGGCTGCTCCTGGATCTTCGCCAGGCGACCGCGGGCCTGCCGGACGATCAACGGCCGGTCACGACGGCCGACGAAGTCGACATCAGGATGCGCGTGCCGGTGGCCAACCTGAAGCCGAGACTTCGCATGACGTCCTTGTACTTCGTGGCCAACTCGCTGAACTACCTGGTGGCGGGCACGGGGAATCGCAGCGAGCTGACGATCGGCTATTTCACGAAATACGGGGATGGGGGGGTGGACCTGCTGCCCATCGGGCGGCTGCTCAAAAGTGAAGTCCGTGTGATGGCGAAAGAGCTCGAGGTGCCGGCGCCGATCATCGAGAAGCCGCCCAGCGCCGGTTTGTGGGAGGGGCAGACCGACGAGTCCGAGATGGGCTTTACGTATGCGGACCTGGAGAATTACCTGGCCCTTGGGCCGCAGACCATCGCACCGGCGCTGGGGCTTCGGATCGAGCGCCTCGAGAGGGCCAGCGACCACAAACGCGCGCTGCCCCCAACGCCTGAGGAATAGCCCGCGGGCCTCACCCCGCTCCGACATCCATGTGCATGTCGGCCGGGACAGGCACGTGCTCGACCTGATCGGCCTGGCCCGTCAGCCGTTGCCACGCGTAATCGGCGCGCGAACGCAGCCAGGGGTCGTCACTCGCCAGCAGCGTCGCCAATGCCTGTTCGGCGTTGGCGACCGGCGCGCCCACCAGGTGATTCGCCAGCCGGATCCGCTCGGCTTCGGTCACCTGGCTGTCGATGAGCGGGAGCAACGCGTGACGCAGATCCGGCCTGAGGGTGTTCTCGAGATATTCGAGCGCATTCGCCCGGACGATGCTGTTCGATGATCTGACGCCTACGTAGGCATCGTGCATGGCACCCTCCCCCGATGTCAGCAGCGCAATCAGGCGGAAGACCCGCTCCAGCTCCTGCTCCATGGCGTGCTCGAGCGCGGCGATGATGGCCGTGTTGTCGTCGGACCCCTCCCGCAGCGCACCGAGCAGCTGATACGAGCGGTAATGCCCTGACAGCTCCGCCGCGAGCAGCAACTCCAGCATCTGCCCGTCGATCGGGACATCGGGCAGCTGCTGTTTCATCCGGTTCAACGACGCAATGACGCGGTGCCGCAGCCCCGAGTCTGCGTCGAGCAGCGCGCCGATCAATGCGCGCTCGGCTGACGGGGTCCCGATCCTCACGAGGTGCGCCGGAATCTCCCGGCGCACCTCGATCGGAACGATCGTGTCGGTGAGCCGCAATGACAGCACCGGAACGGCATCTTCGCCGATACGTTCCGCCGCGTCGAGGGCCCGGCGCGAGACGTCGCGATCCGCGTCGATGATCAGTGTGTCCAAGAGATCGAGCGGTGGTTCGGGGATCATCCCGAGCAGCTGGGCGGCTTCCGAGCGATCCTTCGCCTCGGCCGAGGTGACCATCGCCTGGAGAATCAGCACAGCGGCCTCGAGGTTGCTCCCGCGGCCAGGAGACGCGAGAAAGGCGGCCGTGGCGGACCGGATCGAAAACCCTTCGAAGTCCCCCAGCTCTTCGATCCTCTCCAGCGGATCGAAATCTCCTTCCCTGGCGAGAAACAGCAGGGCCTCCGTGCGAACGGCCAGCGACGGATCCCTGAGCAGCGGTTCCACCTCCACGGCCGCCCCACGATCGCCGGCGGCCGCGAGGGCGGCAATCGCACGCCGCCGGATGTCTTCATCGCCATTCGAGAGCAGCGCGCGAAGGTTCGGGCAGGCGGTTCGAAGCGGTTGCGTGGCGAGCACATCCAACGCGTACTTCACATCGTCGGCATCCGACGAGGCCAGCTTCGCCGCCAGGGCCTCGCACACCGATCGGTCCAGAACGGTGCCGGACGACCTCTCCGTATCGAGCCTGTGACGATGGATGCTGTCCCCGATGGCGCGCACATAGGCGCCGCGGATCTTCCAGGCCACGTAAATCCAGGCGAGCGTGAGGAGGAGCGTCACCAGGGCCGTCCCTCGAAGGCCGAAGTGCGCACCCGGCAGCATGAAGAACCCGCCCGTCGCGAGTCCCAGGGCGATGCCCCCGACCGCGTCGGCGATACGGTTGCCGATGATGTCGAGCGCGTTCTTGACCGACCCTCGCTGGGCCATCGGAATGGGGAGGTACAGGAGCTCGTAGGCCGCCTTGTCGATCGAGAATCGAAGGCTCTGGTCACTGGCGTTCGTGAACAGCACCGCCCAGAACACCGGGATCATCAGCGTCACGGCACTGCCGAAGACGATGAACAGCGGGAGGATCATGATCGCGAACGCGATGCCGAAGCGGCGGAGCGCGGGGCCGGTGACAAACAGCTGCAGGAGGAAGCCGACGGCGCCCGCGACGAAATTGAAGGTGCCGAAGAACGCCGTCAGCCCGTCCACATCGTCCCCGAATCGCCTGTCGGCGATGAGACTGAGCTGAAAATTCGTCCACTGCGTGGCCACGGCCACGAGGAAGACGAGCGCCGCCAGCAGCCGCAGATACGGGCTCGCGGCGATCTGCCGCATGCTGTCGGCCATGGGATGGGCTGAGTGGCTCCGTGTCCGTGCGCGTGAGAGCCCCCGGGCGCGCAATCGCCGCGACGCCACCGCGACGATGACGGCGGCGAGGAGAATGAGCGCGGCCAGAACGAGCAGCATGTTCACTGTGCCGCCGACCGGCCCGACGAGAAACCGTGCCAGGAGCCCGCCCGCGATCGACCCGAGCGACGCGCCTGCACCGACCAGGCCGAACAGCCGACGCGCCTGTCTCACGTCGAACAGCGAATTGGCGAAGCTCCAGGCCTGGACGGACGCGATGACGCCGAAGCAGTTCACCCAGACGTAGAACACCGCCGGCAGCCACTCCGACGGCGCGAAGCGCAACGCGTACCAGACGCCCACGACATTGAGGCTGAAAAAGACGAGCGTCCCGATCGTCACGAGGCGTGTGCCCAGGCGGGCCACGAGCCGGGCGTAGGCGGCGACAAAGACCGTCAGGACGAGCGGCACCGCGGCATACGCGTACACGAGCGCATTGGGACCGTAGGCCTTGAGAAAGAGGCTGTTCCGAATAGGTTTCGCGAGCAGATACGCCGCCACGACGCAGGCGACATACAGAAACGCCAGCAGCACGGGGAGCCCTTCGCCCGCTCGGACGTCGAAGAACTTCCGGACCCGGAACAGCATGGAGTGACGCAGTTTACTTCACCTTCCACGATCGCTTAGGCTTTGCGCATGTCCCTTCTGCAGCGCGCGCTTTCCCCCATCGTCGAGGTCCGGAAAGAGGAGGCGGCAGGCGCCGCGCTGATGTTCTCGTATTCGTTTCTCGCGATGACCGCGTACAACATCCTGAAGCCGGTGACGCGGTCGAAGTTCATCAGCGACCTCGGGGCCGACAACCTGCCGTACGTGCTCCTCGCCGCCGGGGTGATCATCGGCATCCTGATGACCGGTTACAGCTGGCTCGTGGCCCGCCTGCCCCGCAGCGGCGCGCTGCCGATCACCCAGGTCGGCATGGCGGCGGTGCTGTTCGGCTTCTGGTTCCTGTTTCAGACGGACGCGAAGTGGGTCTCGGCGGCCTTCTACTTTGTAGGGCTGATCCTCGGCGTGCTTCTGATCAGCCAGTTCTGGACCGTCGCGAATCTCGTCTACGATCCGCGGCAGGCCAAGCGGCTCTTCGGATTTGTCGGCGGCGGGGCACCGCTCGGAGGGATCATCGGGTCGGAGATCCTGATCCGCTACACGGGACGGATAGGCACCACCAACATGCTGCTGATCAGCGGCACCCTGTTGATCATCTGTGCGGGCATTACCTGGATGATCCTGCGCGGTGCTCCCGTGGACGGGGCGAAGGCGGCGGAGGTCACGCAGGAGAAGGGGGTCAGCGCGACCGAGGCCATCGAGCTCCTTCGGAACTCGAAGCACCTCCAGATCATCGCACTGGTGATCAGCTTTGCCGCCGTGGGCGCGGTGATCATCGAGCAGCAGCTCAACCTGGCGGCCGCGGCGGCCAAAGGCGCGGAGGCCACCGACGCGATCACCATCTTCCTCGGCCAGGTCCAGCGCTGGACGTCCATCATCGGCTTCGTGATCCAGATCTGGCTGACGAGCAAGATTCACCGCTATCTCGGGATCGGCTTCGCGCTCATGATCCTGCCGTTCAGCCTCGGTACGAGCGCCGTCGTGATGCTCGTCAATGGTGCCCTGTGGGCACCGGCATTCGCGCGGGTCTTCGACCAGTCGCTTCGCTACACCGTCGACAAGACCACGCGCGAGATCCTGTTCCTGCCGCTGCAGGAAGATCTGAAGCTGAAGGCCAAGTCGTTCGTGGACGTCACCGTGGACCGTAGCGCCAAGGCGCTGGGCGCCGTGCTGTGCCTGATCCTGGTGAAGCCCTGGGGCCTGGACCTCGACTGGCAGCGGCTCAGTTACGCGAGCCTGGCCGTCACGGTCCTGTGGATCTTCATGTCCCTTCGAGCCAAGCGCGGCTATCTCGCCGCATTCCGGCAGAGCATCGAGCGCAGGGACCTCGAGCCGTCCGAGCTGCGGCTCAACGCCGCGGACCTCTCGACCATCGAAACGCTGGTGCAGGAGCTCTCGCACCCCGACGCACGCCGCGTCATCTATGCGATCGACGTGCTCGAGTCGCTCGACAAGCGGAATCTCGTCACGCCGCTCCTCCTGTACCACGAAGCTCCGGGCGTTCGCGCCCGGGCACTGCGGGCGCTGGCGGCAACCGGGAGCGATGCGGCGGCGCGCTGGACGCCGCAGATCCGGCGCGCGCTCGGCGATGCTGATCCCGGCGTCAGGGCTGCCGCGCTCCGCGCGCTCGCGGCCATCGGACAGGATGATGCGGCGGCGCTCGCGCGCCCCTTGCTCTCCGATGACGATCCTCGCATCCGTACGACGGCTGCCCTCGCGCTGGCGTCGAGCCCGGTCGAGGCCGATCAGGACCTGGCTCACGCCGCGCTGGTCGCGCTCATCTCGGACCAGGGCATCGGCTCGCTGCACGCGCGTCGGGACGCGGCACGATCCCTCGGGGCTTCGCAGGATGCGCGGTTCCGGCAATTGCTCGTCCCGCTGCTGCACGACCCGGACCCGCAGGTCGCCGACGCCGCGATGGAGGGTGTCCGACGAGCGGGCACCACCGACTTTCTCTTCGTTCCTGCCCTGATGACGCTGCTCCGGAACCGCCAGGTGAAGGGGCGCGCGAGAGAGACACTCGCGGGATACGGCGAACCCGTGATCGATGCGCTCGCACATTTCATGCGGGACGCCGACGAGGACCTGTGGCTCCGGCGGCACATCCCGACCACCCTCGCACGGATCGTGTCGCAGCGCTCCGTGGACGTCCTGCTACCGGCGCTCCAGGAGCCTGACGGGTTCCTCCGCTACAAAACCATGGCCGCGCTCGAGCGGCTCCGCCACAGCGACGTGCCGCTGGTGTTCGACCGCGCGCTGCTCGAACCACACGTCATCAGGGAGGCGCGGGCGTACTACGCCTTGCTGTCGCTCCACCACAACCTGTTCGTCCGCGGACGCCTGCCGTCCGGCACACTGCTCGCGCGGGCCCTCGACGAAAAGATGGCGCGGTCGAAAGATCGCATCTACCGGCTGTTGTCCCTCATCTTTCCGTGGAAGGACATTGCGGCCGCACAGTGGACGCTCGGGCACGGCGACTCGCGCAGCCGCGCGAGCGCGTCGGAGTATCTCGACAACGTGCTGTCGGGACAGCTTCGCCAGATGGTGATGCCGATCCTCGAAGAGCTGCCGCTCGACGAGAAAGTGCGCCGGGGCAACGTCATTCAGCGGACCCGGCCCCGTGACGTCGAAGAGACGCTCCTTCAGCTGATCAACGATGACGACCAGGTGATCGCGGCCGTCGCGATCGACGAAGTCCGGGCCCAGCGCCGCTGGGCACTCGCGCCCGACATCGAGCACGTGCTTGCGCATCGGGACGTCCGCGACTGGTACGTGTTCGAGGCGGCCTCCTGGGCGCTTGCCGAGCAACGGATGCCGGCGGAGAGGCGGCGTGAACTGTGGCTGGAACCCCTGCCCGCCGCGGTGCTCGCCGAGCGCCTGCGGGGGCTGCCCCTCTTCGCCTCCGTCAGCGTTGACGAACTGTTCCGCATCGCGGCGGCATCCAAACAGATCAGGCACGAGCCGGGCGCAACGCTGATCGCCGAGGCGGCAACGCCGCACACTATCCACCTGCTGCTCGACGGCGCGGTCACCGCCAGCGGACCTCAGGGAGTGCTCGACACGCTCGACGCCCCGGCGGCGCTGGGTTTCGCGGAAGCGCTCGAAGGATCGGTGTCCGCCCGATCGGTGCGAACGGCGGGCACGGCGGTCACCCTGGCCCTCACCACCGACCAGTTACGGACGATGCTCGCCGATAACACCGAGCTCGTGCGGGGTCTTTTCGCGGAGATGTCCAATCGCGCGGAATCCCCGGGGTGCGGACCGGTTCGAGCGACCGGAGCCGCCGCGGACCTCGCGCGCCTCGCCGAGGATGGCATCGTGCCGGTCGAGAAGGTCCTGGCGCTGCAGCTCGTGCCCTACTTCTCGCGCCTCTCCGCCGAGGAGACGCAACAGCTCGCTGCCATCACCCATACCGTCTCCATGATCGCCGGCTCTACGCTCTTCTCGGCCTCATCTCCTCCGGCCACGTGGCTCGTGCTATCCGGTGAAGTGCAGATGGAAGAGCCTGGCGGCGCTCCCCTCACGGCCAGAGGCGGCGATGTCATCGGGTCGTTCTGCGCGCTGTCAGGCAGGGAAGTCGGACAGGCCGCGACCGTCGTCGCAGGCGGAATCGCGATGCGGATCGGGCGCGATGAGCTCTTCGAGTTGCTCGGCGAGCGCCCGGACCTCCTCCGTCAGATGTTCGCGGGGATGATGACCCTGTCGAGGCGCGGCGCTACGGCTTCCTGACGGCGCGTACCGCGTCCACGACGTGCCGCGCGGAGATGCCGTACCGGTCCAGGAGCTCGTCGGGCAGTCCGCTCCGCGGGATCTCGCGCACGCACAGTCGCTTCACTCCGAATCCGGCGGACGCGATCGCCTCGCTCACCGCGTCGCCGAGCCCGCCGGCGCTGTAGTGGTCCTCGACGGTGATCACTGCCCCACCGGTCGCCTTCGCGGCGGCGAGCATCGTCTCGGTGTCGATCGGCTGCAGCGAATAGGCGTCGATGACGCGAATCGCAATCCCCTCGGCCATCAGCTGGTCGTGCGCCGCGAGCGCTTCGAACACGGTGACGCCCGCACCGATGACGCACGCGACGTCACGGTCACTCTGGCGAATCACCTTCGATCCCCCGATGGGGAACGTCTCGTTCGGCCCGTAGATGACCGGGGTCTTCGGGCGCGACGTGCGCATATACGCCATCCCGGGCCGCTGCGCCATTTCCGCAAGGAGCCGTTCGGTGCTCACCGCGTCGCACGGATAGAGGACGGCGCAACCGGGCACGCCGCGCATCATCGACAGGTCTTCGAGGGCCATCTGCGATGGACCGTCTTCGCCGATCGACACCCCCGCGTGCGAGCCGGTGAGCTTGACGTTGACCGTCGAGATCCCGCCCATGCGGATGAAGTCACTCGCACGAGTGAGAAAGCACGCGAACGTCGACGGGAACGGGATCGCGCCACGGGCCGCCAGCCCCATCGCAGCCCCCACCATCGCCTGCTCGGCTATGAAGAACTCGAAAAAGCGGTCGGGATGTAGCTTCTCGAACCGGTCGCTGTACGTCGAATTCTTGACGTCGGCGTCTAGGGCGACCACGCGTGGGTCGACGGAGCCGAGCGAGGCGAGCCCCGTGCCCCATGCCTCGCGTGTGGCGACGAGATCACCGAGCGCGTAGTTCGGCGCCGGCATCTTCGAATAGTCCGCAGGCGCGGTCGGTGCCTCTGCCTTCCGCACCGGTCGACGGATCTCCGGCTGGGGCGCACCGGGCAGCATCTGCTGTTCGAGTTCCGCAATCCCCTTGTCGGCTTCTTCGCCTTTCTTGAGCGCCTTGCCGTGCCAGTTCGCCTTCCCTTCCGTGAAGGACACGCCTTTGCCCTTCAACGTACGGGCAAGAATCATGGTCGGACGTCCGGTCGTCGCGCGCGCTTCGTCGTAGGCCTTCAACAGCTGCTGGATGTCGTGGCCGTCGACGACGATGGTGTGCCAGTCGAACACCTTCCAGCGGGCGGCGATCTCGTCGAGGCTGTGGCCGAACTGCGTGCCCTGGCTCTGCCCGAGAGCATTGACGTCGATGATGCCGCAGAGGTTGTCGAGCTTGTGGTGTACCCCGGCATTGGCCGCCTCCCACACGGACCCCTCGGCCATCTCGCCATCTCCGAGCAGGACGTAGGTGCGGTAGTCGGATCCAATGCGGCGCGCGTTCAACGCCGTTCCGATCGCGGCGCAGATGCCCTGACCGAGGGAGCCGGTCGCGACATCGACGAACGACAGGCGCGGCGTGGGGTGCCCCTCGAGATCGGACCCGATCTGCCGCAGCTCCAACAGCTCCTCGCGGGGGAACAATCCGGCCGCCGCCCATGCCGCGTACAGAATCGGCGCGGCGTGCCCCTTCGACAGCACGAAACGGTCGCTGTACGGATTGCGCGGGTCTTCGGGATCGAAGCGCATCTCGGAAAAGAAGAGCGTCGCGACGACCTCGGCCGCCGACATGCACGTCGTCGGATGGCCGGTGCCCGACTCGGTCGTGGACCGGATCGAATCGATGCGAAGCTGCGTGGCGATATTGTGGAGCGCGGGAATGGATGTGGGCGTCATGTAGGGAACCGGAAGTTTATCACCTCGAAAGAGCGCGCCGCGCGACGAGGTAATGCGCCGCCAGGGGGCCCTGATCGACCGCCTCTGCGGCGATCGAATCGAGCGCTGCGCTGGCCGATCGATCAAAACCTCCGTCCGGATTTGCCGCCGCGATGCGATGGAGGGAGATAGCTGCATCGCAATTCAGGACGAACGGCCGCACCGGCTGCGCCAGGAAGTCGATGTCGGCGTCTGCGTCTCCCGGAGCGCGGTCGAGAAATCCGTTGGTGTCGTCACGCATCGTGCGCACGACGAAATGAGCCAGTTCCTCGGCCATCATCCGGTAGACGATGTTCCCGGTAAGGTCCCAGGCGTCGAGGTGCGCAGACATCATGGCGACCTGGTCCGTCAGAAGGCCTCGAACTCCGCCGGCGTAATGCGCCACGCCGTTTCCGGGGCGGTAGGTCGACAGCACCGTGCTCTCGAGCGACTCCAGCGCCAGATCGCGCAGGGAGGGATCGCTGAACACGGTCGACGCGCGAAGCATCGAGGACGCCGTCAGAGCATTGGCGTCGGAATAGCGGGTCGCATCGCTCTGCTCCGACGCACGCCAGCCCTCGCCCGGCCCGACGGCCAGCGATCCCTGGAGAAACTCAACCACGTCGGCCGCCCTGGCGAGCCAGCGCTCGTTGCCGAGCGTCGTGCCCGCTTCGAGGTAGAGATCCAGCAGCGCAGCGTTGCTTGTCAGCAGCTTGTCCTGTTGGGGATCGGTCCAGCCCGCGCGTTCGGAGCAACGTCGGAATCCGCCGCCGTCCTCGTCATACAGGCCGCCCCAGCCCATGGCGTCGAGCGTCAGCGTCACGTACTCCGCCATCTCCTCGGACTGTGTCTCGCGGAACAGGTCGAGCGCGAGATGCAGTGGGGCGGTCATGGGAAACTTCGGGGCGTCGCCGAAGCCTCCGTGCCGTCGGTCGAAGGTCGCAAACACCTGTTCGACCAGGCCTTCGTCGAAAGCGCCCGACCCGAAGGTCGGGCCGTCGGACATGCCGGAACGCTCGCTCCTGCGGGGCGGAGGCACCGCGGCGGAGAGGGGGCCCGACACACCGGACGACGCAGGTGCGGCCTGGCGCACGCGCGTCAACGCCTCCCGAAAACGCGCGGGAGGCACGAAGGTCCCGCCGCCGAGGATCCCCCCCTCCGCTGTGAGAAACACGGTGGAGGGAAGGCCGCCCAGATCGTACCGCTCTGCCACGTCAGGACGGCGGTCGGCGTCGACTCTCACGGGCACGAACCAGCGGTTGATCTCGTCCGCTATTTCGACGTCGCCGTAGCACAGACGGTCCATTTCGCGACAGGCCGACGACCACGGCGCCGAAATCGCCAGCAACAGCGGTTTCTGCTCGTCACGCGCGCGCGTAAACGCCGCACTGCGGACCAGTCCCATTCGGAGGGGTGATTATAATGATTTGATGCTCGCACTGCGTCAGGGCGGACGCCCATGAACTACATCGACGTCTTCAACGAGATCACACTGGCGATCGACCAGCGTCCCGATGCCGCGACGGCGATGGATGTCGCGGTGCAGACCCTCAAGGACCGCATCGTCGACTACACATGGGTCGGGATCTACCTGGTCGACGGCGACGAGCTCGTACTCGGACCCTTCCGAGGCAAACCGTCGCCACACACCCGCATCCCTCTTGGCCGCGGCATCTGTGGAGCGGCGGCGACTGAAAAGGCCACCATCATCGTGGACGATGTGAACGCAGATCCGCGGTACCTGGCGTGCAGCATCGAGACGAAGTCCGAGATCGTCGTGCCGATCATGGACGGCGACCGCGTGCTGGGAGAGATTGACATCGACGGAGACAGGATCGCGGCGTTCACGTCCGACGATCGAGAGCTCCTGGAGCGCGTCGCGGGCCTCATCGCGCTGAAGCTGCGCGCCAGGCCGCTGGAGACACACCCATCATGAGCCACACCATCACCCTCATCCCCGGCGACGGCATCGGACCGGAAGTGACCGAGGCGGTCGTCCGTATCTTCAAAGCCGCAGCGCTCGACATCGACTGGGAGCGGCACGACGCCGGGGTCGTGGCTTTCGAAAAGACCCAGGAGACGCTTCCCGCGGCGCTCCTCGATTCGATCAAACGCAACAAGGTGGCGCTCAAGGGGCCCGTCACCACCCCGATCGGCCAGGGCTTCTCGAGCGTGAACGTCGGATTGAGGAAGGCCCTCGATCTCTATGCGAACCTGCGGCCGGTGCGGAACCTGCCCGGGGTCGACAGCCGGTTCTCCGGAGTGGACCTGATCATCGTCCGTGAGAACACCGAGGACCTCTACGCCGGGCTCGAGCACGTGGTGATCCCCGGCGTCGTCGAGTCGATCAAGGTCATCACGGAGCGCGCGTCGACGAACATCGCTCGATTCGCGTTCGAGTTCGCCCGGACGTACGGCCGGAAGCGCGTGACGGCGATCCACAAGGCGAACATCATGAAGCTCAGCGACGGACTGTTCCTGAGTTGCGCGCGGAAGGTCGCGCTGGAATACATCGACATCACCTACGACGAGCGGATTGTCGATGCCGCGTGCATGCATCTGGTGATGCACCCGGAAAAGCTCGACGTACTCCTGCTGCCGAACCTCTATGGCGACATCGTCTCGGACCTGTGTGCGGGTCTGGTCGGCGGGCTGGGCGTCGTGCCGGGTGGAAACCTGGGCAAGGAGATCGCGGTGTTCGAGGCCGTGCACGGCAGCGCGCCTGACATTGCGCTCAAGAACCTGGCGAACCCGACGGCGTTGCTGCTGTCGGGCCTCATGATGCTCGACCACATCGGCGAACGTGAGAAATCGGCGAAGATCCGCGCGGCGCTGGACACAGTGCTGATGGCGCGCACGGTCCGAACGCACGATCTGGGAGGACATTCGACCACTTCTGAGTTCACCGACGCGGTGTGTCGCGAAGTGCAGGTCTGATATAGTCCGGCTCTAGTGCTCGACGATATTACCGAGGCGGTACTCGCGCGCGAAGAGGTGGCGCGGTACCTGCGCGGAGGCCCCGAACAGACCGAGCTGCAGGCCCGAGAGCGGATCCATGCGTACCTCGACGAATTGCGCACGACGCAGCGCTATCCCATTTATCGCGCGCTCAAGCACCCGCTCTACCCGATCCTGCGAAAGATCGATCGCATCGACGAGCATGTCGAGATCGCCCAGCGCGTCACGCGGGAAGGCCGCGCGATCTACATTTCCAACCACAAGAGCCATCTCGACTACCTCGTCGAACCTCTCGCGCTCGATGAGAGCGGCGTGCGCCCCCCGGTCATCGCTGCCGGGATCAACCTCTTCGGCGGACCGCTCGGGCTGATCCATCGGCATGTCACCGGCGCGATCCCGATACGCCGCAACACGAAGGACCCGGCCTACCTGGTGACGCTGAAGGCCTACGTCGCGGAACTGCTCAGCCGTCACGACCTCATGTTCTATATCGAGGGAGGGCGCAGCTATTCGGGGGAGCTCAAGGCGCCGAAGACGGGGCTCCTGCACGCCACGCTGCAGGCGAAACGGAGCGATGCGGTCATCGTGCCGATGGCGGTGGCGTACGATCTCGTACTGGAGGATCGCATCCTGGCGCACCAGGCGGCCAAGCGGCGCTCGCGTGCGTTCGCGCGGGAGATCGCCGAGATGGTGCGCTATGCGGTGGGTTACCAGTCGCGCGCGTTCGTGACCTTCGGCACCCCGATCCCCCTGAGCGGCTACGACCCCGATTCGCGACGCGACGTCATGGCGCTCGCGCATTTGACCCGCGACACGATCGGCATGCTGCACAAGGTGCTCCCGACGGCTGTCGTCGCCGCAGGGATTCGGCCGTCGATCTCGACGCCCGAGCTCGAGACGCGGTGCGATGCGATCATCGAGACGCTGACGGCGCTCGGAGCCAACATGGGCGTCGCGTCGGGTCGCGAGGCCGTCGACGCGGCCTCCGAGCAGCTCGTCACGCGCAATATCATTCATATCGAACGGGGAGGACGGTTCCGCATCCGCGAACGCACCGTGCTTCGTTACTACGCCCGGACGATCCAGCACCTGCTGCTGGGAGGCCGCCGTCCGTTACTCACCCACTGATGATCCAGACGGTTTCGAAAACGTTCTTTCACACGCTTGCCGGCAGCGATGGCCTCAAGCGACTCGCGTCGAAGTACGGGCTGCGTCACGAGGGTGGCTTCGCGCGCCGCTTCATCGCCGGCGAAACGGTCGAGGAAGCGATCGCGGCCGCGCGACCGATCGAGCAGGCCGGCATGACCCAGACGCTCGACCTGCTCGGCGAGAGCGTCGCGAGCATTGCGGAGGCGGATGTCGCGACGCGCGCGTACCTGACCGTCCTCGAGACCATCGTCGCCGCGGCCATCGGGCGCAACATCTCGTTGAAGCTGACGCAACTCGGGCTCACGGTCGATCGGGCGACATGCGTCGACAACCTGCGCCGCATCCTCGACGTTGCCGCGAAGCACGACTTCTTCGTCCGCATCGATATGGAGAACTCCCCCTTCACCCAGGTCACGCTCGATGTCTTCGAGACCATGTGGCAGCAGGGGTACCGGAACGCGGGCGTCGTGCTGCAGTCGTGCCTGCCGCGAAGCATCGACGATGCGCGGCGACTGAACGCACTCGGCGCGCGCGTGCGCATCGTCAAGGGCGCCTACAAGGAGCCGAAGAGTGTGGCCTACCAGGACAAGGCGCAGGTCGATGCCGCGTACGTGGACATCCTGAAGCTGTTGCTGTCGGAAGGGCAGTACCCGGCCATCGCGACGCATGATCCGGCGATGATCGCGGCCGCACGCTCGCACGTCGCCGAACACGGCATCGCGCCGGAGGCCTTCGAATTCCAGATGCTCTACGGCATCCGGCGGGACCTGCAGTCACAACTGACCGCCGAGGGGTTCCGCGTGCGGATCTACGTGCCGTTCGGCCGGGAGTGGTTCCCGTATTTCATGCGCCGCCTGGGGGAACGCCCCGCCAATATCGGATTCGTTCTCCGCGGGATCCTCAGCGAACGCTAACGTCGGCCTCGGAAATTGATGAGCTTGGGACGGCCCTATGGTGTCAAACGCCGTACTGGGTTGGTAAGTTGCCAACCGGAGCCCATCCGGACAGTGCCGTCAGTTACACACCTCAACGGCTGACTCGGCTCTTCCCTGGATGCAATTAGGATTTAACATATTGATTCTATTGGACTTCCTTCTTAACTATCCCCTTGGCACACCTATTGATACCACTGAGCTGCAGGGACAGCGGAACGGCCGATCAACGGTCAGCGTCCTTAGAGGAGAAGGGATAGCGTCATGGTTACCAATTACCCCCAGCAGCTCACGAACACCGTAGCGGTTCCGTACGCAAACGACAACATCATCGTCCGCGCCGTCGCGCGGGTTGGTGAACTGATGTGCGGCCTGCGCGGGCACGATGGCGTTCTCCATTTCGAGGGCAAACGCGTGATGATGCGCTGCACCTCCTGTGGGCACGACACCCCGGGCTGGGAGATCACGGGCAACGGTCCGCGCCGGCGTTTTGAGGGCGATGCCCGCAAGCACCTGCTCGCCACGCCGCGCCTCGTGCTTCGTAAAGTCGCCGCTTAAGCCTGCGCTCGAACCCTCAGGGTTCACACGGCGCGCTGGGCCACGACGAGATCCGCAAGGATGTCGCGACAGGCCAGCACATCGGCGACACGAACATATTCCTCGGTGCTGTGAAGTCCGGCTCCTCCCGGACCGAACAGCACCGTAGGGATTCCCGCCTCCCCCAGAATCGCGGCGTCGGTCCAGAAACTCATCCCAACGGTCTTCGCATCCACCCCGCGTCTTTTCGCGAGCGCTGCTATCGTCGCCGGCAAGGTGTGGCCGACTGGCGTCTCATAGGGCGGACGTGCAAACACCAGCCTGGATCTCGCTGAGAATTCGGGGTCATCGTCCTCGAGGCTCCTCAGCATCTGGCTGATCTCGGCTTCGACCAACTCGACGGTCTCTCCCGCGATGGTCCTTCGTTCCAGTTTCAAACGGCAACAATCGGGATAGCTGCTCCACTCGAGGCCTCCATGAATGGTCGACGCATGGAGCGATGCCGTGCCCATGACGGCGTGGGCGGGGCGTGTCTGCAACTCGCGGTCGAGCGCTTCGAGGCGCTGCAGCACGCGCCCCATCCGGATGATCGCATCACGGCCGTCGAGCGGGCGACTGCCATGAGCGGCCTTCCCGTGTGTCTCCAATTCGAGCCACGCAAACCCCTTGTGCCCGACCCCGATCTGCAGGTCGGTCGGTTCGGTCACGACCGCCGCATCGGCGCGCCACTCGCGCACCAGCTGATCGGCACCAAGGCTGGCGTATTCCTCGTCAATGACCGCCGCGACGATGAGGCGTCCTGAGAAGCCGGCGTCGCGCGCGAGCCTCGCCGAGTCGATCATCGCGGCGACACCGCTCTTCATGTCCTGGGAGCCCCGGCCGTAGAGGCGACCCTCGCGGATGGCGGGCGTAAACGGGTCGCTCATCCCTTCGACGCCAACGGTGTCGGTGTGCCCGCAGAACATCAGCGACGGGCCTGGTGCGCCTCCGTCGAGAACGCCGATCACATTGGGGCGTCCAGGCGTCTCTTCCTGCACGTGCACGTCCAGACCCAGCCGACGCAGGTGATCGGCGATGCAGACCGCGATCTTCGACTCCCCCGCCGCGTGCGGCACCAGAGACGGGTTCACGGAGTCGATCGCAACGAGCTCCTCCAGAAGGCTGATGCACGGATCAGTCATGTCGATATGAGTATCATGCCGGATGGACCTTTCCGGCCGCACTGCGGTCATCACCGGCGCCTCGTCTGGCATCGGTCTCGCCTGCGCCGAAGCGCTCGCGCGCATCGGTGTTGCGGTCGTTCTCGGTGCCCGGCGCGGCGACCGGCTCGACGCCGCGGCGACACGCATCCGTGCCGCCGGCGGACGGGCAGAGACGCTGGTGATGGACGTCACCCGTGAGTCCGAGGTTGTCGCGCTCGTCGAGCGGGCAGGCTCGGCTTTTGGCGGTCTCGACATCATGATCTGCAACGCGGGCTTCGGGTATTACGGCTCGGTCGAGGACACGCCCCCGGACGCCATGAAGAGCATGATGGACGTCAACTTCATGGGGACCTATTACGGCGCGCGGGCTGCGCTGCCGATCTTCCGCGCGCAGGGGCGCGGGCACCTGGTCATCATGTCGTCGATCGTCGGGCAGCGCGGCATCGCGCAGATGAGCGGGTACAGCGCGACCAAGGCTGCGCAGGTGGGATTCGCGGAATCGCTGCGCGCGGAGTTCGCGGGCAGCGACATCCACGTGTCGCTGATCTACCCCGTGTCCACCGAGACCGAGTTCCATCATGCGATGGAGCGGGACTTCGGTCACTCCGTCGCAGGCCTGGGCCCCAAGCAGTCGATGGACGACGTCGCGCGCGCGGTCGTCGGCTGCCTCCGGCGGCCGCGGCCCGAGGTGTATCCGCATCCCATCTCGAAGGCGCTGGCCGTGCTGAACGTCCTCGCGCCGGGAGTCGCCGACCGCGTCGTGCGCAAGTTCGGCCGGCGTCGCGACACGAAACAGTAAAGGAATGATGGACGATCTGGCCACGGCCATGGACGTCGCCCGCGACGTCCGAAGCGCGGGGGGGCGAGCGCTCATCGTGGGTGGCTGGGTACGCGATCGACTGACCGGCCGCGCGTCCAAAGACATCGACATCGAGGTGTGCGGCCTCGCCGCACCGGCGGTCCGCGGCCTGCTCGAGCGCTTCGGCAACGTCAACACGGTCGGCGAAAGCTTCACCGTCTACAAGGTCGCGGATCTCGACGTCTCGCTTCCCCGCCGCGAGTCGAAGGTCGGCCGCGGGCATCGTGGTTTCGAGGTCACCGGCGATCCGTCGCTCACCACCGCCGACGCGGCACGGCGTCGAGACTTCACCATCAATGCGATCTCCTGGGATCCGCTCACCGATACGTACGAGGACCCCTTCAACGGCCGTGCTGATCTGGAGGCTCGCGTGCTGCGGGCCGTCGATGCGCGAACCTTCGGTGACGACAGCCTCCGGGTCCTGCGCGCCGTCCAGTTCGCTGCCCGCTTCGAGTGTGCACTCGACCCGGCTACCGCGAATCTCTGCCGAGACATTCCCCTCGATGACCTGCCGTCCGAACGGATCTGGGGAGAAATAGAAAAGCTCCTGCTCCAGGCCGTGCGACCGTCCATAGGTCTTGCGCTTGCGCTCGACCTTGGCGTCATCGACAGGCTCTTTCCTGAACTCAAGGCGCTCGTTGGCTGCCCGCAGGAACCCGAGTGGCACCCCGAAGGGGACGTGTGGGTTCACACGCTGCTGGTCGTCGACGAGGCTCGCACACGCATCGAGGATCTCGACAGGCCTCGACAGGTTGCGGTGATGCTCGGTGCGCTCCTTCACGACGTCGGCAAGCCGCCGACGACGGCGTTCAGCGACGGGCGTATCCGCTCGATCGACCACGAGCAGCAGGGCGTCGCACCGGCGTCCGCCGTGCTCGATCGGCTGAACGTGCACAGCATCGGGGGTTTCGACGTGCGCGCGCAGGTGCTGGGGATGGTCGCGCACCACCTGAAGCCCGGCATGTTCCGGCAGTCCCCAACGCCTGTCTCGGACGGCGCCTTCCGGCGGCTCGCGCAGAAGGTGGATCTCGAGCTGCTGGCGCGCGTGGCCCGGGCCGACTGTGAAGGACGCGGAGGCGGCTTCGACTGCTCGGCGATGGACTGGTTCCTCGACCGCGCGCGCGAGCTCGGCGTGCAGAACGCCCCGCCGAAGCCATTGCTCCTCGGCCGGCACCTGTTATCGCTCGGTGTCACGCCAGGGCCGCGCATGGGGGAGCTCCTTCGCGCGGTGTACGAGCGTCAGCTCGATGGGTCGGTCACCACGGTGGACGAGGGGGTCGAGCTCGCGAGGTCGCTGATTGGCTGAGCGTCCGATACAATCGACGACGATGCGCCGACACGCTCGTTCGATCGTCCTGACCTGCGTCTTTCTTGCTGCCGGCACACACGTCGACGCGCAGGAGCAGGATCCGGCACCCCCTCCCCTGACCCGCGAGCGGATTGGACGCTTCGTCGCTGACGCGCGCGTGGCTCTGCCGAGCTTCAAGCAGGACGTGATGGTCGCGGCCAGCCTCGGCGTCGATCCGTTGATCCTCCCCACGCGGGGCTTCGGCATCGTCGCGGGGGCGCACGTCTTCCCGTTTCGCAAAGGCTCGTTCGCCCTCGGTATTGGCGGCGAAGTGCTGCGAGCCCGCGCGAGCAAGACCGCGAAGGCCACGACGAAGGATGCGGAAGACGGTCCCACGCTGAAGAACCGCTGGTCGAACGTGTCGCCGCAGGTCTCGTTGAACTTTGGATCGAAGGACGGCTGGAGCTATGTCACAGTCGGGTCCGGCACGTCGAAGCTGACGTTTGAGCTCGAAGAGGAGCCGCAGCCCGATGCCGAGACCGGCGTGCGGACGCTGAACTACGGAGGCGGTGCGAGGTGGTTCGTGAAGAAGCACCTCGCGTTCACGCTGGATCTCCGGTTCTATTCGATCAATGCGCAGGAGGCGGCCACCGGCCGCATCCCGACGCCGAAGATGCGGCTGATGGTGTTCAGCGGCGGCATGTCGATCCGGTAAGGTCCGCCTACTTCAGATGCGTGCGGAAGAAGCCGATCGTCAGCGGCCACGCCTTCTCGGTGGCCTTGAGGTTTGCCCCGTCCGCTCCTGACTGCTGCCGGAGAAATCCATGGCCGGCCCCCTCGAAGGTGTTCGGCTCGTACACCTTGCCGTGCTTCTTCATGTGTTCTTCGGCGGTCGGAATGGTGGCATTGACCCGTGCGTCGTTCCCGCCGTAGAGACCGAGCACCGGTGCCTTGATGCTGGCGTACGCCGTCACGTCAGAGGGGGACGACCCGTAATACACCACGGCGGCGTTGAGAGTGGGCTGGGCAATCGCGTAATTGAAGCTGGCCGATCCTCCCCAGCAGTACCCCACCACGCCGCTCTTGCCGTTCGCCGCCGGAAGCTTCAGGCCGTACTCACGCACCGCATTGAGCTTCGACACCACGTCGTCCGGCGTCAGCGTGCGGATGACCTGCGTGACCTGGTCGCCGAGATCCGCCGTCCCGCCACCGTTCGGCCCTTTCCCCGACAACAGATCCGGCGCAATGGCAATGAAGCCGTCTTCGGCGAGCTGATCGGCAACGCCGCGGACCCAGTCGCTCAGGCCGAAGATTTCGTGGATCACGATCACTACGCCCGCTTTGTCTTTCCGCTCCGGATAGACGACAAACGACTTGATGGGCGTCGTGCTGCCCGGCACCTTGATGTCCACCCACTCGTGGTGGCGCGGGGAACGCTTGAGCGCCTCGAGCGCGCCGGTCGCATCGGGCGGAATCTTCTCATTCAGCGGCATCTGCACAACGGGAGTCGCCGCGTCCTGCGTCAACGGTTTCGGGGTCGTCTGTCCGTGCCCCGCGTGGGGATCGGTCTGCTGCGCGAGCACAGGGGTGGTCACCAGAGCAGCCGTCAGGGCGAGAAGCGTCAGTTTCATCGGTGTTCCTCAAAGCAGCCCTGAAGGGCTGCGCTACGGATCCTAATTCGTTTCCTTGCGCGCGCTGCCGCGGCGCCATTCTTCGAACAATCTCGCGGCGTTCCCGGACACAGACTTCAGCGAAGGGCTCCACCCGAGCGCGCGCGCGCGCGGGCTGCGGACGATCTGATCGAGCGCCAGGGCATCCGCGTACGGCCCGCCGATCTTCTGGCGGGCTTCCGCGATCGGCAGGTGCCGGACACTCGGCGTGGTCTTCGCATGCTCGCTGATGGCCGCGACAATGTCGTTGACGCGTTCATCCCCTTCGTCATTCGCGTGGTACACGCCGGACGCGTCGGGGTTCTCCGCCACGCGCACGTACAGGTCCGCCAGGTCGCGGTCGTACACCAGCGGCCAGTGATTCTCGCCCGACCCGACGATCCGGATGAGGCTGTTTGCGGCGTCCTTGAATATCTCCCCGACGATGCCGCCGGAGCTGCCGTACACGATGCCTGGACGGATGACCGCGGAGCGGATCCCGGCGGTCGCCGCGTTGAGCACGCGCGCTTCGTGCGCAGGCCGCCACCCGGAGATCTCCATCGCGTTCAGGGGTGCGGTTTCGTCTACGGGAGTCGGCGCGGACCCCAGCACCCAGACGCCGGACGTGTAGATGAAGAAGCGCCCGGGCGCCGGCGGCGTCCCGAGAAATGTATCGATGACGGTCGAGTCCACCTGCGGGCCTCGCGGCGAGTATTCGAAGGCGGTGTGGACCACTCCGTCAGCGGCCGCGGCGGCGTCGGCGTACGTCGAGGGTTCGGCCAGGTCGCCGAGGATTGGATGCGCCCCGCGCGCCTGAACCCTGGCGGCCTTCTCACTGTTTCGCACGAGCGCGTCTACCCTGTGACCCGCCCGAACGAAGGCCTCGACCACCGCCGCGCCGATATATCCAGATCCGCCCGTCAGAAAAATTCGCACGTCAGATATCCCAGATCCGTTCCTGCTGATCGTAGAAGGTGATCAGCCCGTCTTCGCTTACTTTCAGGACCGCGCCGTACCGTCCGGCGGCCATCGCCGCGGTCGTGCGCGCTCCTTCGACCGCCAGGTTCGAATGTGGCTCCGGTGGTTCGGGGTGAAGGAGAATCGCCCCGACCGCGAGCAACCGCCCGGCCCCGTCCATCACCGTCGCGCCGTCGGTGCGCGCGAGACCCGCGAGTACCGCCGGGTCCAGGTCGATCGCCGATCGCCCGCGCAACATGTGCATGAGCTGCGCACGAGACGGCACGTCGCTCGCCGAGATCCGCATCGTGTCGAGCTGGTCGCCCGGCGCGACAAGCTGTGACAACGATATCGCCTCCGTGCGCAGCACGACGAACAACGCCCCTTCGCGCGCGTCGGCCAGGTCGAGCGCCGTCTGGAACAGGCGCTCCGCAAGTGCCGGATTGCCGACCGTCTCCGCCCACATCTCGTACTTCGCCTTGATATCCAGCAGGTGCCACCGCGCGTTGCGGAAGCTGAACGTCTGAACCCCGTCGGCGAAGACCTTGATCTCGTGCGACGGGCTGAGCACCACGCAGATGTTCCGCGTGCCGGCTGTCGCCAGCGCGTGGGCGCGATACGCGGACGAGCACGGCACGTCCAGCTCTGCCGCCCTGGCGTACCGCGAGACTTCGACGATGTCGAGAACGGCGCCGGTGCGATTGACCAGAAACAGTGTCTGCAGACCGTCACACAGCCTGTAGAAGCTCTTGAGGCCGGTCAGAGCCTGCGAATACGGGTACTCGTGCCCCGGAACCACCGCGTTGGAGCGGATGGGATCCGTTTCCCCTTCCAGCATCAATACGCCGGACGAGATCGCGCGGTTTTCATAGCTCGACATCGCCGCGACCCGCAACACCTCGATCGCCGTCGCCACCGAATCGGCGCGCGTCTGTTTCGGATCCCCATACGCCACGTCGTCCAGGAACGCGCCGACATAACGATCTTCGATCGCGCCACGGAACAGGTCCCCGCGCTCGAGCATCTGCTTCGGGTCGAAGATCGCCCGGTAACGCGTCGCGAGGACGGTGCCGATGGCCCGCGCCAGCCGCACCTCGTGCTGCGTGAACGGACGCCGCGCGGGCACGTGCAGGACGTGCCGCATGCCGAACCAGCGCACCGAGAGCGCAGCGGGATCGCTCGTCGGCTCGATGGCCAGCCGGCCGTCGGACGACTGTGAAGGGATCGGTTCGGTCTCAAACGTCGCCCGGCTGAAGAACTGTCGCATCGCCGCCTGGAGCAGGCTGTCGTACAGCGCACTGGCGGCGAAAATCGGGGGAAGCGACATGAGTTGCCATGATAATTCACCGGCATGGCATGGCGCACCCTTCTCGACTTCTTTGCCGGCCTTGCCACGGTCGACGCGCCCTTCGTCGCGCACGATGACGGCTATCGCACGAGACGCCGGACATACGGAGATATTGCCGCCGACGCGCGTGCATTCGCCGGGCGATTGCGCGATGAGGGCATCGGCCCAGACTCCAAAATCATCCTCTGGAGCGAGAACCGACCGGAGTGGCTCTCGACGCTGTGGGGGTGTCTGCTTCAAGGCGTGGTCGTCGTGCCCGTCGACTATCGGTCGTCGTCCGAGCTGATGCTGCGCATCGCCGCGATCGTCGATGCCCGTGCGATCGTCGTCGGTGACACCGTGCCCCCCGTCGTATCCGCGCGTCCGGTCTGGCGCATGGAGCAGGGTGCCGGGCAGAAGGTACCGAGGGCCGAGGGGCAGGAGGTGACTGCCTGGGTTGCGGAGCCACAGACGATTGCGGAGATCATCTTCACGTCGGGCGCGACTGCCGATCCCAAGGGGGTCGTGCTCACCCACCGGAACATCCTCGCGAACATCGTGCCGATCGAAGCGGAGCTCGGCAAGTACCGGCGCCACCTGTCTCTCCTGAAACCCATTCGCTTCCTGAACCTCCTGCCCTTGTCGCACATGTTCGGGCAGTCGATGGCGACGTTCGTGCCGCCGCTCCTCGAGGGAGAAGTGGTCTTCATGCGCAGCCTGGCGCCGCAGGACGTCGTCAACCGCATCCGCGCCAGCAGAGTGTCCGTGCTCGTCTGCGTTCCAAAGATCCTGGACGTGCTGCGCGACCACGTGATCCGGCGGATACCGGAAGCACGCGAGGCGACCCCACCAGGTACGCACTGGATCAGGCGCTGGTGGACGTATCGCCGCGTGCACCGGATGTTCGGGTTCAAGTTCTGGGCGATCGTCGTCGGCGCCGCGCCGCTGGACGCTGAGCTCGAAGCCTTCTGGGGAGAGCTCGGCTTCGTGGTGATCCAGGGCTACGGCCTGACCGAAACGGCCCCGGTCGTGACGCTCAATCATCCTTTCCACGGGTCACGCGGGGCGGTCGGCACGCCGATCTCCGGCGTCGAGGTGAAGATCGCGGAGGACGGCGAGATCCTCGTCCGCGGCGACAACGTGACGAGCGGCTATTTCAACGCACCGGAAGAAACGCGCAGCGCCTTCCGTGACGGATGGTTCCACACAGGCGACATCGGCGAGCTCGACGCCGGAGGGCACCTGCGTATCCGCGGCCGGAAGAAGGAAATGATCGTGACGCCGGAAGGGCTCAACGTGTTTCCCGACGACGTGGAGCGCGTGTTGAACGGCGTGCCTGGCGTGCGGGAGTCCGCCGTGGTCGGTGCGGCACTCCCGGGAGCGTCCGCCGAGCGGGTCCACGCGGTTCTCGTAACGGATCCCGGCGTCGACATCGATGCCGTGCTCCGCGCGGCCAACGCGCAGCTGCTCGATCACCAGAAAGTGCGAGCGGCGGTGCTCTGGACGGGCGCTGAGCTTCCGCGCACGGAAGGGACGCGCAAGCTGCGCCGGCGGGAGCTGCGGCAGTGGCTTGCCGGGATGGCGGCAGGCACCGCACCCGCACGACGTGGCGACGAGCCGTCGCGTTCCGTCGGGTCTCTGCTCGAACGTTTCGCGCCGGGGCGCCGTATCACGGGCGCCACGACGGTCGATGAGCTGGGGTTCAGCTCGCTCGAGCGGGTCGAGCTCATGATGGCCATCGAGGAAGCGTTCGAGGTGACCGTCGACGAGGGCCGGTTTGCGGCCGCCACGACCGTCGCGGACCTCGAGGCCCTCGTCCGGCCGCTGGACGAGGGCAGCGAGCCCGGCCCTGCGGCGGTGACGGAACCGATCGACTTCCCCACGTGGAATCGTTCCGGGCTCGCGCGCGCCGTTCGCGCGGCGAGCCTCCCCACCTGGATCCTCCCTCCATTGCGGTTGCTGATGTCGATCGACGTGCAGGGGCTCGAGCACCTCCGCGATCTGGAGGGGCCGGTGATCTTTGCGGCCAATCATCAGAGCCACCTCGACACGCCGGCGATCCTCGACGCATTACCGGGCCGCTGGCGTCACGACGTGGCGCCCGCCATGTTGAAGGAGTTCTTCGCGGCGCACTTCTTTCCGGAGGGGGTCAGCCGCGGGACCCGGCTTCGGACGAGCTGCGCGTACTATCTCGCGGCCTTGTTCTTCAATGCCTTTCCGCTCGCGCAGCGGGAGAGTGGTACGCGGCAGACGCTGAGGTATGCTGGCGAGTTAGCCGGTGACGGACAGTCGATCCTGATCTTCCCGGAAGGCAAGCGGACCGATCAGGGAGAGATCATCGAGTTCCAGCGAGGCGTCGCCATGCTGGCGGCACGACTGGGGATGCCGGTCGTGCCGGTCCGGATCGACGGGCTGCACCGCATCCTTCATTACACGTGGAAGTACCCTCGCCGCGGACGCGGGACAATTCGGTTCGGTCCCGCTATCTCGTTGACAGGTAACGATTACAAAGCCATGGCGCTACAGGTCGAAGGGGCAGTTCGGGCACTGCTCAGTTTGATCGCAGTGGCAAAAATATGGCACAATATTTGACTAGGAGACGATAGCTATTGAGCAAGGACGATCTGATTGACGTGCAGGGCACCGTCGTGGCGGTGCACAGCGGCGGCCTCTACCGTGTGCAATGTGACCAGGGCCATGAAGTGCTGGCGCAGTTGAGCGGCCGAATGCGCCGCTTCCGGATCAAGGTAGTACCGGGCGATCGTGTGACCGTAGGCGTCTCGCCCTACGATCCGGTCCGCGGCATCATCACCTTCCGCGCTCGCTAACGAACACGCTTTGAATTCCCATTCAACACAACCGAACGCGCAAGGCCGGAACCGGGGACGCCGGGGGCCGCGCAGCGGAAGCTCGCGTCCGGCCGGACGGAACCAGGCCGTCGCGACGGTCGCCTCACCGATCACGCGCAAGCAGGCCGAGTACGACCCGAGCCCCGTCGCCTTCGATACGCTCGGGCTCGAGTCATCGCTGCTCGAAGGCATTCGTGTCCGCGGGTTCAACTCGACGACACCCATCCAGAGCGCCGTCATCCCATTTGTGATGGAGGGGGACGATCTGATCGGGTGCGCAGCGACCGGCACGGGCAAGACCGCCGCGTTCCTGCTGCCGATCCTGAACCGGATGCTGCGAGCCCGGGCGGCGGCCCCCGAAGAGCGCGGCTATACCCGCGTGCTCATCCTGGCGCCGACGCGGGAGCTCTGCGTGCAGATCGCCGATGACGTCGAAGGCTTCACGTATCACACCGACGTCACGAGCGTCGCCGTCTACGGCGGCGTGGACATGGGCCCCCAGGAACGCGCGCTCAAGTCGGGCGTGGACATCATCATCGCGACCCCCGGGCGCCTGATGGACCACATGCGGAGCCTGACGGTGAAATACGACAAGCTCGACACGCTGGTCCTCGACGAAGCGGACCGGATGATGGACATGGGCTTCTGGCCCGACGTCCGGCGCATCGTCGCGGCGCTGCCAGACACGGCGGCGCGCCAGACGCTGCTCTTCTCCGCCACCATGCCGGAAGAGGTGATGAAGCTGGCCGACGAGGTGGTCGTGGACGCGAAGTACGTGCAGATCGGCACGAGCGGCGGGACCGCGAAGACGATCACGCACGCGATCGAGAACGTCGCGTCCGCGCACAAGACCGAGTGGCTGGCGAAGTTCCTGCGGCGGACCGACGGTCCGGTGCTCGTGTTCTCACGCACGAAGTCCGGCGCGGACAAGCTCGCGCGCAAGCTCGCGTCGTTCGGGCTGAAGGCGGTCGCGCTGCATGCGGACCGCACGCAGCAGCAGCGCACGGCAGCGGTCGAGGGGTTCCGCAGCGGCACGTACAGCGTTCTCGTCGCGACCGACGTCGCGGCGCGGGGGCTCGACATTGACGGCATCACGCACGTCATCAACTACGAAGTGCCGACCAGCCGCGATACCTACGTCCACCGCGTGGGACGGACAGGGCGCGCCGAAATGACCGGCACGGCGTTGACGCTGGTCGCTCCCGAGGAGTCGCGCGCCCTCGAGGCGCTGCAGCGTTCCGTCGGCATCGAGATGCAGGGCTGATGGACGAGCGAAGCCGATTTTCGCCGATGCCACCGTTCCGCGAGGCGCCGCCCGAGACGCAGGCGGATGCGCCGTCGGCCGGCGTGCCGGGAGCATCGCCGGTCCAACCCGACGTCCCGGCCGTGGCGATGCCGTCCGACGCGGTGGCGAAGTTTCAGTCGTGCCGGTGGCGATCCGATCCCGATGCGGGGGCGTTCTGCACACACCGAGATGTGCTGCCGTTTGCCGGCAAGGAAGGGTTCGTCGCCGATTCGTGGTGCCCCGATTGCGGGTTCTACAAGCTGCGCCGAACGCCGAAGAAGCGCGACTATAACGCCGACTATTAGTCCCGCGCAGCGCCCGACCTACTCCGTGAATTCCTTGGCCAGCTCCACCCATTCCCCGTCAGGCGCGAGCTCCTGGTACGTTTTCCAGTGCGGCTTCGCCTCAGGCGAGTGACCTGCCTTCTCGAGCGTCACCGCAAGGTAGAAGTGGGCGTCGGCGTACGACGGATTGAGCGAGACGGCCTCGCGATAACAGACGAGCGCGCGCTCGTAGCGTCCAAGATCGTGCAGGATGTTGCCGAGATTGAAATGCGCTTCGAAACAATCGGGTTCGAGACCGATGGCGCGCTCATAGAGCGCCTGCGCCTCGATCAGTTCGTCGCGTGAATAGTGGATGTTCGACAGATTGACGATCGCCGGCACCAGGTCCGGATCGATGACGAGCGCCTTTCGATAGGCGGCAGCGGCCGCCTCCATGTGGTCCTCCTCCCCGTCATCGAGCCTGGATCCTTCGACGAAATACTTCGCGGCGAGGGCGGACTGCGGGTCGTTGAACGGGAACTGCAGCCCCGCATCGCGCGGTGACGACGCCGGCGTCTGAGTGCGGCGCGCGCGATGCGGCTCGAGCGCCACCACCTTTGCGCGCGGCGCGTCAGAGGCCGCGATCTCCTGAAAGTCGAGCTGCATCTGCCCCTGGCGTTCGGCAGCCATCGAGCGGAGGATCGTCTTGAGCGGTGTGCCGCGCTCGAGCTCTCCGGCAAGCTGTTTAATGATCTGGAGATCCAGGAAGGAATACTCGCGCGCGCCCCGGGGCACGTGCGACTGGCGCAGAAGCCCCCACTTCTCGAGATACCGCACATGGTTCTCGGTAATGCCCGGGTAGAGGCTGCGGATCTGCCGGTGACCCAGGGGGCCGCTGGCGGATGACGGAGACGACGTCATTCAAAAAGCAAGATGCTTTATCGGTCCGACCTTGTCAACTCCATTCCAGCGTCCGGCTTCCAGCTCCAAAGCTGCTTACAATGAGCCATGCTGCTCGCCGGAGATGTAGGAGGGACGAAGACGCTGCTCGGATTGTTTGCGCCGGCTCCGGAGCGGCCGCGGACGATCGAGGTCGGCGAGTTCGTGACGCTGGCCTACGACGGGCTCGAGGACATGGTTCGCGAGTTTCTCTCGGTGCAGAACGTGGAGCCGCGGCGCATCGACGCCGCGTGCTTCGGTGTCGCGGGTGCCGTGACCGGCCAGGTCGCGCGGCTCACAAACGTGCCGTGGCTGGTGGACGGCATGGTCGTGGCGGAGACGTGCGGCCTCACGCGTGTCAGCGTGATCAACGATCTCGAGGCGCTGGCCTATGGCGTGACGCTGCTCGAACCGTCCGAGCTCTCGACGCTCCAGGTGGGCGTGCCGGTCGCCGACGGTCACGCGGCGGTCATCGCGGCGGGCACCGGGCTCGGCGAAGCGCTGTTGCACAACGTCGACGGACGCTTCGTGCCCTCGCCATCCGAAGGCGGGCACGCGGACTTCGCCGCACGCACGCCGCGCGAGTTCGAGATGGTCCGCGAGCTCACGCGCGTCTTCGGGCGCGTGGGCATCGAGGTCGTCATCTCCGGGCCTGGCCTCGCCAACATCTACCAGTTCACGCACGATGCGTTCGGCTCCGGCCCCCTGGTCACGCCGAACACCATCGCCCCCGCCCGCCTGTGTGAGGCGGTCGGCACAGTGAGGGACCTGTCGGAGCTACCCGCCCGGATCAGCCAGGCCGCGCTCGCGGGCCGCTGCGACGCGTGCGCGGAGGCGCTCGACATCTTCATTTCGGCGTACGGGGCCGAGGCGGGAAACCTCGCACTGCGCTGCGTTGCGACAGCCGGCATCTACATCGGGGGGGGGATCGCCCCCAAGATTCTCCCGGCGCTCGAATCCGGATTGTTTCTCGACGCCTTCCGGGCGAAGGAGCCGATGGCGCACCTGGTCGCGACGATCCCGGTGTCGGTGATTCTCAACGCGGAGGCCGCCCTGCTCGGTGCCGCCGCACGCGCGCAGTATCTGTCGATGGCGGCGTAGTCGCGTGTTAGGATGCCTCTCCGGACGGCACGTCCGGCCTTTACCTGCTCTCATCCTGGAGGATCTTGAAATGCGGAAGTTAGTCCTGGTCGTCGCGATGCTGGCGTTGTCGTCGGCTCTCTCCTTCGCGCAGGGCACCACCTCGCGCGTTGCCGGCACCGTCACCGACAAGTCGGGTGGCGTCATCCCCGGCGCCACGGTCACGCTGAGCAACGAGTCGACCGGGGTCGCGTTCACCACCGTGTCGAACGACACCGGGAACTACGCCTTCGACGCCGTCCAGATCGGTCCATACACCGTGGCCGTCGAGCTCCAGGGGTTCAAGCGCTTCTCCTCGGCCGGCAACGCCGTCCGCATCGGGGAACCCACCACCGTCAATGCGACGCTCGAAACCGGCGGCCTTTCCGAAACGGTGGAAGTGCGCTCCTCCGCCCAGGTCGTGCAGACCAATACCTCCGGCAATCTCGGCTCCACGTTCGACCAGCGCACGATCGAGAGCCTCCCGATTCTGGGCGGGCGCGGACGCAATCCCCTGGACCTCGTCCTCACCCAGCCGGGCGTGGTGTCCGGCGCCAACACGGGCGGCGGCGTGCACGTCAACGGCGCGCGCGACCGGTCCTGGAACTTCACGCTCGACGGCATCGACACGAACGAGTCGAGCGCCGGCGGCTCGAACTTCTCGCCCCTGCGCACCAACCCGGACGCGCTGGCGGAATTCAAGATCCTGACCGGGAACCAGACGGCGGAGTTCGGCCGCAACAGCGGCGGCCAAGTCGCGATGGTGACCCGCACGGGCGGCAACAAGTTCGCCGGCACGGTCTATTACTTCGACCGGCGTCCCGAGTACAACGCCAACGAGTGGGAGTTCAACATCGACGGGCTTCCGAAACGCCAGTTCACGCAGCAGATGCCCGGCTTCAGCTTCGGCGGGCCGATCCGCCGGAACAAGACATCCTTCTTCGTCAACGGTCAGGTCCTGCGCGCCGAGCAGTCCTCCGAGGTCACCCGCACCGTGTACACCGCGCAGGCGCGCCAGGGCAACTTTCGCTTCTCCCAGACCGGCCGTAACCAGCCCGCGGGCAGCACGGCGCCATCGATCGACGCCAGCGGCAACCCGATCGTCGCGGTCACGACGTACAACGTCGCCGCCAACGACCCCGGCGCCAGGGGCCTGGATCCGACGATCATGGGCCTGATCGGACAGACCCCCCTCCCGAACAACTTCACGACGGGCGACGGCCTCAACACGGCCGGCTTCACCTTCTCGGCGTTCGAGCAGGAGCGCCAGGCGGATTTCGTGACGAAGATCGACCACTCCTTCAACGCGGGCAACAGCGCCTTCATCCGCTACTCGAAGGGGTACCAGAACACCAACTGCGACCAGGTCAACG
>DATLXP010000143.1:0-6285 GCA_035575695.1 Vicinamibacterales bacterium
CGCGGCCCGTCCAGTGCCCGATCCGCCGGTGCACGGCGGCCCCTGCCGCGGCCGCGTAGCTGTCTGCCACCGGACCCGAGGCGAACTGCTGACCGCCCTCGTGCACGACGTGGAACTGGGCCGGAATCGTCAGCCATCGCGACGCGTCGAGCTCGGCGCTGATGCCCGCGTTGAATCGCTCCCGGTGCTCCGGAGTGTTCAACCGCTGCCACGACAGCCATGCGTCGTGCCGGATGCGGTCCCGCGTCCCCATCCACTGGAAACCGTTCTCATACGGCCTGTCGAACGCGAGCGTTTCGACCTGGAGCGGCGGCAGCAACCCGTGTGGACCGGTGCGGTCCGGGCCCCCTGCGCCAGGGCGGCGGCGCGCCAGGCCCTGCTCCGCGACGCGGGGGGTGTTCAAGGTGCCGAACACAAAAGCTGATCGCGCGCCCTGGATCGTCACGGCAATGATGGGACGCGTGAGCTCGCTCGCGTGATCACTGCCGAATCTCGTGTTCGCGAAGAGGCCGAGCTGCAGGGACGTGCGCTCGTTGAAGTCGAAGAGCATCGAGACGCGAGGGGCCGCGCCGAAAAGCGTCTCCCCCTCACGGAAAGAATTGCGAAACTCGGTGTTGTCGCCGTACAACAGGATGTCGGCGACAATCGTGATGCGTTCCTGCGCCCGCGCCTGCCCGGCAACCAGCCCGCACATGATGCTGAACAGCACAATCCGCACGCGCCTTACGATAGCGCATTGCGTCACCGTACTCCTCCTGTGGACGGCGGCGCCGGCTCTCGCGCAATCCGACCCGGGGGACCTCTTCACGAAGGGGGAGTGGCACCTGGAGCTCGGCGCGCATGGCGCCGTCGAAACCTGGAACTACAACATCTCGCACGAAAACATGTTCGCGGGTGCGCCCGGCGTCACGTACGGGCTCGGCAAGGGCACCGTCTTCGTCGTGAACACGCCCCTCTACTACGTGGACCAGCGCGGCATCGACGCGATGTTCCTGGGCGTGACCTGGGGTGTACGCGGTCGCGTGTACCGGCGCTCACGGTTCTCTGTGTATCTGGAATTCGAAGTGGGAATATCGAAAGCGGACGTCTTCACGCCGCCTGGCGGCACGCGCTTCAACTATCTCGCGCTCGGCGCCGCCGGTCTGACGACGCGCCTCTCATCGGAAACTCACCTGCTCACCGGCATCAAGTGGGTCCACGTCTCGAACAATTCGCTCGCGGGGCGGAGCCGCAATCCGGACATCGAGGCCGTCGGCCCGCATGTGGCGATCCTGCGGCGTTTCTAACGCGCATCAATTCTTGCGGACGGCCGTCGCGCCTGGCTTCGACTGGTCCGCATACGGCCGGAGGTGCTCGCTGAAAAACGCCCAGACGCGGTTCCATGAGTCGATCTGCTCGGGGCTGTCTTCGCGTTCGAGGGTCTGCGGATTCACGCGGCGATTGAACGTGTGGCCGCCGCTGGAGCGCCCCGGAGCAGGATCCTTGTAGACCTTGGTCTCCGACAGCTCGGGCTTCCGTGATCTGAGCGCGTCGACGATCTGCTGATCCTCGTAGTACCAGACGTCGGTGTCGTTGGTCGCGACATGCACGAGCAGCGGCGTCTTCAGCTTGTCGACGTGATACAGCGGCGATCGCTCCAGGTAGATGTCGCGCTTTTCGAACGGGAGACCGCCGATCCGTTTCTGCGTCGCAAAGCTGCGCTGGTAGGCGGGGCCGGAAAAAGACAGACGGTGGATGAGATTCGTGACCGGCACCATTGCCGACGCAGCTTTGAACGGCGTCGTGTCACGAAACACGGAGAACAGCGTGATGTATCCTCCGTGGCTCCAGCCCATGATCCCCAGCCGTTCCGGATCCACGTGCGGAAGCCCCTTCAGGTACTCCGCGGCCGTCATGACATCGTCGATCTCGTAGCCGCCGTAGTCGATCTCCGTGTAATGCTTTTCGCCGTAGCCCGTGCTGCCGCGGTACTCCGGACAGATCACGACGTAGCCGCGTTCCACCGCCTCACGGACGAATGGCCACATGGTGATGCCCCAGTCGCCGTGCACGCCGCCGTGGACCCAGACGAGCGCGGCGTGTCCCTTTGGTCCACGCTTGCTGAGCGGCTGGAAGAGGTACGCGGGAACGTCCAGGTCCCCGACGCTGCTGCGGTACGTGATCTTCTTGAAATCAGCCACTCCTGCGGCGACTTCCGCGTAGCGCGTGTCGGTCTGCGCCTTGGCCGCCAACTGCGCGTCGAAATTGACGTTGCGGGCGTGGTCCGCCGGATCGTTGCTGACATACAGCTGGCGCGCCCGGGCATCGTCGATCGGCCACGGCCAGCCGCCACGGCCACGCTGTCCTTCAGCGGCCGGGGGTGACTCGGAACCGACGGGCGGCTGCGGCTGCGCGGGAAGCTGCTGGGCCTGCTGCGCGCCCAACGCCGACACGCCCGCCAGAAGGACGACAGCACACCAGGCCTGTTTGGAGTTCATCGTGTGGGGCTATTCCGACTGAATGGGGTTGTACTCATGGACCCCCGGCGGGCTCGCCGGGAGGCTCTTCAACATGCGCGCGCACGTATTCCACCGCAGCAGCGCCTCGTCTGTTTCTGCCGGACGGATCGCTTCGGCGCGCTCGTAACACGACATCGCGTCGCGGAGCCACTCCTGGGCCGCGGGTCCGGAGCCCGGACGCTGGCTTCTCAGTTCCGCCTTGCCGCGCCGTTCCCGCACGATGCCTGTGAGGTAGAGACGTTTGTATTCGTCGCGGATCCCCGACAGCGCGCGCTCCGCCTGCGACATGAGGTGCGCCATCGATCCGTCCGGAAACTGGTCGGTGCACGCGAGGATCAGCGTGCCGAGCGCGTCCTGGTGATCCGGCTCGATCTTCAGGATGTCCAGGCAGATGCTTTCGGCCTCGGCCGCTTCATTCAGCAGACGGTACCGCTCCGCTTGCGCCAGCGCCGCCGGGATCGCGCTCCTGGAGAGTGTCTTCAACTCGAACATAAGCACCCCCGTGTTGAACCGTGTTGAACCGTGGCCTTGAATCAGTGGCCCTGGAACACGCGCAGCAATTTTCTCACCGGGTCGTAGAACCGATCGACCACGCGCTCTTTCAACGGGATGATCGCGTTGTCGGTAATCGTGATCCCTTCGGGACACACCGTCGTGCAGCACTTCGTGATGTTGCAGTAGCCGATGCCATGCTGATCCTTGAGGTCCGCCAGCCGGTCCTCGGAATCGAGCGGGTTCATCTCGAGCGCCGCGGTGTAGACGAGATAGCGCGGACCGATGAATTCCGGGTGCAGGGCGTGCTCGCGCAGCACGTGGCAGACGTCCTGGCAGAGAAAGCACTCGATGCACTTGCGGAACTCCTGCACCCGATCCACGTCCGCCTGCTGCATGCGCCACGTGCCGTCGGGCGCATCAGGTTTTCGCGGCTTGAACGGCTTGATCTTTTTCTTGACCTCGTAGTTCCACGAGACATCGGTCACGAGGTCGCGTATCGGCGGAAACGCCTTCATCGGTTCGACGGTCACCGGTTCGTCGAGCGGCAGATCGTTCAAACGCGTCATGCACATCAACCGGGGCTTCCCGTTGATCTCCGCCGAGCACGAGCCGCACTTGCCAGCTTTGCAGTTCCAGCGGCAGGCGAGATCGTTGGCCTGCGTGGCCTGGATCTGGTGGACTGCATCGAGGACGACCATGCCGGGCACGACATCGGCCGTATAGTCCGTGAACTGCCCCCCGCTGGCGTCTCCGCGCCAGACTCTGAAGGTCGCCTGTTGCGTCACTTGTTCTCCTCGATGACCTGCTTCAACTCCGCCGGCATCTCGGGGAGCGGTATCCTGCGGAGCTGCATGGCGCCATCGGACCCCTGCTGAACGACCATGTTGATCCCCCCGAACTCCTTGCCCTTCTCCGGATAATCCTCCCGGAAGTGACCCCCGCGGCTCTCCTTGCGTTCGATGGCGCACAGCGCGATCGCCTCGGACACCGTCAGCAGGTGCCCGAGATCGAGCGCCGTGTGCCAGCCGGGGTTGTACTCGCGGTGGCCGTGCACCGCAACAGCGCGCGCACGAGCCTTGAGCGCCTCGATCACCCCGAGCGCACTCCGCATCTCTTCCTCATCGCGGACGATACCGACGAGCCGCTGCATCGCTTCCTGGAGGTCGTGCTGAATGGTGTACGGATTCTCCGTTCGCCCGGCCTCGAATGGCGCGAGCGCATCCAGCGCCGCGGCGTCCACCTGCGCCTTGTCGATGGCCGGCCGCGCATTCACGCGCGCGAACTTCGCGGCGTACTCGCCGGCGCGCTTGCCGAACACGAGGAGGTCCGACAGCGAATTCCCCCCAAGACGGTTGGCGCCGTTGATGCCCGCCGCGCACTCCCCCGCCGCGAACAGCCCAGGGATCGTGGACATCTGCGATTCGGCGTCCACCTGCACCCCCCCCATCGCATAATGCGTCGTCGGGCCGACTTCCATCGGCTCCTTGGTGATGTCGATGTCGGCCAGCTGCTTGAACTGGTGGTACATGCTCGGCAGCTTGCGCCGGATGTGGTCCTCGGCGTTCTGCATCCGCTTGTGGATCCACGAGATGTCGAGGAAGACGCCTCCGTGGGGACTTCCGCGCCCTTCGCGCACTTCACGATTGATGCAGCGCGCCACGTGATCTCGGGTGAGGAGTTCGGGCGGACGCCGGGCAGACTTGTCCCCTTGCGTATACCGCCAGCCCTCTTCCTCGTTGTCCGCGGTCTGGTTGCGGTAGGGCTCGGGGATGTCGTCGAACATGAAGCGGCGTCCCTTGTTGTTCACGAGGATGCCCCCTTCGCCGCGCACGCCCTCGGTGACGAGGATGCCCTGGACGCTCGGAGGCCAGATCATCCCGGTGGGATGGAACTGAATGAACTCCATGTCGATGAGCGCCGCGCCGGCGCGGTACGCCAGGGAGTGCCCGTCTCCCGTGCCTTCCCAGCTGTTGCTGGTGATGCGATACGCGCGCCCGAGCCCTCCCGTCGCGAGGATGACGGCACCGGCGCTGAACACCTTGAAACGCCCGCGCTCGCGCTCGTAGCCGAAGACACCCGCGATGCGTCCGCCGTCCTTCAAGAGGGAGACGACGGTGAACTCCATGTGGACGTCGATGCCGCGATGGACGCCGTGGTCCTGCAGCGTGCGGATCATCTCGAGACCGGTGCGGTCGCCCACGTGCGCCAGCCGCGGATACCGATGGCCGCCGAAGTTCCGCTGAAGGATCCGGCCGTCCGGCGTGCGATCGAACACGGCGCCCCAGGCTTCGAGCTCCCGGACGCGGTCGGGCGCTTCCCTCGCGTGCAGCTCGGCCATCCGCCAGTTGTTCACGTACTGGCCGCCGCGCATCGTGTCGGAAAAGTGCACCTTCCAGCTGTCGCGATCGTCGACGTTGGCGAGGGCCGCCGCAATGCCACCTTCGGCCATGACCGTGTGGGCCTTGCCGAGAAGGGACTTGCACAGCAGTCCGACCCGCACGCCGCCCGCCGACGCTTCGATCGCCGCGCGCAGGCCGGCGCCGCCCGCGCCGATCACCAGGACATCGTATTCGTGTGTCTCGTATTCCATACCTGCACGCCGCAGGGCTGAAAGCCCTGCGCTACCAAAGTCCCGTATCCCGCATCCCGTATCCGTAGCGCAGCCCTTCAGGGCTGCCGGACCCGGCAGGGCTGAAGCCCTGCGCTACCGAACCCTAAAAAATCCGGATATCCCGCACGATTCCCATCGAGCACAGTCGCACGTAAAGATCCGAAAGACCCACCGAGAACAGGCTGAGCCACGCAAACAGCATGTGCCGGCGATTGAGCGCGCTCGTGCAGGCATAGCCGGTCGAGCACAGCGACGACTTCGAAATTTCGTCGCGGCCCCCGCCAACCAGGTGGCGAAGCGAGTGACACCCGAACGTGTAACTGCCGAGCAGCACCGTATTGGTGGCCAACACCAGCGTACCGACCCCGATGCCGAAACGCTCCGTGCCGTCCGTGGCGGTGAACCACATGGCCGTCCAGACGTCGTAGGTCAGGATGACGATGAAGATCAGCGCGAGATACAGAAAATAACGGTGAACGTTCTGCATGATGAGCGGGAACGCGTGCTCACCGAGGTATTTCTTGCGGGGCTCTCCAACGGAGCACGAAGGCGGATCCGCCCAGAACGCCTTGTAGTAGGCGCCGCGGTAGTAGTAACAGGTGAAACGGAAACCCCCGGGAGCCCAGAGGATCAGGAGGGCCGCCGAAAACGGCAGCGACCCCGGCCACCATCCCGGCTTGG
>DATLXP010000144.1:0-21427 GCA_035575695.1 Vicinamibacterales bacterium
CAACAGGATCTGGAGCCGCGACGCCGCCGTCGGGGGCAACATCGCGCGGTTCATCAACCACGCGTGCAAGTCGAACTGCTGGATCGATCTCGACCCCAAGACCCGGACGATCTGGATCCGCGCCTCGAAGAACATCCGCAAAGGTGAAGAGCTCACGTACGATTACCAGACCGTTGGGGACCACACCATCCAGTGCCGGTGTCGCCCGGGCTGCAAGACGATGCTCTAGCGTCGGGCTGCGCTACTCGAGCAGGTGTTTGAACTCCCAGCCGCGGTCCTCTCTGAGGGCGGCGTACTCGTCGGCGGCGATCGACCTGTTGGCGTACTGGCATGACACGACGAACATGCCACGGCCTTCGTTCCAGTCTGTTCGCATGACGTTGGCGGGAATCACCCGCCCCGAGGTGGTCGTGAGCTCGATCGGCTGCTCGGCCTTCGGCACCTTCTCCACTTCGATCACCTTCCGGAACCGCATGGAACTGTGATCGATGGGATAGCCGTTCTCGTCCAGCGCCCGGTTCTTCATGTTGGGCACCCGGAGGCGCACTTCCACTGGCATCGACATATCACGCTATCCTAGCGCGTCGGGCTCGGGTCCCAGACAGAAAGGCACAAATCTCTCGCGGCGTGTCATGGGTGCCTCCTGGATCCCGCATGAAGCGCGCGCACCGCTTCAACCAGCTCGCCTGGGTCGATGGGTTTCGACAGGTGCATCTGAAAGCCCGCGTCGATGGCCCTGCGGCGATCATCGGATCTGGCGTACGCGGTCAACGCCGCTGCCGGCAGGTTCCGCAGCGCCGGAGCATCGATCGCACGGACGCGCGCGATCAGCTCGAACCCATCCATGCCCGGCATCCCGATGTCCGAGATCAACACGTCTGGCGCCGCCCGTTCCAGTGCGAGGAGCCCGGCCGCGGCCGACGCAGCCGTTGTCACCAGGGCGCCCGCCGATTCGAGGATCTCCCGAAGCAGGCCCAGTGCGTCATGCTCATCATCGACCACCAGCACGTCGATTCCCTTCAAGTTGCCGAGGGCGACTCCCGCGGCGAGTCGGGCCGGCGAATCGACGGTGCCGCTGTGCGCCCCCGGCCGGCTGCCCTGAAGCACGGGCACCGGCAGCACGACGCGGAAGGTCGAGCCCCGCCCGACTCCAGCGCTCTCGGCAATCACGCGGCCGCCGTGCATCTCGACAAGATGCCTCGTGATCGCGAGCCCCAGCCCCAGGCCTCCATAGTCCCGGGAGAACCGGCTGTCAGCCTGGCGGAATCGCTCGAACACGTGCGGCAGAAACTCGGGAGGAATCCCGGCACCTGTGTCGGCGACGATGATCTCGGCGTGGGATTCGACGCGCGCAAGCCGCACGTCGACGCGCCCACCTCGCGGCGTGAACTTGACCGCATTGGAGAGCAGGTTCCACGCGACCTGCCGCAGCCGGTCGGAGTCCCCGACGACCGGCACGTCGTCGAGGTTCGGCATCAGTGCGACGGCTACCCCTTTGGCCTCGGCAGCAGGCGCGATCGAGGCCACCGCCTCGCGCAACAGCTCCGGGAGATCGACAGGCTGCAGGTCGAGCCGGATCTTGCCCGCGACGATCGACGACACGTCCAGGATGTCCTCAACGAGCACCGTGAGGGATGACGCATTCCTCTCGAGTGTCTCGATGGCCCGCAGCTGCCGCTCCGGCGTGAGAATGCCGGTCTTCAGCATCCGTGCGTAGCCGAAAATCGCGTTGAGGGGCGTTCGCAGCTCGTGCGAGAGCGTCGCGAGAAACTCGTCTTTCAGCCGACTGGCCTCGCGCGCTTCGTCATACGACCGCGCGTTGGCGACAGCCAGAGCGGCATGGGACGCGAGGTCTTCCGCGAAACGCACATCGGCCTCATCGTAGAGCCGCGCGACGTCGGACGACACGAACGTGAGCGCTCCAAGGGTCTCGTCGTGGGCGCGCAGCGGCACACACATGAGCGAGGCCAGGCCGAGGCTGCGCAGCGTGCGCAGGTGTGTCTCGCCGCGGGCGCTGGCGACGAGCAGGTCGTCGGTGATGCGGTGCACGTGGGCCGGCACGCCTGATTGAACGACCCGCCGCACGAGCGACGGGGCCTCCGGAGAATCCGGGTAGTCACGGTGGAGCGACAGCGCCAGTTCAACCTTCTCGGGATCGACATGGGCAACCGCCAGGCGGTCCAGGCGTGCGCCGATCACCACGTCGACCGCGCACCAGTCTGCGACGCGAGGCACTGCCAGCGTCGCCACGGCGCGCAGCGTCTCCTGATAATCGAGCGACGAGGACAGGACCGCGCCTGCCTGAGCGAGAAATGCGGCGCGGCGTTCGGACTCCTCCGCCGACTTCCGGTGCGTCCGCTGAGTTTCGTACAGTTCCGCGGTCGTCAGCGCCGCCGATGCGAGGTGGCCGAAGGCGATGGCGAGGCGTTTGTCGGCGTCCGTGAATGTAGCCGGCTCACGGTGATACGCGACCACGATGCCGCGGAGCGCACCACCGATACTGAGGGGGATGATCAACAGGGACCTGATCCCCTCGGCTGCGTAGGCGGAGCGGCGCGGGGCCAGAAAGGGGAGACTGGCTACATCCTCAACCAGAAGCGGGTGGTCGAGCGCCGCCCGGTCATCGACGCCGAGGGCGGTCCATCGCTCCATCCTGGACAGGAAATCAGTGGAGAGGCCTTGCTGCCAGACCACGTCCCACTCCGTCGAACCGTCCTCGCCCGTCCAGACGGCGTATGCGTCCGCCGCGATGAGCCGCTCAGCAATCGTGCCGATTGCGGGGAGCACGTCTACGAGCTCCAGCGAGGCGAGCAGGGTGCCCGAGGCGTCCGACAGCGCGGCGAGCCGATCGCGCAACGCGGTCTGCTCGGCCAGTGCCGCGGCGATGTCCTGCTCGGTGCGCTTCTCGGTCGAGACATCCTCGTGCACGAGGACGATCTGGGCCAGGGCGCCTAGGCCGTCACGGATGGGAAACATGAACGCCCGGACCCACCGGGCGGGATCGGGGTGGCTCGTCCGGTTTGGCAGCGTGCGGTCCGGATCGTAGCGGGCCGCCGGAATGGCGATCACTTCGCCGGCGAACCCACGCTGGACGTAGGGCATCTGGCCGGTCTCGACGAGTTGCGGATCCTCGAGCATGTTGTAGTCGGCTATTTGCTCGAGCGTGACACCCCAGAGTTCTTCCCACACGCGGTTGACGCGGAGCGTGCGGCCGTCGGGGGAGAGGATCTGGGTACTGAACGGACTCTGTTCGAAGAGGGTTTCGAACGTGATCGCCGTCTTCGCGGCCGGTGCGTTGCGTCCGGTGTCCATCGCTTCTGTCAAGGGTAGCCGGTTTCGCCGTCCGCGTGCATGTTCGATCGGCCGTTACTCTCTCCACGCCGAGCACGCCGGCTCGACCCGCCGCAGCCATTCCATGGCGGGCTCTCCGATCGGCGCGCCAGGGGGGGCGGCCGGCAGGTCCGTGCGCGCAGCCGGAGCCGCAGGTCGATCGAGGAAGCGCTTGATGTCCGCGGCCAGCAGGGACGCGTGCGCGGCGGCCGGCGTCGAGCCCACCGAGGGCAGCGCCGCGGCGCGCGCGCGGAGCTTCGCGGTGGCAATCGCGCGCACCTGCGACATGCCCGCATCGGCGGCGAGCGTAATGAGATGTTCGATGACCACGCGCTGGACGGCGCGGTGGATCTCCGCTTCATACCCGTCGGCCGGCGCGGCGCCAAAGGTCGAGGCCAACACACGATCGATGACCCCGTGCAGACCGGGCATCGTGGCGTCGAGCGCATGCTGCTCGACGAGCCGCGCGGCGCGCGCCTCCGTGAGCAGGGATCCCATGGTCAGGTCCGCCGCCGCGGCCGCCGGGGAAATCACGTCGAACATTTGCCCGGTGTGGCGGGGAAACAGCTCGCGCGTCAGGTTGTATCCACCCGGACGCGGCGGCAGCAGCTTGAGCAGCGGGCGCGGCAGCGCCAGCGCGGACGGTTTGATAGTGGCCATGATCGCGTCGAGCGCGCGCGCCTGGTCTCGCGCCGAGGCGAAGCGCACCGGTTCGGTGGTCCCGCCGCGCAGGGCGTAGGTGTAATGAAGCCCGCCCACGACAGAGGATGCGGCTTCGACCTGGTAGCGATGATGGAGGTAGAGCGGCACGAGGACCTCTTCGATCGTCGCGAGCGGTTCCCCTTTCCGGATGGCCTGCTCGCCGAAGCGCGACAGCGCCGCGCGGCGGACCTGCATCATCCGATCGAGCTCCGCGGCGGCATCGGTCCCCGCCGACCACTGGTTGACGTTCGCGTGAGCGCCCAGATCCTGGTTCGACAGATAGAACAGGTCCTTCTGGTGCCCCTCGTCGATAATGGCGGCGAGGGCGGCCTTCTCATCGACCCCCGCCGGATACTCGCTGTAGCCCCAGCGGATCGCGATCTTGTCCCAGTCGCCGATGCGGTTGGCATAGACCTGCGAGTAGTCGAGCGACCCGTCCGCCTTCAGCGTCACCAGCGGATGCGGGTAGTCGAGCACCGAGATCCATCCGGCCGTGCTGTCGTAGTAGTTGTGGCCGATGCCGAGCGTGTGACCGACCTCGTGCGCCGACAGCTGCCGGATGCGCGCGAGACCCCACGCCATCAGCTCCGGCGGCGTTTCTGTTCCGTCCTTGTAGGGACTCAGCAGTCCCTCCGCGATCATGTAGTCCTGGCGGATGCGCAACGAGCCGAGCGTCACGACCCCCTTGATGATTTCGCCCGTGCGCGGATCGGTGACGGTGGCGCCCGTGCTCCAGCCGCGCGTCGACCGGTGGACCCAGTTGATGACGTTGTAGCGGATGTCGAGCGGGTTCGCGCCTGCCGGCAGCAGTTCCACGCGGAAGGCGTTGCGGTAGCCCGCCGCCTCGAACGCCTGGTTCCACCATCGAGCGCCATCGAGCAGCGCCGAGCGGATCGGCTCCGGCGTACCGGGATCCAGGTAGTAGACAATCGGCTTCACCGGATCGCTCAGCGCGGCACTCGGGTCCTTCTTCTGCAGGCGATGCCGCGCCGCCATCCGCACGATCATCGGCTGCCCGGGCAGCGCCGCATAATTCTGATCGGACGTGGCGAAGAAACCCGAGCGCGGATCGAAGGCGCGCGTCTCGAAGCCCGGCTCGGGCAGTTCGACGATGGAGTGGTGGACGCGCAGGCTGGCGGCTTCCGCCGTCGGCGCGACGCTGCCGACCCCCTCGAAGAATCGTCCGCCGCCACCCCCGCGCCCTCCCCCGCCTGCCGGCGCGCCCGGCTGGCGGACGAACGTCAGTTCCGCTTCCATCTCGGTGTTCTTCGGGAACGCGGCGAGGCCGGGGCCGTAGATGCTGCTGCGGCCGGCTTCGAAGCGGTAGGTGCCAGGGTGCAGTCGTCCGGCCATGTCGTTCCAGTCGCGGACGAGAAACTCGGTGTAGTCCACGAGCACGCGACCCTCGCTGGCGGCGGCGATCGGAAAGCTCCAGAGCACGGAGCGTGCGAACGCATCGCGTACGGTCCTGGCCTCGGCGGCATTCTGGGTCAGCGCGCGGAACTGGTCGGTCGGCTGCACCATGAGGATCCGCGGGCCGGACCGCTCGAATGTCACGATCCGGGACCCGGTCGTGATGCCGCGATCGAGGCCGATGTCATTCGAGCCGAGGCCCGTCGAGAGTCCTGTCGCGTACAGGACCTCCGTGTCCAGCCGTGGGATTTCGACGAAGAGGCGTCCGGCGTGCTCGTCCCAGTACATGGGGAAGAAGCCCTCCATCTTCTTCAGGTTCTTGGTGCGTTCCGCGATCGAGGGGGGCGCGCCGCCGTCCGGCTGGCGTCCCTGCGCCGAGGCTGCAGCGGGAATCGTGACGAGCATCGCGGCGATCGCCGTGATGGCGAGCCGGCAGAGATGGGGAGTAGACACGCGAGCCTCCTGAAGGGGACAGCCACCATTGCATAAGGGGACAGCCACCATTGCATATATGCAATGGTGGCTGTCCCCTATGGAACCTAGGGGAGCGTACACCAGACGACAATCCTCGGGTCTCGCGCCAACCCTCTGGCGCTCTGATCCGTCCAAGGAGCCATGACCACGACCCTCTCCGACCTCCGCCTGGCACTCAGGGGGCTCCGTCGCAACCCCCTCTTCGCGACCGTGGCAATCCTCTCACTGGCGCTTGGCATCGGCGCCAACACCGCCATCTTCACGCTCATCGACCAGATCCTGCTGCGCACGCTGCCGGTTCGGGCCCCGGACGAGCTCGTCATGCTCTACCAGGAGGGCATGCACAACGGCAGCAACATGGGCTCCCGGATGCACTCGTACCCGCTCTACCAGGAACTTCAGAAACGGGCGGACCCGCTTGGCGATGTGCTCTGCCGCCGCCTGATCGATGCGTCCGTCAGCGTCGACAATCAGACCGAGCGCGTCCAGGCCGAAATGGTCTCCGGCAATTACTTTTCCATGCTCGGGGTGAAGCCGGCCGCCGGCCGGGTCTTCAACTCTCAGGAGGACGACCAGATCTACCGCGGTCACCCCGTCGTGGTTCTCAGCCACGGCTACTGGGATACTCGCTTCGCTCGGGATCCGAACGTCGTCGGCAAGAAGATCCTGGTCAACGACTTCCCCATGACGATTGTCGGTGTCTCGGCTGCGGGTTTCCTCGGACTCGATCCCGCACGGTCCCCCCACATTCGCGTCCCGGTCCTGATGAAGCCGGTCATGGCGCCCGACTGGACGTGGCTGCACATGGACGACCGCAGGGCCCGCTGGGTGCAGGTCTTTGCCAGGCTGAAGCCCGGGTACTCGGTCGAGACGGCCGCCGGGCCGCTGCAGGGTCTCTTCACGCAGATCCGCGGGTATGAAATGACCCTTCCGGCGGCAAAGGATTGGTCCGCATATTCGCGCGAGCAATTCATGAAAGGGCGGATGCGCGTGACGAGTGCCGAGCTCGGATACTCGTCCCTGCGCAATGATTTCTCGACGGCGCTGGTCGTCCTGATGTGCATGGTCGGCCTCGTCCTGCTCATTGCCTGCGCCAATGTCGCCAACCTGCTCATCGCGCGCGGGTTCGCCCGGCAGAAGGAGATCGCCGTGCGCCTGTCGCTCGGCTCCTCACGCGGACGACTCGTTCGGCAACTTCTCGTCGAAAGCCTGGTGCTGTCCTGTATCGGGGGGGCGCTCGGACTCGTGCTTGCCGTCGTTCTCACGCGAACACTGCTCTCCCTCGTCCCCTCACAGGGGCAGCCGCTGATGATCTCCGCGATGCCGGACCCGCGCATCCTGGCGTTCACGATCGGCCTGACACTTCTCACCGGGATTGTCTTCGGGCTTCTGCCGGCCCTGCGTGCCAGTCGTCCGGACCCGTGGACTACGCTCAAGGACACCGTGGGATCGATCGCCGGCACGGGCGGATCGCTGTTCCTGCGCAAGGGCCTCGTGACGGCGCAGGTGGCGCTCAGCTTTCTGCTGCTGATCGGCGCGGGCCTCTTCGTCCGCAGCCTGCAGAACCTGCAGACGACGGACACGGGCGTCGCGCTCGATAACCTGGTGACCTTCCAGATCTCTCCGTCTCTGAACGGCTACGACAACCAGCGCGGCCAGATCTTCTACGAACAGCTGCTCGAACGCCTGCGGTCCGCGCCGGGCGTGACATCAGCCGCCCTGGCGTCTGTGCCGATCCTGGCCGGGGATGAATGGGACAGCTCCATGGCCGTCGAGGGGCACACCTACAGGGACGGCGAGGATATGCAGGCCTTCATGAATGCGCTGTCGCCTGGCTATTTCGAGGCGATGAAGATCCCGATCTTGGAGGGGCGCGACTTCAGGCCCGGCGATGCGCGGGAGACGTCCACCGTGGCCATCGTCAACAAGCGGTTCGCCGAACATTTTTTCCCGGGGAGGAGCGCGGTCGGCAAGCGCCTGGGCTGGGGTGGTGGTCCCGGCTCGAAGCTCACTATCGACATCGTCGGCGTCGTCGCCAATTCGCTCTATGAAGGCCCCCGCGAGGGGGTTCACCGCCAGGTGTTCGTTCCGAACTGGGGCAAAAACGGCGTCGCCTTCTACCTGCGGACCCACACCGGATCCTCTGACGCCTATAGCGTGGTCCGCAATGAAGTGAGACAGCTCGACCCGTCGCTGCCGGTGTACGAACTGAAGACGGTCGAGGGGCAACTGGACGAGACGCTGCTGACCGACCGCCTGATTGCGATGCTCTCGGCGGGATTCGGACTGCTCGCGACGTTGCTTGCGTCGGTTGGCCTGTACGGCGTGATGGCGTTCGTGGTGGCGAGGCGGCGAAAGGAACTGGGCATTCGCCTGGCGCTCGGCGCGCAGGCGGGAGGGGTGATCTGGTTGATGATGCGGGAGGTGCTGTTGCTGTTGGCTATTGGGCTGGCGATCGGCATCCCGGCCGCGATGGCGCTCGGGCGCTACGTGTCATCGCAGCTGTATGGCATTCAACCGCAGGATCCTGCGATCGCCGGCGCGACGGTGCTGCTGCTGACGGTGGTGTCGGCGGCTGCGGGCCTGATCCCTGCGTATCGTGCGAGCCGCATCGACCCTATCCTGGCGCTGCGCCACGAGTAGGGGACAGCCACCATTTGACCTGAAATGAAGGGGACAGCCACCATTGCATAAAACACGGTTTATGCAATGGTGGCTGTCCCCTTCATTTGGGGTCAAATGGTGGCTGTCCCCTTCCGTTGGGCGCGCCAGGCGACGGTGACACGGACGTGGCACGGACGGCAGAGCAGGCGGTAGTTCTCGAGCCCGCATTCCCCACCGCCGTCCGCAACCGGCACGATATGGTCAGCCTCCCAGCGCGGCCGGGCTGCGCGCCAGACTTTCCGCGCCGGACGGTCGCTCCCCGGCGGCTTCGCGCTCGTCCATTCGCGGTGGGCCTTCACAACGTGAAACCCGCACAGGCGGCAGACCCCCTTGTCCCGCTTCTTCACTTCCCGCCGCACATACCAGGGGCTGCTGCGGATCTTCCATTCGTGCACGCACGGGTCACTGCAGAACGTCCGCCGTGGACGAAGCACCGTCCCCTTGCACCACCGGCACACGGGCTCCCCCGCTTCGTTGCGGACGGGTACGCCCCACTGATCCGCCGCCACGACCCGCGCGCGCATGGTGCTCACGCCCGTCTTATCGGTAGCCATCGGCCTGAAGTTTACCGCCCTGTGCCATGATCCGGGCATGGACCTCCCGGGCGCCGACAACACCCTCGTCACCTGTCCCTACTGCGGCGAGGAGGTGGAACTCTTCATCGAAGAGGACGTGCGCGGAAGCTTCGTGCAGGACTGCGAGGTCTGCTGCAACCCCTGGCTGGTCCGTGTCGGCGGCCGGACCGGCGACCGCGACGTCAGTGTCGGCCGCGCCGACGGCTCTGAATGACGCTTCGCCTCGACGCGTCGGATGCATCGCTCCTGCACGGCGAAGCCGGACCGGCGGCAGCATTCGCAATGCAGATCCTCGTATCGTTCGCCGAAGCCGTCGCTGCCCCTGCGCTGCTCGACATCTCGCGGGCTCACATCGACGGCTGCCTGTATCACGGGCAAGTGAGCCTCGATTTCGTGGAACGACTCGTCTCGACCGGCGGACGCGTCCGCGTGCCCACGAGCCTCAACGTCGGCGCCCTGGACCTCATTCATCCAGAGCTCGTGCAGCTCACCTCGCAGGACCAGGCCCCCGCCAGACGACTGATGAAGGCGCACGAAGAGCTCGGCTGCCAGCCATCCTTCACCTGCGCTCCGTACCACACGGCGTACCGACCGGTCTTCGGGGAACAGGTCGCCTGGGGCGAATCGAACGCCATCGTCTTCGCCAACTCCGTCATCGGGGCGCGCACAAACCGATACGGTGACTTCATCGACCTGTGCTGCGCGATGACCGGACGCGCCCCCGCGTGGGGCCTGCACCTCGACGAGAACCGCCACGGACAGATCCTGTTTCGTCTCACCGGCTTCCCTCCGTCGCAACGACCCACCGACGCGCTGTATGTCGCGGTGGGCCTGCTGATCGGCACGGAGAGCGATGAGCGCATTCCCGTCATCGAAGGGCTGCCCGTCCCGCGCTCCGAAGACCAGTTGAAGGCGCTCGGCGCCGCAGCGGCCTCGACGGGCGCGGTGGCGCTGTTCCATGCGGTCGGCATCACTCCGGAAGCACCGACGACGCCAGACGCATGTGGAGGATCCACGCCCCAGGCCGTCCGTGACATCACACCGGCGGACATCCGGGGCACGCTGGCACGACTCTCGACCGTGCCTGACGGCTCGCCGATCACCGCTGTGTGTCTGGGCACTCCGCACTTCTCGCTCGACGAGTGGAACCGGCTCCTGCCGATCCTTCACGCCGTGCAGCCGGCGCAGGGTGTGCCGATCTATGTCAACACCGGACGCGCGACCCTCCAGGCGCTCGAGCGCGCAGGCCTGCACGACGCATTCGCACAGTTTCACGTCATCCCTGTCACCGATACCTGCACGTATCTCACCCCGGTCCTCCGCCAGACTAATGGCGTCGTAATGACCAACTCCGGCAAGTGGGCGCACTACGCGCCTGGAAACATCGGCGTGCAGGTGGCCTTCGGCGAGATGGAGGACTGCGTGCACTCAGCGGCGGCCGGGCGCGTCATGCGGGTGATCGATTGACGCGAGTGGCGCGCGCGTACGCAGCCGGCGAGGCGGACGGCACCGCACTGGTCCTCGCCGAACCCCTGAGCTTCTGGGGAGGCATTGAGGCACGCACCGGGCGGATCATCGACCACTCGCACCCCGATCGCGGCGAGATCGTGACCGGGCGCATCCTCGTGATGCGCAGCGGCCGCGGCTCCTCGTCAGCCTCCTCGGTGCTGGCGGAAACGATCAGACGCGGGACGGGTCCGGCCGGCATCGTGCTGGCGATCGCGGATCCCATCCTCACCGTCGGCTCGCTGGTCGCCCACCAGTTGTACGGACTCCGCTGCCCTCTCGTCGTCTGCCCCATCGACGATATCCGGACCGGGGATGCCCTGTCGATCACGGCGACGGATACGACAGCATCCGTGACGCGTCGGTAGCGTGCCTCAGTGTCCCGCGCCGAGCAGGACGGCATTGATGAACAGGAGCTGGGTCGCTTCGGCGTACGCGCGGTAGTTCGGGTCCTCGGCAAACGCGATCACGTGGCCGCGACCCATGGGCTCGTGCATCAAGTAGGCGCGTTGCGCGAGGAGGGGCTGCGCTTCCTTCCACACGAGGCCGGCGGCCACGAGTCGATCGGCCGGCGCGTAGACGCCGACGTTCGTCCCTGCATCGAGCTTGAGCGGGGCAAAGACGCGGCTGCCCTCGACAGCGGTCTGAATGTCACCGTCAAGGCCGGCAGTCAACCAGTGATAGGGATACAGAATCACGCGAAGAATCGCACCGGCAAGATTCTCCGGCCCCTCCCGCTCAGGCTGGATCGCCTTGTCCAGGTCGAACGGCTTGGTCAGGTCCGGCTTCTCGGGCTTCGCCCCACCCCCGCTGCCACCTGCACCGCTACCGCTTCCGCCGCTGCCACTCCCCTCACGCTCTGCCGCATCCTTCACCGGCGAGCCGTCACGCCACAGCGTGTCGGTCGACAGCAGCCCCACGCGGTCACGTGCGGCCCAGCGCGACGACTCCGCCATGGTGATGAGGGTTCCACCGTTCCGGATCCAGTCCTTGATCCGGCGTAGCCCGTCGTCGCTGAAGCTGTAGCTGCCGGAGGGCAGCACCAGCACGTCGTAGTCCTTCATGTCGAAATTCTGGAGCGTGGAGCCGCGCACGACGGAGACACGCTGACCGTACCGCTGCTCGAGGACATACCGCGCCCAACCTGCGGACAGCGACGAGGCTGGAGCGTCCCATGCGAGCAGCACCCGGGGAGACTTGAGCCGCCCCCCGCGCCCGCTGCCGAGCGACGTGCCCTCTTCCGTCCAGCTCTCCGTGACGGCCACGAGCTCCGCTCCGTGGCGCTGCGCGAGGCGCTGAACGGCTCCGGAGGTGCCTTCGGCGTTGCCCGCAAACCGGATGAAGGCCGTGCCGAGGGGATATTTCCGTCCGGCATGCGTGAACGTCTCGTCGAGCGTCATGATGCGGATCCCCTGCCGCAGGGCTTCGACCGACATCGCGGCCGCGCCCGAGCTCCACGGCATGATGAAACCAATGGCGCCACCAGGGACGGCCACGGTCTGGATGGGCATCTCCTCGTCCGCGCGGACGTCGCGGGTGCGCACGCTCGAGCCACGGTCGCTCGCCACGAGCTCCACATCGAACATCAGCGGCAGGCTCCAGGCGGTGACGTCGTAGATCTGATCGTTCAGCCGCGCTTTGCGACGACGGTCCTGTTCTTTCAGGAAGGGCTCGTCCATCTTGATGTCGGGATCCAGCAGGTTGCGGACCAGGCGTCCGGCAGGTTGGGCCAGCGGCACGATGTAGGTGCCTTTCGGGAGCGACTGTGAACCGACCTGGACGGGCTCTTCCGCCTGCTTCACCTGCACACCCTGCCGCGCCAGCAGCTGCGCAAGGCGATGGGCGCGTGCGGCGTCCTTTGCCGGCGCAAACAGATATTCGCGGGTCCCATTCTGCCCGAGCGCGATGGCGCTACGCCGATACTCCAGGAACTCCTTCAGCATCCGCTCGCGGTTCCTCGCAGCGGTCAGGGCCGTCGTCACCGCGGCGGTGAAATGCTGCGTCACGCCCTGTTTGTAGGTCAGCGTCGTCCCATCGTCGCGCGCGAACGACAGCCCTCGGGGGGATGCCTGTTCGAAGGTCATGGCGACCGCGCCGTGAAAACCCGGCCAGGAGTCGCCGTACCCGGGGTAGAAGGCGTCGTACGTATCGCGGACGAAATACGGGAATCCCCGCTGATCGAACGCACCGGCATTGGCGCGTCCGAACAGGTCGAGCAGCTTCTTCTGCTGGTCGGTGATAAGCGGATTGAACGGGGCCGCCGGGGGGGCGAAGTAGTACGTCGAGTTCCCGCCCATCTCGTGAAGGTCGACGACCACCTGCGGAAACCATTCGAGCATGACGCGCGCGCGTCCCTGGGTTTCCTTCTGCGACAGCGCGAAATAATCGCGGTTCATGTCGAACAGGTAGTGGTTCGAGCGACCGCCGGGCCATGGTTCGTCATGTTCGGCCGACTGCGGATTGGAGTCAGGCTCCAGCGAGCGCCCCAGCAGGTTCTGGGTCACGAACCGCTGCCGCCCATCGGGGTTCTGCATCGGATCGATGATGACCAGCGCTTCCTTCAGCGTGAGATCCACGTCGGCGCTGCCGCGTGCCGCGAGGAGATGATACGCCTCCGCCAGCCCCGCATCCGACGACGTGATCTCGTTGCCGTGGACGCCGTGAATCAGCCAGACGACGACGGGCAAGTCGTTGATAAGGCGGTCCGCGTCGCCGGCCCCTGACGCGAGGGCCTGCATACCGCGCCTGATGTCGTCGAGTTTCGCGATCCGCTCGGGCGAACCGACGAGGAGGTAATGAAGCGGCCGCCCTTCCCAGCTCTTCGCGTATTCGACGAGGCGGGTGCGGTCCGGCGCCGCTTTCGCCAGCGCGTCGAGATACTTGCCGATCTGCTCCGGCGTCGTGATTTCGTCACCGGGTGCGTGCCCCACCACGGTCTTGAGCGTGGGAATCGCGGGATCGTACTGGGTGTTGGGCGCGAGCCCCTGCGCGGCGGCGGCCGAGGCAGAGAGGCAGAACAGAAGGGTAACTGCAAGTTTCATCGCCTAGAAGTGTAGGCGACTGTTGAACAGGGCTCAACACGGCATGGAACTCCGGAGCCATCAGTGGCGTATATGGCCTACAATGCAGACATTCTATGCCTGAGACATACCTTGGCGAGTTCGAACAGATTGCGCTCCTTGCGATCCTGCGGCTCGGCGATGCGGCCTACGCGATCCCGGTCCGTGAAGAGATCGAGAGCCGGACGGGACGCACCGTGGCACGGGGCGCGCTCTACACGGCACTCGAGCGGCTCGAGGCCAAGAAATGCCTCACGTCCAGGATGAGCGAGCCGTTGCCTGAACGCGGCGGGCGGTCGCGCCGGTACTACGCGGTGACCCCCGCCGGGCGGTCGGCCCTGCGATCCTCCCGCGCGGCGCTCATGGCGCTCTGGAAAGGCGTCGAGTCGCAACTCGAACGTCCATGAGCGCGAGTCCACGCCCGCCGAGTTTTTTTGCGGCGCTCCTTGCCATCACGACGAGACGCGACAGCACCGATGAGGTGCTCGGCGACCTGCACGAAGAGTTCGTTCACAAGGTCGCCGAGGCGGGCCTTCGCGGGGCCCGGCTCTGGTATGCCGCCCACGCGGTGCGCCTCGCCGTACGAGCCGCGGCACACCGCGCCTTACAGACGACGCACCGACGGCCAGCCGCTCCGCTCGTACCCACTCGAGGAGATTCAATCATGCGCAGCCTTGTCACCGAAACCCGCCGTGCCGTTCGGACGCTGGTCAAGCGCCCGGCCCTCAGCGCGCTCGTGATCCTCACGCTGGCGCTCGGCCTTGGCGCCAACGCAACGATCTTCGAACTCGTCGACGCACTGCTGCTGCGGCCGTTCACGATTCCGCAGATCGACCGTCTGGTGATGGTGGCGGAGACCGAACCCGGCAATGCCCTCGATACACGCGAGACCGTCTCCCCCGCCAACTATCTCGACTGGAAGAAGCAGACCGACGTCTTCGAGCACCTCGCGGCCTTCGAGTGGTGGGACGTCAATCTCGCCGGCCCGGACGAGGCCGAGCGGGTGTCGGGCTTTTTCGTGACCGCAAACTTCTTCCCCGCCCTCGGTGTGCAGGCCGCGCTCGGGCGCACCTTCGCGGCCGATGAAGAAACCCGCGGCAACCATCGCCGCGCGGTCCTCAGCCACGACCTGTGGCAACGCCGTTTCGGCGGCGATCGAGGCATCCTCGGCACGGCGGTCATGCTTGACGCCGAGCAGTTCGAGATCATCGGCATCGCACCCGAAGGCTTCGCCTTTCCTATGGGGGCGGATATCTGGGCCCCGCTCGCCTTCGACTTCAAGACGGCCGCACGTCGCGACGCCCGCAACCTGACCGTCGTCGGGCGGCTGGCACCCGGACGCAGCCTCGACGATGCCCGTGTGCAGATCGCGGTGGTCGCCGAGCGCCTCGAGCAGCAGTACCAAGAGGCCAACAAAAACCGTGGCGCGCGCGTGCTGACGCTCGTGCAGGGCATGCGCGACGAGGGCCTCGGCCCGATCGTCCTCTTGTGGCAGGCCTCTGCCGCGTTCGTCCTGCTCATCGCCTGCGCCAACATCGCCAACCTGCTGCTTGCGCGGGGCGCCGAACGCCAGCGCGAGATTGCCGTCCGCGCGGCACTCGGCGCCAGCCGCGGCCGGATCATCAGGGAAATGCTCATCGAGAGCACGGTCCTGGCGCTTGCCGCCGTGCCGGTGGCGCTGGCAGTCGCGTGGGCAGGCATCCAGTTGATCCGTGTGAACCTGCCCCCTCGCCTGGTCCGGTTCGTCGCGGGATGGCAGACCATGGACGTCGATGGGCGCCTCATCGCGTTCACCGGGCTGCTGGCCGTGGCCACGGCGATCATCTTCGGGCCGTTGCCCGCATGGCGCGCGGCACGCCCTGGGCTCACCGAGTCGTTGAAGGACGGCGGACGCGGCTCGAGCGCGGGCCGGCAGCGACAACGCCTGCGCCACGCCCTGGTCATCGCGGAGATCGCGCTCGCCCTGCCGCTGCTCGTGGCATCCGGGCTCAGCACGCTCGGGGCGCACAGATTCCTCAACGGCTCGCAAGGCTATGAGCCCGAAGGGTTGCTCAGCATGCGGGCGGTGCTGCCGGACGCGAAGTATGCCGAACCGGGGGCCCGCCTCCAGTTCGTCGATGCCCTCCACAACCGGCTTGCCGCGCTGCCGGGCGTCCGCGCCGTTGGCGTGTCGAACGTGCTGCCTGCCTCTGGCAACAACTCCAGCCGCGCGCTCGAGATCGAGGGCCAGCCGAATGCCGACGCTGCGAATCCTCCGCTCGTGGACCACTGGCTGGTCAGGCCCGAGTTCCTGGCGACGATGCAGATCCCACTGCTGAAGGGGCGCGGATTCACGCCGGCGGATACCGCCGACTCGCAGCCGATCGCCATGATCACGAAAGCGGCTGCGGATCGGCACTTCCCGGGGAGCGATCCTGTCGGACGACGGATAAAGATCGGGACCAGTCCGTGGCTGACCGTGGTCGGGGTTTCAGGCGACGTGATCCACGACTGGTTCGGACGCCGCAATTATCCGACGGTGTACCGCCCCTACAGCCAGGCCCCGTCCTCCTGCCTCGCCATTGCGGTTCGGGCGGACGGCGATCTGGCGGGTCTGATCCCGGCCGTGCGCGGTGCCGTGCGCAGCGTCGATGCCGCGCAACCGCTGTTTGACGTGATGCCGATGCAGCAGGCCGTGCAGGAGCGGACGATCGGCCTGCAGTACGTCGCCGCGATCATGGGGATCTTCGGCGCGCTTGCTCTCGTACTGGCCGTGGTCGGCGTGTACAGCCTGATGGCATTCATCGTCACGCAGCGCACGCACGAGATTGGCGTGCGGATCGCGCTCGGCGCCAATCGCCGCGACGTGCTGCGCCTGACGGTTGGGCAGGCGGCACGGATGACCGCCGTCGGCGTCGTCCTCGGCCTGCTGCTCTCGGCGGCCCTGAGCCGGGGGCTCGAAGCCGCACTTGTCGGGGTGATCTCGAGCGACATCCGCGTGTCACTCGGCTTTGCCGCCGTGCTCATCGCGGCGGCCGTCACCGCTGGTTACGTGCCTGCCCGCCGAGCGACGGCGATCGATCCGATCGTGGCGCTACGCGCGGACTAGCGTGAAGTCCTAGAGCTTCTTCGTCTTCCACGCCCCGCGCCTGAAGAGCACGACGCTGACGACCGCGAGGATGGAGTAGGACACGGTCAGTGAGACGAAGACGCCCTGCGGGCCGAGCCCGAGGGTTCGTGCCAGGACCCACGCGAGCGGCAGTTCGAACAGCCAGAACACGAACAGGTTAATGACGGTCGGTGTCCAGGTGTCACCGGCGCCGTTGAACGCCTGCGTCAGCACCATGCCGCAGGCGTAGAACACGAACCCGAGGCTGACCGTTCTCAGGCAGGCGACCGCATAGGGCTGGACGAGGGGATCGCTGGTGAAGATCGACGTGATGGACCTGGCGGCGACCAGGAAGATCAGGCCGATGATCCCGAGGAAGATCATGTTGTACCGCGCTGCGGTCCAGACCGACTGCTCCGCGCGACCGACGTGACCGGCCCCCAGGTTCTGGCCCACCATCGTCGCGGCCGCATTGCTCAGGCCGAACGCCGGGAGCAGCGCGAAGATAATGATGCGGATGCCGATCGTGTAGCCGGCCAGCGCGGCGCTGCCGAACACCGCAAGGATCCGCACGAGACCGATGTAGCTCGCCGTGCTGATCAGGATCTGGACGGTGCCGGCGGCCGAGAGACGCACGACGCTGTGCATGATGCCGGTGTCGAGCCGCAGGTGCCGCAGACGCACGCGCACGCGTCCGCGGCCTCGAGCGAGCACGATGCCCTGGTACACCACCGCCGCTCCCCGTCCAATGTTGGTGGCGACGGCGGCGCCGGTCACGCCAAGTTCCGGAAAGGGACCGAGGCCGAAGATGAAACACGGGCCGAGCGCGATGTTGAGCGCGTTGCCAACCACCAGTACGCGCATCGCGATCGCCGCGTCACCCGCGCCCCTGAAGACGGCGTTCAGCATGAAGAGCATGAGGACGGTCACGTTCCCGCCCAGCATCACGGCCGTAAAGCCGCTGCCGGTGCGCACGATGTCATCAGACGCCCCCATGATCCGGAGGAGGAAGGCCGCGTTAGGGGCCGCGAGGACCGCCGTCGCGATCGCCACGAGGAGCGCCAGCAGAATCGACTGTCCGGCCGCCTTCGCGGCTCCTTCAGGGTCCTGCTCGCCAATTCGACGCGCGACCAGTGCCGTGGCGCCGATCGACAGCCCCATGGCCACCGTGTAGATCAGCGTGAGCATCGACTCGGTCAGCCCGACCGTGGCCACCGCGTCCGCGCCGAGGTGCGCCACCCAGAAGACATCGGCGACGGCAAAGATGGACTCCATCCCCATCTCCATGACCATCGGGACGGCCAGCATGACGACCGCCCGCCCTATGGGCGCCGTTGTGTAGTCGATCTGCGATCCGCTGATCGCTTCGCGCAGGGTGCGCCAGGAACGCGAGAACGAAGAGCTCATGGGGGCTACAGTCTAGTGGACGAACCGTGCTCTCGCCGACGGCCTGGGAGTTGCACGCCTGGAGGCGGGAGGACAGATCATGCAACGCGCTCAGATGTTCACTCTGTTGCTCGCGGCAGCCGTGCTCGCGCCAGCCGCTGCTCTCGGGACCGCGGCCGTTTCCGCGCAGGAGCCCGCGCGGATCAGTCGTATCGAGTTCCGTCCCGCGACCCAGGCAGAGGGCCCCGGGGTCATCATTTCTCTGTTGGGTTCCGGACGGTGCGCGTACAGCATCGATTACGGAGACGGGACGACCGAACAGCGCACCGCACAACTGCCTGATCGCGTCCAGCACGCCTACGAGGGGGACGGCGAGTACCTCGTGGTCGCGACTTCGGAGGCCCCGTGCGACGGCATCGCACGCGCGACGATCAGCCTGCGGTCGATCGCACGCGGCATCTGGAGCCTGTCAGCGGAGCCCGGGCGCACGCCTGGGGCGCTCGAGATCATGGTGACGATCCAGGGCCGCGGGACGTGCACGGTCTTTCTCGATCTCGGTGACGGAACGACCGTCAGGGTACGCGGCATGCTTCCGGCAACACGCTCCCACATATACGCAAACTCGGGGATCTACGAACTGCGCGCGACCACGGCGAGCCCATGCCGCGGCGATGCCCGGTTGAAGGTCGACATCGCCAGATAGGGCCACGGTTCAACACCGCTGGACTTCCAGTAACCGGAGGTACCGCCGTGACCGAGCTCGGGTGAAGGTCGACTTCGCACAATACGGCCACGGTTCAACACCGCTCAACACGGCGAAGACTCCCGGTAACCGAAAAACCAGCTTCGCCGCGGTATCCAGAGCGTTCGCCATCTACGGAGTCGGGATCTGCCGTGTTGAACCGTGTGGAACCGTGGCCGTCAGCCACCGTTTCACCCAGCTGTGGATCTCCGCGTAGAAGAAGCGGCTGTTCTCGCCGCGCAGGATCCAGTGGTTCTCCTCCGGAAACACGATCAGCCGGCTCGGGACCTTCATCCGCTGCAGCGCGCTCCACAATTGGAGCGCGTTGTTCATGGGGACGCGGTAATCGCGCTCGCCGACCGTGACGAGCATGGGGGTCTTGAGATTCCCTGCCCGCGACAGGGGGTTCTGCTTCGTCCAGAGCGCCGCCCCTTCCCAGGGCGGACCGCCGACGTTCCGCTCACGCCCATAGATCGTGTCGCTCGTCCCCCACTGCTGCGCGAGATCGAACAGCCCGGCGTGACTGACGAGCGCCTTGTATCTGGTCGTCGTGACCGCCATCCAGTTGGCCAGGTGCCCGCCGTAACTCGCGCCGCCGGCCACCTGCCGCGTGCCATCGATGAACGCGAATCGTTTGATGGCCGCGTCGGCCGCCTCGTTGATCTCGTTGCCGGGCCCCTCGAGCGGATCGAACTGGATCTCCTGCGCGAATGTCTCGCCGAACCCGGTGGACCCCGTGTAATTGGTCATCAGCACGACGTAGCCGGGCTGCGCCAGCAGGTGATAGTTCCACCGGATGACGAACTGATCGATCCACATCCCGTGCGGGCCACCGTGCATCAGGACGAAGAGCGGATATTTCTTCGACGCATCGAAGTTCGGCGGCAGGGCGATGAAATTCTGGATCTTCTTCCCGCGGCTGCTGTCGAACCAGAACTCCTGCAGCGGCTGCCAGTCGATCTGCTGCGCCCGCGCCGCGTTGAAGGTCGTCAACGGTGTCGCCGCTCCCGAGGCATCGAGACGCACGATCTCAGGAGGATGTACGGCGCTGTCCCAGCCCGCGACGACGACCGGCGCACCCGCCGGCCCACGCACGTCGAGCCCGCTGTAGGTGCCGGACGTGAGCGCACCGAGCTCCTTCGGCGAGCCGCCGGTGGCCGGCACGATGAACACCTTCTGGCGGCCCTGGTCCTCGGCCAGGATGTAGACGCTGCGACCGTCAGGAGAGGGCACAAACGCACCGACTGAGCGGTCCCAGCCTCCCGTCACGATCGTGCGAGCGGCCGCAAACCCGACCGGCGTAGGCCCGACCTGCGTAGGCCCGACCTTCAGGTCGGGCGCCGACACCCAGTCCCACCGCGCCAGCCGGTTCATGTTGTAGACCTTGTTCGTCGCCGGCTCCACAGGTGCGAAGAGGACCTTGCCGTCGGCGCTGAACGCCGGACGCCCGTAGGAGTCGGCGTCCGCGGTCATGCGCTGCGGCTCCCCTCCCGACGCGGGCACGATCCAGAGCGATTGCACCGTCTCGGCAAACGCCGCCTCGTTGCGATTCGCCGTGGCGGCAAAGATCACGCTGCGGCCGTCCGGCGTCCAGGCCGCCGCGATGGTGTCGCTGCCCGATCCTGACTGCCCCGCGAAGCTCATGCCCGCGACGAGCTGCGAGCCGGCGAGGAGGTCGCGCGCCGCCGCACCTGGGCTGAGCTCCTGAACGAACAGGCTCGGCCGGCGATCGTCGAGCCACCGGTCCCAATCCCGGATCGGAAAGCTGTCGTACACGCGGGCGTTCCACTTCCGGGTGCGCTTGTCAGCGGCCGTCTTCTTGTTGTCCTCATCCGTTCTCGCGCCCGGATACACGTCGCTCAGGAAGAGGACCGCCTTCCCGTCGGGGCGCCACTGAGGGGCGCGCGCACCGGTCGACAGGTTCGTGACGCGTTGCGCCTCTCCCCCGCCAAGATCGATCACGTAGATCTGCGCGGCATCATCACCGTCGCGCCGCGCCGAAAAGGCGAGGCGCCTGCCGTCAGGGCTCCAGGCGGCGCCACTCTCGCCCCCGCGCGTCGCGGTCAGGCGGCGAGGAGCCGCGCCGCCGTCCGACGCGATCAGCCACAGATCGCTGCCCTGGTCGGCATCGACATACGCTGGATCCGTGACCTGCACGGCGATCCACTTTCCATCCGGAGCCAGCACCGGCGCGGCCAGTCGTTTCGAGAGCCAGACGTCCTCGTGTGTGATCGGGCGCTTCTGCGCGAGCGCGGGCGCCGCGACCAGCAACGAGAACGCGAGAACGGCTGCGAGGGTCCTTCTCATCGATCGCATTTTACTTGCTCCCCATGTGCGCACCCTTCGGCGCGGCGTCCAGCCACCAGAACTTCGGGAGCGTCTTCCGCACCGGCCAGACCTGCTCGAGCGTCTCCCCTTCGTAGAGCTCACCGTTCTTCATGACGTAGCGGACCGTATTCGTGTTGCGAATGTCCGCAAGCGGATTCTT
>DATLXP010000145.1:0-12638 GCA_035575695.1 Vicinamibacterales bacterium
CAATCTGCCGCTTTGTACGGCCACTGGTCCCCACCAGACGTACGGCCTCATCCTCAAACTCCTTCGTAAATCGCTTCTGCTTCGTCATCGAGTTCGCCTTTCACATTAGGAAAACTCTCCACTTTTCTGAAGCAAGTCCAACGTATCCCTGCGTGGGTGCCTGCGGTCCCAGCTATTTGTGCTGATGATTACACCCCGTACCGCTTATTTCCGCCGCTAGTAATGCAATACCGTCCGCCACGCGGTCCGACGCAGATGTTGCGGCCAGAGCAAGGGCAAGACCCGCCGCCATAGTTGTAGCTGGGTGCGCGTCGCGCTCGACTCCGTCGCCGGGTCGAAGGGTGCGGAGTGCCGGACCAGAACGATGAGCGGCGGCTAGGCCGGCTGATGCGCTCCCTGTTGGTGTAGGCGCTACGACTCTCAGTGCGGGTTTGGCGCAGGCTCGCGCGGTTAGCATCTGCGGTGCTCTGCTCTCCAAGGTACCGCGATGCTACCCAGCAGTTATGCGGCGAGTGGCTGATCAGCGACCAATCATTCCGGCGCCGTTCTACCGACACGTCGGCGCCGGCTTGGATCCGCGCAACGATATGGGCGGTGGCCTCCGGCTGGTTCCTGCAGTTCACGTTGCTCGTCACAGTCGTGGCGCTCGCGGTTCCGGAAATTAGGCCGGCGACGATCACCAAGCAATTCAGAATACCGCGCATCCACCACCCCCATGTTTCTCAAGCATCCGCTCAACCCGAGGAGGCCGCAATGCCGCATTCCATGTCAATCAGCGTCCACCGTTACATCCAATTCGGATGGAGATTTATCGTTGACCCCGAATGACTTGCGCGACACGCTCTAACTATTGGCCTGGGGAGGCCGAATCAGGAGGGGTTATCTTATGAAATTTACAATTGGCGCGCTCGCGTGTGCGCTTACTCTCGCCGTGCCTGCGGTTCAGGCGCAGACGGCTCCAGTCGCGACCGCTGCTACCACGTCGGGAACGCTTCGTGCCGGAACGTCGGTTCCGCTAAAGATGGCTGAAGGGCTGACCACGAAGGGCAAGAAGCTCAAGGTGGGGCAGCGTTTTCAGATGGAGACCGCGGAGGCTGTCATGATCGACGGCAACGTCGTCATCCCAGCTGGCAGTCCGGCAACCGGTGAGATCACCGAAGTCAGGAACAAGGGCATGTGGGGCAAGTCCGGCCGCATCAACGGACGTGTCCTCTACGTGCGTGCAAATGGTCGGCAAATTCGCATGAGCGGCTCGATCGACGATAAGGGAAAAACTGGGACCGCCGGCGTCGTCGGCGCTGCAGTGCTGATCCCGGTCGCGGGTTTCTTCATGACCGGAACGAGCGCTGACATTCCCCTCGGCTCGCCGGTGACTGCCTTTATCGATGAGGACGTCTCGGTTGCTGTCGTACCGGCAAGTGCGCCGATGGTCGTCACCGCGCCGGCGAAAAACTGATGTAGCGAGCGCGGGTGTGGTCACCCGCGCTCATCTCGCCTCAAACGGGCTTGGCGCCAGCCGTGCCGCACTTCGCGAATTTGCCGTTAGCTGCCTTGCACCGGGCCGTCTTGGCCGGTGCCTTCGGGCATTTGGTGAAGCGGCCCTTTGCGTCCTTGCATGGCGCAGCCATTGAGGGCGCCCCGACGAGCAGGGATAGCGAGGCAGCAGCGAACAGCAGTTTACGCATCTAATAGTCTCCCTGCCCTCAGTGGGCTGGTTCGATGATATGCGGACGGCTGCGTCGGTCAACTTACAAACCCTTCATCAGTTTCTCGGAGCTTTCTGCTCGTCGTGCGTTGGCTGCCTACCAGATCTGGAGGTTGCCATGACGGACGACAGTACGCCGAAGCCTAGCGACAATGTTCGAGTGAAATCAGCGGCCGCAAACCGTAACGAGGACGGTTTTGGTAAAGGGAAAGGCTACTCAGGCGACGAGTACGACAGCGCCAACCATGCGGCTGAGCGGCACCTTCAGCAGCGCGACGGTGCACATAATGCAGGCGCTGGCGAACCGGCTGACGGCCGAGACATCCCACCCGAGGCAGGCAAACGGGCGTACATCGATAACAAGACCGGGGAAGTTCACGGTAGCGGCTCGAGTGCAGGCGGCGGAAACCCAGGCGAGGACATTGACCTCGACACCTCGAGAAGTGGACCTGAGGAATAACCGCAGGACGACGTTCTAAGGCTTACTGGAAGGGGGTAGGGTGCTCAATATCCGAACTCCGGCCCTTCATCATAAGTTGAAATCCGGCGGGTAAGTGCTGCGGCGAATCCTCCGATCGGTTACGGAGCGACCGCGATCTGGTGGGTATCGCGAGAGTGCTTAGCCCCGCCGCAGCGTTACGAACCTACAGGCAAAACCATTGCCAACTGGTTATTCCGCTCTGCCTCAGGCTCCAACCCCCTGTTCTTATCCGCTCGGGTGGTCCCCGTCAGCGCATTGTTACTAGACCAACGGCGACAGGAGCTTTGTCGGTTGCGCCTCCGGTCGTCGCGGGTCTCTCAGCAGCTCGACAAGCCCTTGGCCTTCGAAGATGAACGGGGGAACGCGCCGGTCCGGCATCGAAACCCGCACCCCATTCAGTGCACCAGTCCGGAGAGTTCGGAGCCCGGCAACTAGCGCTGCTAGCGTGCCCTCGCCGATTATGACGGTCTCACCCTGCCGGCGTTCGACAGCGACTGCGTTCTCGTTCCACAGCGGCATATTGATTCCCCTACGCACCGATTCTTTGACCGTTCGGTGACTATTCGGAACGTGGCCGGAATGGCTATAATCCACACTAATCTGGAGCAAATCTCAATCGCTAATACGTAACTTGGCGAGTTATTGCTGCGTCTCGTCCGTCGCGACCGCACCCATCGTCATCGCCAGCAGCGACGCGCCGCGTTGTTCGTGATCCAGCTTCAAGAGCCGGACCCAGTGCGCGATGTGCTTCCCGGCCGCCTCTACGCCTTTGCGCTGCAGCTGGGTCGTCGTCAGGTTGGTGTCGTTCTGGATTACCGACGCGATCGACAGCGCGAAGAAGTCGATGATGTCGTCGGCGATCAGCTCTTGGTCGGCCGAGTTTGCCGCCAGGTACTGCATGACGATGGGCATGATTTCCTGGAACAGGTCGATCTTGGCTTGGTCGTCTACCTTCATGATGTCCGCGGGCATGGTGGCGTCCTCCGTTCGTGACATGTATTGCTCGGGACCTTGAAGCGAAAGGCGGGGCCGACTGGCCTCGCCAGTATCGGAGCTGTGATGAACCACCCGCGAGAATGGTTTCAGCCCAAAGTCGTAGGCTTCGGCTGGACACCGCGAACCTGGGAGGGCTGGGCGATCATCGTTTCCGTGATCGCAATCGGTGCAGTCGTTGGGCGGATAAACACCTGAATTAGCTGCGCGGCTGAGGCATGTTGCGTGGACTAACAAACCGGGGTTAGGCTTCCGCGATGGAAAACACCGCACCGTCACTCGACCTGTTCACCCGCCTCGAGATCGCTCTGGAGGAACGCAACGAAGCAGCGGACGCCTTCGACCTGTTCAAGCAGGATGCGGTGATGGCACATGCGCCAGCACATGGCGACGAGCCCGCTATAACCAGCGACGACGCTGCAGATGCAGCCGCCGGGGAAGTCGACGAGTTCAGCGCCGAAGTCAGGGGCTTGCTGAACAATGCATCCGACGCTGATCTGACCACAGCCTACGAGCAGTCGGGCGGGGAAGTGGGCCACCCGGTAGCCGAAACGCTGCTCGGCGAGCTTAAGCGTCGCAATTTCGGAAACTGATCGATGTGCAACCGAGCAAGGTTTGACGGCGAATCCGAAACGATCACCGAACGCTTCGGGGCAGACTGGCTTACCGATAAGCCCATGGACAACCGGTTCGACCCGAAGGAACTACGCCCGTTCGGTCGGGCGTATGTCGTGCGGAACGAAGGCGACCGCCGCGGGCTTGACGTGATGGAGTGGGACGTCCTGGCGGGGCAGGCCAAGCAGGCTGGTCGCAAAGTTGCACAGACCAACGTCCGGACACTTCATCTCCCACAATGGCGCTCGCTCGTCACCGAGCCAGCGAACCGCTGCCTCATCCCGCTTAAGGAATTTTGCGAATGGGCGCGCGAGCCCACCGACCTCGGCGACGGCAAGAAGCCGATCAAGGGGGAGATGTGGTTCGGTGTGACCGACCAGCCCGTGTTCACGATCGCCGGTTTCTGGCGGCAGGTCGGCGAAAAGCGCTACTTCGCGATGGTCACCTGCGATGCGAACGAACTGGTGGCACCGATACACCCGAAGGCGATGATCACGATCCTGCGGCCGGACGATCACGATCGGTGGCTGACCGGTAGTTATGACGACGTGCTAGCGTTGCAGCGACCTTACCCGGCGGATCTGATGACGGTGCGGGGGCCGGTGTTCCCGACGCGCACAGTGACGCCTCGGCTGATCTAAGCACGGTCCCCTTGGTCCCGCTCAGGTTTTGGCCAGACCAGGTTGGGCCGGATCGACCTCCACCTTCGTGTCGCTGGGTTCGAAGCGGATCGTCCAACGGGGATACCCTTCCGGCGAAACTTCAATGTCAGGCAGGCCGATCGGATCGGTACCTGTTTCGACCCAGCCAGCACCGTGGCACCGGTCGCATGCCATTCGCTTGCACCGGAAACTGACGAGATCGATCTCGGTATTCCACTGCCCGCGGCCTTTGCAGACCGGACACATGGCATCCAGGCTGCCGTTACGCGGCTGAAGGGGCACGACGTCGAACGCGTGGGGGCTGTCGGGTCCATCGCAGAGAACGATGTTGCTAGCGTGGGGCATGCGAACTCACTTCTTCGGTGCGTAATGTAACGCGGGCTTCGTCGTCCAGGTCCCGTTACCTGTCACCCCCCTTCGGATAATCAGTCTTCTCTATCGCGGTCTGAACGGTGTTCGGCGTCCGCCCAGGCCGCCAGGGCCAGCCGCTGCCGGAACTCATCCAGGCATTGGGCGCGACGGGACGGCTCATCATCATGCAGGTAGCGCCGCATGTCAGCCTCCAGTCCGGCAGCAGCGGCAAAGCCTCGGTCGTTGGCTGGCGTCATCATTCCCCGGATCGCCGCAATATCTTCCTTCAACTGTTCCTGCTCACCGTGAGTGAATGCATCGCTGTCCACGATCAGCTTGGCCGACATGATCGCCGTCATCATTGGGAAGGCAAAACCTGGACCGAAGTGCGTGAGGAAGAGCGCTACGGCCCGACCGGTCTTCGTGACGGGGTAGATGTCGCCGTAGCCCGTGGTTGTCGCTGTGGTGAATGCCCACCAGAATGAGTCGACCGCGTCATATTTACCCTCGGCAATCTCGAAAATGATCGCTGATGTAGTGACGGTGACGAAGTAGATGACCGCGACGAGGAGAAACGATCGGCCCATTAGCGATGCGAGTTTCTTCATAGCCCACCCTCGTTGGCGCCCGCCCCCGGACAACTGCGATGAAGCGTATCGCTGTTCACGACATTGATCCACCAATGTCGTGAACGTGCGCTTGAAGGGAATGCGACTAGGCCCGAACCGTCGGCACCTGCCCAATGTCCGTCGTCCACGCCGGCGAGCGCATCTCAGACCGCATCTTCCACTCGCGCTTGAACCCCTGCGACGCCGTCACGGCCGTCCATGTGCCGAACTTGCCGTTGATCGCGTCGAGCGCGCCCATCAGTCGATCGCGCTTGGCCGTATCCTCTTCGAACAGCGTGCGCGGCCGCTCGTCCTCGGGAAGCAGATCGTCGAGCATGATGCCGGCTTTCGTGTAGGCGAATCCGTCGCGCCACGCCTTCTCAGCGCCGCGCCTGGCAGCCGCAATCAGCTCGAGGCTGTCATTCGTCATCGGATGCAGCGTCACCATGCGGGATGCGCCGTACTGAGGCCGGTCGGGCTTGTGCTTGTTCGTATGGAAGAACGTGGTCAGCCGAGCCGCAACCAACCCGTGCGATCGCAGCTTCTCGCCAGCCCGCATCGCGTATTGCGAAAGCGCGCCCATCATCCGCTCGAAGTCGCAGATCGGCGTTCCGAACGACCGGGTGACGGCCATACCCTTCCGCCGCGGCTCTACCGCCTCGACCGCATTCGATGGGACGCCGCGCAGCTCGGCGACCAACCGCTCGAGGATGACTGTCCCGATGGCGCGCGCCTGCTTCATTGGCATGTCTCGGAGCGCGCCAGCGGTATGGATCCCCAAGTCGGTCAGCTTACGCGCGGTCGCGCCGCCGACGCCCCACACGTCGCCGACGGCGAACGCGTGCATCACATCGCGGCGCACGTCGTCGTCGCGAAGATCGGCCACACCGCCAAACTGCGGGTTCTTCTTGGCCGCGGCGTTCGCCAGCTTCGCCAGCGTCTTCGTCTCCGCGATGCCAACGCAGGTGGGGATCGTCGTCCATAGCTGGACCTGCGCACGCATCGCGTTCGCGTGCGCCACAAGATCGCGCCCCTCGAAGCCGGCGAGATCGAGGAATGTCTCGTCGATCGAGTATATCTCGAAGTCACGGGCGAAGGACTCGCAGGCGGCGATCACCCGGCGCTGCATGTCGCCGTAGAGCGCGTAGTTCGACGAACGAACCTGAATGCCGTGCTGCCGCACCTTGTCGCGCAAGTGGTGGATCGGATCTCCCATCTTGATCCCCAGCGCCTTGGCCTCGGCCGATCGGGCGATTGCACACCCGTCGTTGTTGGACAGGACGATGACCGGGACACCGACCAGGCTGGCGTCGAAGGCGCGCTCGCAGGAGACGTAGTAGTTGTTGCAGTCGATCAGGGCAATTGGCGGGCTCATACCATCTTGCGCGCGACGCCGACCACCGTGCCCCATATCTCGACATGCTCGTCGATCAGAATGTCCGCGAACCCTTCAGCCTCGGGGACAAGCCAATGTCGGCCGTCGATATAGCGCAGTCGCTTCAGCGTTCGTTCGCCGTGCACCAGCGCGACGACGACCGCGCCCGTCCTTGGGGCCTTGGCGCGGTTCACGACCAGCAGATCGCCATCATTGATACCGGCGCCCGCCATCGACCGTCCCTCGACGCGCATGATGTAGCTTGCGGCGGGATGCTCGACGAGCCAGGCGCCCAGATCGATCGGCTCCTGCATGTCGTCCTGCGCCGGGGACGGGAACCCCGCCGGCGTGTGGACAAGGAAGAACGGCACCTCGCACGGCACCAGTTCGAACGGGACGTCGTGAAGCCGTAGCGCATCGTTAGGGCGGTTCAGCGGGACGACGACCGGGCGGCTTCGGTTGGTCGAGGACATGACCTACAGGATCGCGGCGAAGAGGAGCTGCTCATGCCGAGCGGTCAGCGCAGACCGAGCATCCTGAGCGGCGCCGACCGCTTGTCGATACTCCAAGGTCCCGAACCGTTCGGCTTCGTCGAAGCTGACCGGGGCGGGATCCGCAGGCGGATAGACGTTGTCGTATATCACGCGGGCAGCCGCTCTTAGCTGCAGATCATGCTGCATTTCGTTGCTCCATCAGTGTCGAGTCGCCGCGAGCGGCATGTCCCTAGCTAGGCGCGATCCCCGCTGATTCGCAAGAACATTGCAAGAACATCAATCTGATGCGATCAGCGGCTCAACGATTCGAGGGACGCAAGAATGACCGAGCACGACGACGACCAGCAGGAGCTTAAGCCAGCGTTTGGCCAGTGGCTGATCACGCAGAAAGACCGAAGCGATCTGGTCGGTCAGCTTGCTATCGGAGCCGTCGCTGATCGCCGTTTCCCGCGCAACGGGGATCCGGAAGCCGTAAGGAAGCACCTTAGCGCCATGCAGGCGGAGGGCGACATGTTCGCGGCGGTCGATGATGCCGAGTCCGACTGGTTGTCCGCTTGATGCAGGACGCGTGGCAGCAGGCTTTCGCGCTGATGGCTGATCATGGGCAACTGGGTGCCTGCCAGATCGTCGCGTCCGGTATGCAGAAGACGCCAGATGGCGAGCCGGAGCAGTACCGACAGTGGGAGGTTTTAGCCGACTGCCTAAACGCGGTAGCAGACGCCAGCCGGACGAAGCACTGATGCCGCGGGTATCTCTATGATCGCCCTTGCACCAGCAACGACTTTCTCCTGCACGGTGACGCGCGTTCATGACGGCGATGGGCCCCTCTGGTGCTCGAACGGCATCAAGGTCCGGATCGCTGGTGTCCAAGCGCCGGACTTCGAAAGCGCGTCCCCGTGTCGCGCTGCGGATCCGCGCCGGGTCAACTATCGCTGTGACAATGCCGCTGCCAAACGCAGCCAGCAAATCGTCGAGCGCTTGGTATTGCGCCAGACGTTGCGATGTGAGGCAACCGGTAAGAGCTACAGCCGGGTTGTGGCCCGATGCACGCTGCCAGACGGTCGGTCCTTATCGTGTGCGGCAATCGCATCCGGTGCGGCTGTTCGCTGGGACCGGTACTGGCGGCAGTATCGCATGGGGGAGTGCCGATAGCGGCTGCCGCCTCGAGACGAGAACACGCCACTTCTTGCGGCGTGGCGCATCCCCCGTCGACGGGTCCGAGGAATTCAACAATTCGATCGTAGATCTCCGAGAACGGCGACATCTGAAATTCCTCTTGGGAAGCCGTCCGTGCAGCTTGGCCACGAGGTCCATAGAGGGCGGCTCTCAGACCGTGGAAGAAACGGCAAGTGGTCGACTAGGACGTGCGGATCGAAACCGTCCGCTAGACAGGCTTTGCACGCTCCGTGAGCTTCACCGCCACCGCGATCGACGCCTCGTCCGGCACAAGTTCGCCGGAACTGCATCGTTCGGGCACCCGCGCGACGTCTAGGCGATCGCACAATGGACGGCACCGTGGGAGATCATCATGTCCACCCATGGATTCCTCCAGGACGAAGACCTGTACCCCCCCGCCCTGATGCAGGCCACGTATTCCGATGAGCGAAGCGGTGGATTGGTGAGTTCGACGGTAATTGAGAGAATGAAATCAGAATGAAAGTAGTCGATATCGCATTCATGGCGTTTGTCGTCGTCGGTTTGGCGAGCGGGTTGCTCGTCGTCCTCGGCATCATGGTCCATCGACGAAGAACTCGCGTTGGGCGGGTATCATGGGCTTCGCTCATGGCCATCGGACTTGGAATGCAACTGATCGCGGGGCTGCTTCTCGCCCTTTCGCTCGTGCTGTGATCTGATCAGGTCCAAAGGCTCGACCGTCCGTAGGTTGACGTCGTTGAGTGCTGGCTGGGGAGGATCCGTTCACTCCAGGGGCTTGCCTTGCTCCTCGCCATGACAGCCGTCTCAGCGGGCCGCCTCACCGACGCGGGGGCCCCCGACGATATTCCCGCAGCAGGTCCAGAGCGGCAAAACTCCGTCGGTGCGTGGGAACGCGTCGCCTGAGTCCCGGACCAGATGAACCTTGAAAGTTCGCCTCGTCCAACGTCGGCGGTCGGTCAGGCGTATCTCTCGCACCACGTGATCCTGCGGACGTCGGGTTCGCGTCGGTCGCCATAAAGCATGATCGAAGCCCACCGCACCTCGTCCGCGACGTCCTCGTCGCAGACGGAGGCGGACCAGATCCGGCGAAGGATGTCCGGGACGTAGCCGCGCGCGCGCAGTACGTCCTCCGCGGACTCGGGAGCGTCGGCAACCTCCACGGTCCAGCTGGCTCGTCCAGCTCTATCCACCATGAGGCCCGCGACGGTGGTCTCGTCGCTCGGGCAATGGTCCAGCAGATGGAGCAGGGCCGTCACGTCGGCTTCCGCCCTTCGCTCCTCGTGGAACCAGCCCATCGGCGCCATCAGCTCGAGGAGACTGCCGCCCAGGAAGCCCCTGGCCCGCCAGTCCATGTCGTCGAGCGAGCACGCCCAAGGTCGGCCGGCCGCCAGCGGAAGTCTCCTCTCGACGAACGGCCGGGTGGCCGAAGCGCCGTGAGCCACCACGAAGTCGACGTCGAGGAGAATGGCGGTCGCCTCCCCATCCGAGATGGCCCGACCGATCAGGTCTCCGTCGACGAGGTCGACGTCGCGGCCGGAGACGGCCGAGATGGGCGTTGGCGCCTCCTCGAGCCACGTCCGCCTCTCTCCCGTCTCCACGATGCGCATGAGCCGGTCGAGACGGAACCGCTGGACCGACAGCTCCACGATCCGGTCGCGCCGGTGATCGTCGCCGGACGTCCGGACGGCGAGGGCGAGGCCGACCGTTCCGCGGGCATGTTCGTCGCCCGACATGCGACGATCCATCGGCCCGAGACGCCGCTGGACGCGGAAGTCATGGTGCCGATGGAGCGCGCGGGCGAGGTCCGCCGCCTCCAACGACAGCGTGATCCGGTCCGGGTTCACGCGGCCAGCTTCCAATCGACGAAGCGCTGCTCGACGACGACGTCCAGACCTGCCGCCAAGGGGGAAGCGGGATCCGCCGCGGCGAGCTCCAGCGTGTCCGCCACCGCGTCGCTGATCATCGCCGTCGCCAGCACCGCCGTGCGATCGAACCCGTGCGCGAACGTCGCCTTCGACGCCGCGCTCGCGCCGCAGCGGCCGACGATCCGCTCGACCAGGTCGGCCGGACGGTCGGTCACGATCGCGCAGAACGCGAACACGCGGCTGCTCCCGTCCATGCAGTCGACTCAGCAGGTGAGGAGTTCGGGACGGGGAAGCCGCGACGACCAGGGGTCGGAATCGCCGAGCCCCTCGTCGACGACGCGCATCGGATCGCATTCGTGGTCGGTGACGTCGTGGACGCTATCTCCGTCCGCGTCGTCGTCCTCCTCGTCCAGCAGGGCGTCGATCGCGCGCGGATCCGCATCGAGGCCCAGCCCGAGGGAATGGAGCACGACCGATCGGGTGAAGTGCCCGCGCTGCTGGCACGCGTCGATAGGCGGCAGCCCGTCGAACAGGACGCGCGGCGTCAGCATCCAGGCTGCGGGATCCTCGTCAAGACCCTCGCGGGCGAAGCGGGCTCCCGCATCCGCCGCCGCGATGGCGAGACGGACCAGGCGGCGCGACGTGGTCGTGACCGCGACGTCGTCGATGGCGTCGGGATCGAGCGGGTCGCAATTCCACTTGGATCCGATCGTTGCGGTGCCAAGCGAGTCGGCGTCGCCGATCACCATGGAAGCCGGGTGGCGATCGAGAGTCTCGTTCGAATTGTGGAAAGCCATGTGATGCTCCTGTGCGTGCGATCGGATCCTCTCGATCCGCACAGCCAACCTAGGACGTGGTTAACAATACGTCAAGAATCATTGGCGCATTATATTTGTCTGCTGACTATGCGGCGACGGTCGCGCCAACTATGTCAGACGCATGATCGATCGAGACCTCGCCGTGGCCCTGTCCGCCCTCGGACAGCCAATCCGGCTCAAGCTATATCGGCTCCTGGTCGCCGCCGGTCCCGATGGCGTCGGTCCGGTCGTCCTGTCAGGCGCCGCGGGGATCCAGCGCAACCTGGTTAGCTACCACCTGCAGCCGCTCGTCGCGGCGGGGCTCGTCAGGAGCGAACGCAGAGGGCGCGACGTGAACTACAGGGTCGAAGGCGCAGGACTGAACCGACTTGCCGCCGCGGTCCTGGGTCTTTCTGAACCGCCGAAGGGCGATGGCGACTGAGTTCAAAGCGGTTTAACTAGCAATCGGATCCGACGCTTCGCCGCCTTCCGTTGATCGGAAACGGTCGCCTTCACGCCTTCCCCCTCCACGTTTCAGTTCGGGCGTCTGGACGGGCGAGGCGACGGACCCGGATGTGCGGGCCAAACCCTAGTCAGAGCGAACGCAGGAAGAGGGCAGGAAGAGAGACTTCGACGGCGCTTCGCGCCGTCTTCCGATGCCGGATTTCTTCGGGTCGAAATCGATCGCAGAGAGAAAGCAGTCCGAGAGGGGCGGAAGTCCCGAAGGACTGTCGCACGCAGAGTCCGAACGGCGTGCGTCGATCGCGAGACGCTTCGTCGCGCTGGCAAGGCCGACCAGGCGGACGATCTGGCATATGCCGAGAAGCTGAGTCCAAGCGTCGACTCCCAGCTTCGGCTGGCGGAAGGGGCAGGACCCCGACAAGACAAGATTCACGTACCGCAACCCGCCCGAAGAGGTCCGTCAGGCAGCGTCGGCGGCGGCCGTCGATCCCGACCTCTCGGGTGTGGATTCGGTGAGACGGGCCAAAACGTCCCGGCGCATCGCTGTCGTCCGGCGGTTCCATGCCACGCGTCACCCCGGTCCGGACGACCTCGATGCCGCGGCCCGAGAACTCGGGATGAACCGGACGAGCGCGGAGGCTGGCCGCAAACGCTCGTCGAAGTCGTCGACCGATCCAGACCTGCGCCGTCCAGGACCTTGCACTCGCAGAAGCGGCTGAAGTCATACCGGCTCCTGGTCGCTGCCGGACCCGACGGCGTCGTCCGATGGTCCTGTCGGGTGCCGCAGGAAGCGAGAGCTGCAAGGCCGACATTCGCTTGGAAGTCGCGCCTTCCGCCCGGCGGCGTCCATCGTTCCGGCCGCCGCCAGGAAGCCTCGGCCAGCAGTATGGGGCGACAATTACGATCAGCGGTGCGCGTCAATTAGGATGAGCGTCTGCGGGCATGTCTTGGTCGGCTAATTGACGCGGCGCGTCAATTAGAAGGTTATGGATTTGGGACGGTCTCGTTGGTGAAGCCTGGTATGCGCGCCTGTGCGGTTTTGCGCCTGTAGCTGGCAGTGTTCATCTCGAGGATG
>DATLXP010000146.1:0-4020 GCA_035575695.1 Vicinamibacterales bacterium
GCAGTACGCGCCGCAGATCGGCGGCGGCAACGGCCGCAACCTGAACTACCAGATCGACGGCGGCGACAACAACGACGACACGGTCGGCGGGTTGCTGCAGCTCTTCCCGCTCGAAGCGATCCAGGAGTTCAACTTCATCACCTCCCGCTACAAGGCGGAGTATGGGCGCAGCAACGGCGGCGTCATGAACATCGTCACCAAGAGCGGCACCAACAAGATGCAGGGCAGCGCCTTCACGCTCTTCCGTGACACCAAGATGAACGCGAAGACCGAGAACGAGCGCCTGAGCGGCGCCGACAAGCAGGACTACCGGCGCTATCAGTACGGGGGGTCCTTTGGCGGTCCGATCGTGACCGACAGGATGCACTACTTCGGCGCCTTCGAACGCACGCAGCAGGACACCTTCCAGGTCGTCAATACCCTCGGACTGTTTCCGGAGTCTGACGGCGTTGTCGGGACGCCGTACCGCGAGACGCTTGGCACCGGCAAGGTCACAGCGAACCTGTCGGCCGCCCAGTACCTGGCGGTCCGCTACGGCCGCAACACCAACTCGCAGCCGTACGGCGCCGATCCGCTGGTGCCCGAGAGCGGATGGGGCCAGAGCAAGAATTCCTTCAACTCGATCAACCTGAACCACAACTGGGTGCTGGGCGGGTCGAAGCTGAATGAGTTCATCTTCCAGTATGCGGACTTTGCCAACGGCATCACCGCCAACAGCTCCGATCCGACGCGCAACTTCCCCAACGGTGTGAGCATCGGCCAGAACGGCAACACGCCGCAGGCAACCGAGCAGAAGAAGTACCAATTCCGGGATGACTTCTCGTGGAGCATGTCCGGCATGGGTGGCATCGGCCATGATTTCAAGGTCGGCGTCAATTTCATCAACGAGCCGCGACTGTTCATCACGTTCAACACCGGCACGAACGACTTCACCTTCAACCACCTCACCGACGACCTCAACGGTCCGCTGCAGAGTGTGACTCGTAACGGCGGCGCAGCCGAGGCGAACATCCCGTTGAAGCAGTATGCGACGTACCTGCAGGACGACTTCCGGGTGAACGACAAGCTCACGCTGAATCTTGGTGTGCGCTACGACTACATCACCGGTTATCAAATCGACCAGTCGAAGAACCCGAACTTTGTCAAGGTGCAGGCGGCCGGCCGCGCCGGGTTGCTGAGCGGCATCAAGGGGCTCGAGAACTTCGGCAAGGACCCGAAGGAAGACCGGAACAACATCCAGCCACGTGTGGGCTTCGCGTACGACGTCCGCGGCGACGGGCGTGACGTCGCCCGTGGCGGCTGGGGCATCTACCAGGACATGGGCTACACGAACGCCAACGTGCTGTTTGCGGCCATCGACGCGACCGGCATCGGCTCGGGCGTGATCTTCAACGTGGACACGCCGAGCGGCATCCGCAACGCGGATGGCAGCTTCTTCCGTGTCGGGCAGCCGATCAGCAACATCGCGAGCCAGAACCAGGCCGGCTCCGGTGCGCTGCCGCTGATTGGTCAGTTCGTGGACCCGCGTCTGCAGGTGCCCTTCACCAGGCAGTTCTCGCTCGGCTGGTCTCACCAGTTGATGCGCAGCACGGTTGTGACGGCTGATTTCGTCCGGAATGACGGACGCGACCTCAACGTGCGGCCGCGCATCAATACGAGGCCGGTCGGACAGCCGACCGCACCCCGTCGTCTCGCGTTCCTGGCGCTCGAACCGAACGCCCCCGGCACACGGCCGGCCATCAGCGCCGGCAAGAGCAAGTACACCGCGATGATCCTCGGGCTCCGTCGGCGCATGCTGGACGGGATCGACTTCACGGCGACCTACACGCTCGCGGAATCCAGAAGCACCATCGGCACGGCCGGTGACGAGCTGAACTCGAACCTTCTCCAGGAAGCCGAGCAACTCTACGACGACCCGCGGGTCTACGGGCCGACCAGCCGTACCGATGCACGGCATCAGGGAACGGTCGCCGCGGTTCTCCAGATGAAGGGCTTCACCGTGTCGCCGATCTTCCTGTTCCGCTCGGCGCTGCCGGTATCGATCATCGAAGGCCTCGACACCAACAGAAACGGCGAACGCAACGACCTGCCGGCCAAGGCCTATCAGTACGACGGCGCCGGCAAGGCGCCGAAGGAAATCGGCGATTGCAAGACATGGAACTGCGGTCGCGGCGCGCCGCGCACGCAGATGAACCTGCGCGTCGCCAAGTCCTTCGGTCTGGTAGGCTCATCGAAGATCGAAGCGATCGGCGAGATCTTCAACCTGCTGAACGCCAAGAACCCGGCGGGCTTCCGCACGGGCCGTCTGCTTGGCGACGGTACACCCAACCCGAACTTCCTGCAGCCGTCCGAGTATTCAGGAGACTTCCAGAATCCTGAACAGCGCGTCGGCCAGGTCGGGTTGCGGTTTACGTTCTAAGAAGCTTCCGGCTTCCGGCTTCCGGCTTTCCCGCCGGAAGCTGGCGGCCGGGAGCTGGAAACTACTTGATCGACTTCAGTAACTCCCCCGCCGCGGTTCGCTCCCGGGCGAATCGCGGCGGGGTTTTTTTCAGGACCTCACGGTAGGTCGCCGCCGCCTTCTCCCGCTGTCCGCTCTCCTGATAGGCAATCCCCAGATTCAACCGCGCTTCGTGAAGCTCCGGATCGCGCCGGAGAGCACGCTCGAACAGCGGCACACCCTCACTCGCGCGGCCCGACTGCACGAGCAGCGTTCCCAGACCATTGATCGCGTCGGCAAACCCCTCGTCGATGCCCAGGGCCTTGCGGTACGCCGCCTCGGCGCGCGGCGCGTCGGCCAGCGCACGTCGCGCGTTCCCGAGGTTGGTCCAGTAGGACGCGTTGGTCGGATCCTGCGCAACGGCCTTTTCGAATGCCGCGGCAGACTCCCCCGACCGTCCGGCGTCGGCGTGCAGCAGCCCCAGTCCGTTCTGCGCCATGGCGCTCGTGCCGTCGAGCGCGAGCGCCGCCTGCTCGGCTCTCGCGGCCTCGGCAGCATCCCCGGCCTCGCGTGCCGCGACCGCCAGATCATGGAAGAGCGTCGCGTCATTCGGCCACTTCGCCACCGCGGCCCGGTAAATCACCATGGCCTCGCGAGTACGCCCCGCCTCCTTGAGCGCCTGCGCGTACGTCGCCTGAAACACCGGGGCGGCGGGGTGCTGCGTCATCAAGGCTTTCAGCGACGGCAGTGCGACGACGGCGCGCCCCGCCTGTAAGTCACCCAGCGCCCGCTCGAACACCACCCAGGAGGCAATCGCGGCGGCAGGGTTCGGCGCTTTGGGATCGTCGGACGAAATCGCGTTCGAGCCACTGGCGTAGCCCAGCGACCGGAGACGTTCCGCTGCCTCGGGCGCCACCTGCGCAGCGTCGGCGCCACCGGCGCTGGCGAGCCCGTTCAGGCGCGTACCCATGGCCTGGACGATGTTCTCGTGGCTGGAGGCGACGTTCCTCTGTTCGTTCGGGTCGGTTCGGACGTCGAACAGCTCGCGCTCCGACGTCACGATCAGCTTCCACTGGCTGTCCGAAAGGGCCGTGATCGCGTGCCACCCGGCACGCCGCGGGTAGCGCGATTCGCTATAGACGTCGCACGGCTCGGACGCCTGGCTCCCTGCGCCGGGGCGGTGCAGGAGGGCCCCTCCACACATCTGTCCCGCAGGCATGGCAGCGCCGGTCGCCTGGAGGAGTGCACTGGGAAGCTCTGTGAGCGACAGAGGGGTCTCGCTGACGCCGGCGTCGGAGCCTGGTGCGGAGACGATCAGCGGCACTCGCAACGTGGCGTCGTAGGCCAGCATGCCGTGCGTCGCCTCCCCGTGCTCCCCGAGCGACTCGCCATGATCGCCAGTGACCGCGACCACCGTCGAGGATGTCAGCCCGTGCGCCTCGAGCGCGTCGAGCAAGCGCCCCACCTGTGCGTCGACGTAGGCGATCTCGCCGTCGTAGGCGTTGCCGGCCTTCTCGAGAAACTCCTGGGGCGGTGCATACGGAGCGTGTGCGTCGTAGAGATGCACCCACATGAAGAAGGGC
>DATLXP010000147.1:0-1981 GCA_035575695.1 Vicinamibacterales bacterium
CGACGACGTTGCCGGCGAACGTGGTGCCGTTGAGCGTCGCGGCGCTGGTGACCTGGAAGAACACGTTGCACGGGTTGGCGCCGTTGAGGAGGACGACGTTCGACAGGACGTTGGCGGTCAGCGCGCTTCCCACTTTGAAGATGAAGACCCCACTCCCCGTCAGAGTCAGGGTCGTCCCCGATGCGATGTTCGCCGAGCTCGAGATCGTAAACGTGCCGGGAGCCAGCGTCAGGCCCCCGAGCTCCGCGTCGAGCGCCCTGCCACCGCTCGTGGCGGCCAGGGTGTTGAACAGCGCGGTGGTTGACGTCTGCGCGGCGATCGCGGCGCCGTCGTTGACGTGCGTGGTAAAGGGAGGCACGACCACGGCACCCGCCGGAAAACCGGTGATCGACGTCCCTGGCGACACGCCCACGTCCCCGTTGATGACCGTGCCGGTGCCCGCGGCCGTCACCGTCGTGCCCCCGAGCACCGCAAAACTCTGCGCAGCGCCAACCGGCGGCGGCGCTTGCGCCGACGCGGGCGCAACCGCGCACAGAGCGGTCAGAAAGGCGGCAATCGTCGTCCGGTACACGTGCTGGCGGCTCATATGGGGATTCCTGTTGGATGAATTCACGACACCTCTACCGCGTCTCATTGCGATACTCTACCGTACCGGACAGCTTCCACGACTGTTCTCTTTTGGACACCTGGGCGGATCTTTGTGCGATACCTTTAGCATCGACCATGCCCTTGCGCGAACAGCCGATGCTCTATTCAGCCGACCTCAGCGGGTGCGCAGCCATGCCATCCCTTGGCGCTGAATCCGTCCGGGCCACGTTCGTGGCCGCCCTGGAGACCGCCGGCGCGACGGTCGTGGATGCGGTGTCGCACAACTTCCCAGGGGCGGGGCTGACGTGCGTACTGATCCTGGCGGAATCGCACGCGATCCTTCATACATGGCCCGAGACCGGCACGGTGAACATCGACATTTTCTCGTGTTCGACGCGACTCCACAGTCGGTCCGCCATCGCGGCGCTCGGGCAGGCGCTCGGAGCGGCCAGTGTCTCGGTGCAGGAGATTCCCCGTGCTGATGGACACAGCCCGCCCATCAACATCAACGGACGCTCGTAATTTCATCCTGCGCGCCGCGGCGGGCAGCCTGGGTCTGTTTGGGCTCCTGCGTCTGGGCTGGCTGGAAGCGCACATCGTGCTGCCGGTCACCCGGCTGCAGGCCGGGCTCGGTGCCGGGCTGTTCGGAGCGCCAACCTCCCCCGTCGAGGCGACGCTGGCATGCAGTGGAACAGATGCGCTGGCCCTGTGCCTCGGGGCTGTCGTCGCATATCCCGTGGCCTGGAGGAGCCGGCTGGCCGGCGCCGCCGGCGGCACCGCACTCATCCTTGGCCTGAACACGCTGCGCATCGGGACCCTCGGGCGAGTCGCCTCATCGCCAGCCTGGTTCAATGCCCTCCACGTCTACGTCTGGCCAGCCGTCCTCACGGTCGCGATCGCCGGGTATGTGTTCTGGTGGATGAGCCTCGCCGACAGGCGGCCGCCGCCGGATGACAAGGAGGCGGCGTCGAGCGCGCCGGCGCACTCCCGCCCGCAGCCATCGCGCCGGTTCGTCGTTCTCAGCATCGCGTTTCTGGTGCTGTTTGCCGTCACCTCCCCGCTCTACCTGGAGAGCCACGCCGTCCTCGCGCTGGGCGGGTACATCGCCCGCGCCGCGGCGCTCATGCTCGGCGCCTTCGGGGTCGACGCGCACGCCGCCGGGAATGTCCTCATGACGACTCGGGGCGCTTTCATGGTCACGCAGGAGTGCGTGGCCACCCCTCTGATTCCGGTCTACCTGGCGGCGGTCTGCACGTATGCGCTGACCTGGCGCCGGTGGTTCATCGGGGCACTCGCGACACTGCCCCTCTTCACCGCGCTCGGTATCGCGCGACTACTCGTCGTCGCGATCCCGGGGGCCTCCCCGGAATTCCTGGTCCACGCGTTCTATCAG
>DATLXP010000148.1:0-9722 GCA_035575695.1 Vicinamibacterales bacterium
AGCACCGCAATTGTTCTAACGGCCATCGTTCACGATCTCTCCAAGGACGCGCATCGCGTGCTCGATCTCTTCCATCGTGTTGTAGAAGTGCGGCGCCATCCGGATCCCCGCACCCGGACGATAGTCCACGATGACCTCGCGGCGGATCAGTTCATCCGACACGCGCGTCCCGTCCGGCACATCGATGATGACCGCCCCTCCGCGCTCGGCGTCGACGTCCGGTGTGTTGATCCGGAAGCCCGCCTCGCGCGCCAGGACCATCAGGCGCCTCGTGAGACGCAGCGACTTCTCCCGGATGGCCGCCACACCGATCTGCGCGACGATCTCGTATCCCGCTCGAGCCGAGTACAGCGACGGCACGTTCGGCGTGCCACTCTGAAATCGCTCCGGCGCGCCGGCGTATGCAATGGCCCCTCCGGCAAAGGCAAACGGCTCGGCATGCGCGGCCCATCCCACGATGCCCGGCTGCAGCTCGGATGCGAGATCGGGTCGCACATACAGGTACCCGGCCCCCGGCCCGCCGCACAACCACTTCACCGACCCGCCCACCGCAAAGTCGGCCCCCAGCCGCTCGATCTCGAGAGGCACCGTGCCGGCCGCCTGGTAGACGTCGAGCACGACCCGCGCGCCAACGCGATGCGCTTTCTCGATGACCGCGGCGGCATCCTGAATAAAGGCGCTCTTGAACAGAACGTACGACAGCGGCACGAGCACGGTGCGCTCGTCGATCGCATCGAGCAGTGCCTGAAGGTCCGTGCGCATCGCGTCCGGCGACTTCACGTAGACGATCTCGGCCCCATAGCGGCGGAACCCTTCGAACAGGTACATGTTCGACGGGAACTCGAGGTCGGTCATGACGATCCGGTTGCGCGCGCCGTCGAACCGGTGGCAGGACGCAATGATCGCCTGTGCCACCGTGACGTTCTGGTGCATCGAGATCGACCCCGTCGCCACGCCAAGCACGGGCGCGAGCAGGTCTCCGGTCGTACGGCCGATCTCCCACCAGCCTTCGCTCCACGCGCGGACGCCCCGCCTCGACCACTCGTCGGCGAACTGCTGCAGGTACGTGGCCGCCCGCCGCGGCATCGCCCCGAGCGAGTGGCTCACGAGATACGTGCACGTGTCGAGGATCGGAAATTCCTGGCGCCAGGCCAGCAGCGGGTCGTTCATATCGTGAGGGAATCAGAACACGCGGCAGGCATTGTCGTAAAGGATGGCCTTCCTGGCTTCGTCGCTGAGCGGAAGCTCCAGGAACCGGTCGACATTCTGGCGCATGGAGGTGACGCCAGGGCTTGGCCAGTCGGTACCCCACACCGTTTTGTAGGCGATCTCCTCGAGGCGCGGAAAGTACTCCAGCAGCCTGACCGGCGGGATGCCCGAGATCTCCAGGAACACGTTGGGGTGGCGCCGGACGACGAAGAAGGCGGCCTCCATCCACAACGGCCGCCCGCCATGCGCCAGGAGGATCTTCAGTTTCGGGAAGTCGATCGCCACATCGTCCACGTCCATCGGATCGCCGAGCCGGCTCCGCGCACCCGGGAACACCGAGGTCCCGGTGTGAATCGTCACGGGAACGCCTGCGGCCTCGGCGCGCCGATAGAGCTCGGCCAGCCCCGGCAGTTCATCCTGATACGCGTTGGCCCGAAAGAGCTGGTGCGGGGGGTGGATCTTGAGCGCTCTGGCGCCCATGGCGATGACGCGGTCGGTCTCGCCACCGACGTCCGTCGTAAATGCAGGGTGCACGGAGCCGAATGGCATGAGCCGCGCAGGGTCCGCCGACGCGTACCGCATCATCCACTCGTTCACGTCACTCGTGAATCCCATCACGTCCGGGCTCACGTAGTTGATCAACCCGACGCGCTCGATCCCGTCGGCATCCATCTGCCGCAACAGCTTCGCGGGATCCCCGGCCAGCGCTTCGAGCTCCACCCTGTTGTCTTTTTTCTGCCAGAACGTGCGCTGCACGTCCGGCTTCATCATGTGAAAGGGCTGGATATGGATGTGGGCGTCGATGACGTGGAACATGTTCGGGGCTCGGGGTTCGGGGTTCGGGATTCGCTGACGCTCTTCCGAGCCCCCAGCCCCGAGACCCGAGCCCCGGTTACATATTGAGATCCACCCAGACCGACTTGATCTGTGTGTAGTGCTCGAGCGCGTGCGCGGACATTTCCCTTCCGAAGCCGCTCTGCTTGTAGCCGCCGAAGGGCGTGGCCGTGTCGTAGACGTTGTACGTGTTGATCCAGACGGTCCCGGCCTGGAGCTTCTTCGCCACGTAATGCGCCTTCTTGATGTCGCGCGTCCAGACGCCGGCGGCGAGGCCGTAGGGTGAGTCGTTCGCGATCGCAATCGCCTCGTCCAGATCCGCGAACTCGATCGCCGCGAGGACCGGCCCGAAGATCTCTTCGCGGGAGATCGTCATCTCCGGCTTCACGTCGGCGAACACCGTCGGCTGAACGAAGTAGCCCTTGCCGGTGCCGATGTCCGCACGGGCGCCGCCGGCCACGAGCGTCGCCCCTTCCTTCTTGCCTGATTCGACGTACCGGAGCACCGTCTCCATCTGCTTTTTCGAGGACAGCGCGCCGAAGCGCGTCTTCGGATCCATCGGATCACCCGCGACCATCTTCTTGGCTCGCGCCGCCAGCTTGTCGATGAATTCGGCCTTGATGGATGTATCGACGAGGAGGCGCGAGCCGGCCGCGCACACCTCCCCCTTGCCATAGAAGATCCCCATCGTCGCGCCGCGGATGGCCGCTTCCATGTCCGCGTCGGCGAGCACGATGTTGGGGGACTTGCCGCCAAGTTCCAGCGTGATCTTCTTGAGCGTGTCGGCCGCGCCCTTCATGATCGACTTGCCGGTGCTCGTATCGCCCGTGAAGGCGATCTTGTCGATGCCCGGGTGCTCGACAATCGCCTGACCGAGTTGCGCGCCGGGCCCCGTGAGGATATTGAGGACGCCGGGAGGCAACCCGACCTCGAGCGCGATCTCGCCGATGGCGAGCGCCGTCAGGGGCGTCTGGCTCGCCGGCTTCACGATCATCGTATTGCCGCACGCGAGGGCAGGCGCGATCTTCCACACCGCGATCAGCAGCGGGAAGTTCCAGGGGACGATCGCCGCGCAGACGCCGAGCGGTTCGCGCAGCGTGTAGTTGAGATAGTTCCCCTTCACGGGGATCGTCTCCCCCATCACCTTGTCGGACCAGCCGCCGTAGTATTCGAAGCATTCGGCGGCCGCGGGGATCTCGATGTGGCGCGATTCGCTGATCGGCTTCCCGTTGTGCATCGTCTCGAGCCGCGCCACTTCGTCGGCACGCTCCATGAGCCGTTCGCCGAGCCTGCGAACGAGCCGTCCGCGCTCACGCGCGGACATCTGCCCCCAGGGCCCGTGCAGCGCCGCACGCGCGGCCTGGACCGCCTGGTCCAGGTCGGCGGCGTCCGCGGACGCGACCGTCGCGCACACCTCCTCGGTCGCCGGGTTGATGACGTCCGTCGTCTTGCCCGACGCCGCCGGGCGCCATTCGTTGTTGATGAAGAGTTGCTTCTGGTCTGTCGCTGTCACGGACATGAATATCGTCTCCGCACCCGAATTTCGTCTCCGCACCCGTAGGCCCGACCTTCAGGTCGGGCGTGTCCTGATGACCGTCGCAACCGGTTCGCGCGCGCCCGACCTGAAGGTCGGGCCTACATTGTCGCCACGCGCGCCGGTCGCAGGCGGCCTACCGCCCCGTAAACTTCGGCGGTCTTTTTTCCAGATGCGCCGCGATGCCTTCCTTCGCATCGTCCCCCTGGAACAAGAGCTGCTGCAGCTCGCGCTCGATCGCCAGGCCCTCGAGGAACCCGGCCTCCGCTCCCGACTGTACGGCGCGCTTCATGCGGCCCACGGCCTTGCTGGCCTTGTTCGGAGGCGTGAACTGCTTCGCATAGTCGTGAACCGCCTCGGCAAAGCTCCGCCCCTTCATCTCGGCCTCCCCCCACACCTCCGTCACGACGCCCAGGGTGTGGGCCTCGTCGAAGGACATGAGGCGCCCGGTGGCCATCAACTCGATCGCGCGGGCCTTGCCCACCAGCCGCGCGAGACGCTGTGTGCCTCCCGTACCGGGCAGCACGCCGAGCGCCACTTCCGGAAGGCCCAGCTTGCCCCCGTTTTTCTTCGCGATGCGGATGTCGGCCGCCATTGCGACCTCGAGACCGCCACCGACCGTGTGGCCGTTGAGCGCAGCGATCACGAGCTTGGGCGTCTGCTCGAGTCGCGTGAGCGTCTCGTTGGCGTGCAGGCAGAAGTAGTACTTGAACTCGGGGTCCGCGTCTTTGAGCGTCCCGATGTTGGCCCCCGCGCAGAAGAACTTGTCTCCCGCACCGCGGAGCACGATGACATGGACGCCCGCATCCATCCGCGCCGTCAGCACGGCGGCGTCGATCTCGAGCATCATGGCGTACGAGTAGGTGTTCGCCGGCGGATCGTTCAGCTCGATCGTGCCGATCCCGTCAGCAACGGTGTAGGTAATGGTCTGGTCGGACATGTTTCCCATGACATGTTTCCCATCATGTAGGCCCGACCTTCAGGTCGGGCGTGTTCGAATCGTTGCGACGGTGACGGCGACGCGCGCCGCGCGCACGACCTGAAGGTCGGGCCTACGGAACCCGCTCCGGCCTACGCTTCCGTCCGCACGTACTCGAAGTTGACCGGCATGCGGTTGACGCCCCGCAGCGGAGGGGCGATGTAGTTGGCGAACTTGCCCGGCTCGTACACCGGCGAGGCCATGATGCTGAGCAGGTACTCCCGGTCGGCCGGCGCCGGCAACCACTCGCCGCGGCGGCGTTCCCACTCGCTCGTGGACATGGGCGCCCCGCTTGGCTCGTACTGAAGGGCCGCAAAGATTCCGATGCCGCGATTGAACTTGCGGTCCGGCAGACGGAGCCGTTCCGACATGCCATGGCGCTCGAAAATCTTGTTCCAGCGCGCGACGCCCGCTTCGCAGTCACCGACATACCAGTCACGAAGGACCTCGTTCATGGCCGAGCGCATCGGAATGTGCTGGCGGTCGAGGCCGTTCCCGTATGGCACGTCGAGCTCATAGTAGGCGGCCCCCACATGGTGGTCGGTGTACTTGTCTTCCTGCGCGCGACCCTTGAGGCCGTTGCCGAAGTAGGACGCGGCGTTGGTCGAGACTTCGTTGCCGTGCAGGTCGAGCGAGAGGCTGAACCAGAGGTTGATGAACTTCTGGATCGTCGGGATGTCGATCCCCCCGAGCCGCCGGACGTTCTCCGAGAAGCCGGATTCCTTCAGGAGCTGGCACGTGCGCTCGATGATGCGGGCAATGCCGGTCTCGCCGACGAACATGTGGTGCGCTTCCTCGGTCAGCATGAACCGCGTCGTGCGCGAGAGGGGGTCGAGCGAGCTCTCCGACAGCGACAGCAGCTGCGATTTGCCGTCGCGGTCCGTGAACATCGTGAACATGAAGAAATCGAGCCAGTTCTCGATCGGCTCGTTGAACGCGTCGAGGATGCGGGGCTTGTCGCGGTTGCCACTCTGCCGCGCGAGCAACTCCTCCGCCTCGTCGCGGCCATCGCGGCCGAAGTACGAATGCAGCAGGTAGACCATCGCCCAGAGGTGGCGGCCTTCCTCGACGTTCACCTGGAAGAGGTTGCGCAGGTCGTACATGCTCGGGCACCGCTGGCCGAGCCACCGCTGCTGCTCGACCGATGCCGGTTCGGTGTCCCCCTGCGTGACGATCAAGCGCCGCAGCTGATTACGAAACTCGCCGGGCACTTCCTGCCAGACAGGCTGGCCGAAGGAATCGCCGAACCCGATGCGCCGATCGTGCACGGGATCGGCAAGAAAAATCCCCCAGCGATACTCGGGCAATTTCACGTACTCGAAATGCGCCCAGCCAGAGGGATCGACGCTCACCGCCGTCCGGACGTACACCTGGTGATAGTCCTGGAAACCCTGGGGCCCCATTTCCTTCCACCACTGGATGTACTGGGGCTGCCAGTGTTCGAGCGCACGTTGGAGGCGCTTGTTGCTCGAGAGGCCAACGTTGTTGGGAATCTTCTCGGATGAAATCATCAATAGCTCCCGGCTTCCGGCTTCCGGCTTCCAGCTGGAAACTGGAAGCTGGCAGCTTACGTTCTGTTGAAATCAAACTCCGGCCTCTTCTGCGTTCCATACGCGGTCAGGGCCCCCTGCTCACCGACGGCATTCGGCCGGATGAAGATCCAGTTCTGCCACGCGGTGAGCCGTCCGAAGATCTTGGTTTCCATCGTCTCGGGTCCGGCAAACCGCAGGTTCGCCTCCATCCCGGTCAGGGCATCGGGTGAGAAGGCCGCGCGCCCTTCGACCGCGAGCCGCACTTCGTCGTCCCAGTCGAGCTCGTCGGGAGCAAACGTCACGAGCCCGGCGTCCATGGCCGCCATGGCATCGAACGGTGCTCCCTCGCCCAGCACCTCGCGCACCTGATCGGGCTGACCGAGAAAGCGCGTCTGCAGGCGCGTGAGGCCATTGCTCATCGTCAGCGGCCCGCCATTCATCCCGGAGAGCGCAATCGTGTTGGGCTGCTCGGGGTCGTCCAGCATGTAGGAGCGATCGGCCGCGAGCGCCAGCTCGAAGAGCGACCCGGCAAAGCAGCTGCCCGGCTCGATGAAGGCGAAGAAGCTCCGTGAGGTGAGGTCCATGCGCTTCAGCGTGCGCTTCATGAAGTGGATGATTTCGCGTACGAGCCAGTGGTCCTTGTGCCGCAGCAGTGTGTCGTCGACCGCAAGCACCGCGGCCGCGTCGCCGGATGTCTTCAGCACGATCGTGCCGATCGAGGGCTCATTGAGGCGAAGCCGTAGCAGCGCGTCATCCAGCTCGCGAAAGGCGCGAAGCGGCCAGTACTGATCGCCCGCCGCAACTATCTTTTCGGGTGTCTGGGGCTGCGCGACGTCGGGTGCCCTCATCGTCAGTGTCGCGGCGCGCTTCTCCCGATCGATCGCCAGCGTCACCGTCGAGTACGTGATGGCATCGGCGGTGACCTCGGCGTTGAGCGGACCCAGGGTAATGCCCGGCCCCGCAGACGGCCGATCTGATTGCCCGGCAAGTTCCTGCGCGCGCTTCGCGACGCGCTCCTTGAACTGGCGCGTCGGATACACCGCGTCGACCAGGCGCCACTCGACCGCCCGCTTGCCGCGCACGCCTTCGGCGATCGTTCCAAAGAAATCGGCCAGGTCGCGGCGCACCTTGCGCTTGTCGACGACACGGGTGAGGCCGCCGGTGCCAGGAAGCACGCCCAGCAACGGCGTCTCCGGAAGGCTGACCGCCGAATTTCCATCGTCCACCAGCAGGATCTCATCGCACGCCAGCGCAAGCTCGTATCCGCCGCCCGCGCAAATGCCGTTGAGCGCCGCGAGAAACTTGATCCCCGAATGCTCGCTCGCATCTTCCATCGCGAGCCGCGTCTCGTTGGTGAACTTGCAGAAGTTCACCTTCCACGCGTGGGTCGATCCGCGGAGCATGAAGATGTTCGCCCCCGCACAAAAAATTCGTTCTCTCGCGCTGTTGAGCACGACCGCGTGGACTTCCGGGTGCTCGAAGCGGATCCGCTGGACCGCATCGGCCAGTTCGATATCGACACCGAGATCGTACGAGTTGAGCTTCAACCGGTAATCCGGTGAGAGACCCGCGTCTTCCTGCACGTCCATCGACAGCGTCGCCACGGCCTCCTCGAAGGCGAGCTTCCAGTGTCGATAGGTCTCGGGGTTTCGCTCGAACGTGACGGTGGTGGGGTTGCTGTGTGTTGCGGTCGCCATCCGGGCAAGCGTACCTGCCTCGGCGAGCCGCTGTCAAGGCACTATAGTGCTCATGAACATCAATGTGTGTAATATAGTGCGCGATGGCCGAAGACCTTCTCGTCTCGCTGGGACGCCGCGCCCGCGCTCATCGCCTGGGGCGCGGCTGGACACTGCGTGAAGTCGCCGAGCGCTCGGGTCTCTCCGCGCGCTTTCTCGTCCAGCTGGAAGCGGGGCGCGGCAATATCTCCGTGCGCCGCCTGGTGGATGTCGCAGGCGCGCTCGACACGACGCCGGCTGCGCTCCTCACCCCTTTCGACCACGCCTCTCCACCGGTGATCGCGCTGCTCGGCCTGCGAGGCGCCGGCAAGACCACCATCGGCCGCCGTCTCGCCAAGAACCGGCGCGTGCCGTTCGTGGAGCTCGACCGTCGCATCGAACAAGCCGCAGATCTCAGCCTTGGTGAGTTGTTCACGCTCCATGGAGAAGACTACTATCGCCGCCTCGAGCGCGAAGTCCTGCAGGACGTGCTGAGCGACGCCCGTCCGATGGTGCTCGCCACCGGAGGGGGTCTCGTGGCCTCGCCCGGCACGTTCGCCATGCTTCGACGATCGGCGGTGACCATCTGGCTGCGCGCCACACCAGAAGACCACTGGAATCGCGTCGTGCGACAGGGAGACCGGCGTCCCATGGCGGAGCACCCGCAGGCGATGGCCGATTTGCGCACGCTGCTCGCCACGCGCGAGCCGCTCTACGCTCTCGCCGATCACACGGTCGAGACATCGGCGGCAACCGTGGGCATGGTAGCGGAACAGATTGAGCGCCACCTGTCGTAGATCCGACCTGGAGGCCGGGCGTGTAAGCTCTGAGGTACACTTCGCGCACATGGGCGCCCGCTTCGCTCTCCTGCTGTGTCTGTCGCTGCATGCCATGTCCATCGGCTGCGCAAGCCGACCACCGCAGCCGACGTCAGTTCCGTCACCCGCTGGGCCGTCTGCGCCGCAGGCGGTCGCTCCTGCAAGCGAGGCCCGCGACGGGACTCGACGCGCGGCACCGCGCGTACGTCTCATCGCCACAGGCGGCACCATCTCGAACCGCGCCGGCGGCCGGCTGACGGCCGAAGAACTCGTCACATCCATTCCAGCACTCGCCCATTACGCGACGGCTGAGTTCGAGCAGTTCGCCAACATCGCCAGCTCTCAGCTGACGCTGGAGCAGTGGCTGAGCCTCGCCCGGCGGATCAACGACCTGTGCCGCACGGACAGGGCGCTCGCCGGTGTCGTCGTGACGAGTGGCACGGACACGCTCGAGGAACTGGCGTACTTCCTCAACCTGACAGTGCGGGATGAGCGCCCGGTCGTCGTAGTGGGTTCCATGCGCAACCCGAGCACGATCGGTTACGAAGGGGCCGCCAATCTGGTCGAAGGGTTTCGCGTCGCCGCGGATCCGGCATCACGCCGACGCGGTGTGATGGTGGTGCTTAACGAAGAAATCAACGCGGCGCGCGAAGTGACGAAGACCGACGCGCTCCGGCTTCAGACGTTTCAGACGCGCGGCTACGGCATTCTCGGTGTTGTCGACGCCGATCGCGTCGTCTACTATCGGCGCTCCGAACGGCGGCACACGGCGGACAGCGAATTCGACGTCGCGACGATCGCGCAACTTCCGCGAGTCGACGTGCTGCTGACCTACCAGGGCGCGAGCGGCGATTTGATCAAAGCGGCCGTCGATGCGGGAGCGCGAGGGATCGTCGTCGCGACTGCGGGTGCGGGAGCGATGAGTGGGACGCAGGTGGACGGCGTCCGGTATGCGACGGCCAGGGGCGTCGTCATCGTCAGCACAACGAGAGCCGGCAGCGGCCGCATCGCCGGCAGCCGCACGAGCGGGACGGTCGCGGGAGAAGATCTGGCCCCGATCAAGGCCCGGATCCTCCTGATGCTCGCGCTCACGAAGACGCG
>DATLXP010000149.1:0-29371 GCA_035575695.1 Vicinamibacterales bacterium
TGCAGCGCGGGACGGCGGCGAAAGCCGCGGAACTGAACTGGCCGGTCGGGGGCAAGACCGGGACGACCGACGACTACACCGACGCGTGGTTCATCGGCTTCGATCCGGACATCACCATCGGGGTCTGGGTGGGGCTCGACCAGAAAAAGCCCATCGGCCACAACCAGACCGGCACGGCGGCCGCGCTGCCGATCTGGATCGACGTGATGAAGGCGTGGATCGGTGACCGCAAGGATCCTCCCAAGTTCGAGCCTCCAGGCAACATCGTCTTCCTCTCCGTGGACAAGGGAACCGGCGGCGCGGCCGCCGATGGAACGCCGGGGGCGATCTCCGAAGCCTTCATCGTCGGAACGCAGCCGGGGTCTATTAAGCAATAGGCATCGATTGGGATTGGGGATTGGAACAGCTGAAGGCCAATGTCAGCCACACCAGAACGACGACCGGGGCGACAGACTTATACTCGCTAGGAGCCATGGAGCGAAAGGTCCCCGGCGTCCATTCGGACCCCGACATTCTCGGCGGGGCTCTCGTCTTTATCGGAACCCGAGTGCCTGTTCGGGCGCTCCTCGACTACTTTGAACATGGTCGGCCACTCGCGGAGTTCCTCGACGACTTCCAACCGTAGAGAAGGCTTTGACTCTCGGCGTGCTCGAACACCTGAAGCAAGTCGTGGCTCATGCGCCTTCTTCTCGATGAATGCGTTCCGAAACGGCTCACACGAGAGCTGCGCACGCATGACGCGAGAACGGTTCAGGACATGGGCTGGGGTTGACGTCCCCCCTCCTTCAGTAGCGGATCGGTTTAGAGTCCGGCGGTTACTTTCGCCGTCTTCGTGCCTGCCGTCAACTGCAAGGCGTAGGCGGCGGGCGTCAGCCCGCCGAGTCCCTTCTTCGGTCGCTCCTCGTTGTACTCGCGCCGCCAGGTCTCGATGACGACCTGCGCGTGTGCGACGCTGGTGAACCAGTGCTCGTTGAGGCACTCGTCGCGGAGACGCCCATTGAACGATTCGATGTACGCGTTCTGCGTCGGCTTGCCCGGCTCGATCAGCCGCAGGGTCACGCCGCGCGAGTGCGCCCACGTCAGCATCGCGCGGCCGCAAAACTCCAGCCCGTTGTCGGTGCGGATCACCTGCGGCAAGCCGCGCGTCATCGCGAGCTGATCCAAGACCCGCGTCACGGGCAGCCCGCCGAGGGCGCGCGCGGGCACCACGGCGACGGCTTCGGTCGTGGCGTCGTCGACGATGGTCAAGCATTTCAAGACGCGTCCCTCCGCCGTGCGATCGAAGACGAAGTCCGCTGACCACACTTCATTCGGGACCTGCGGCCGCACCAGCGGTTGCCGATCGGCCAGCGGCACTTTCTTGCGACGCCGGCGCCGCACCTGGAGGCGCGCCTCGGCGTAGAGCCGGTCCACGCGCTTGTGATTGACCACGCGGCCTTCTTGCCGCAGCTTGAGGTAGATCATGCCTGCCCCGTACCGCCGGTGGCGATGCGCCAACGCCAGGATGCGGTCTCGTAAGTCGGCGTCGTGATCGGGCTGTGGGTTGTAGCGCAGCGCCGCCGCGCTCATGTGCACGACGGTGAGCGCGCGCCGTTCGCTCAGGCCCCGCGTGACCATCTCCCGCACCACCTCGCGTCGAGCCGGTGCGGTCACCACTTTTTTCGCAGCACCTCACGGGTCACCTCGTTTTCCAGGAGGGACTCCGCCAGCAACTTCTTCAGCCGGTGGTTTTCGGTCTCGAGCTCCTTCAGCCGCTTCGCGTCGGGCACGGTCATCCCGCCGAACTTGCTGCGCCAAAGGTAATAACTCCCGTCCGAGAATCCGTGCTTCCGGCACAGGTCCTTCACGGGCAATCCCGCATCGGCTTCTCGAAGGAAACCCACAATCTGCGCCTCGGTGAATCGCTTCTTCATCGTCCGACCCTTTCGCTGGGCCAGACTCTAAACCAAAACGCTACTCAGAACGGGGGGGACGTCATGACCAGCCGCGCGCATCACCTGGTATAGGTCAATGTCGTCGACCGTCGTGTGTTGGTTGACGTAGGACTTTAGGTAAGTTTCGGACTTTGAGATAACTCCGTTTCTGGCGCAGACCACATAGGTTACTGACTCAGCTTCAAGCTCTTCCTGGGAATGTAGGAGCGGCGCTCGCTTCCCGACGTTTAGGTGCTTGTCCGGTCCCAGATGTCCGAGAAAGAGATGTGCCAGCTCATGGGCCAACGTTGCGAACTGCACAGGAACATAGAGGCGAGTCGACAGGTCGTCGCGCAGGCGCTTCAAGATGGCAGGCTGTCTCGCGTCCAAGAGAGGTTCAAGGCGTCAGCATGGTAATGGCAAAGCCGACCCGCACGGTTATCGTCTATGAAGAGGGTGGCACCGAATACGGTCGCGCCGACCTGATCAACGGCGTGGCCGAACTGACCGGATTCCTCGGCGTGTTGGAGGACTATCAACGCCAAGGCATCCCAGACTTCTATGGTTCCGACGACGGCCCGCGCTTTATCACTACGCTGGACGGCGACGAGTTTCTCGACCAGCTCAAAGTCGAGTACGGCGGCATGGCCTACATGGCGGTCGTCGAAGAATAAGACTAGACAGGATAGTCTGAATACGCTGTGCTCCACTCTGCGTGGCGCGAATCCCAAATGGAACACCCAAACCGTTTTGCGCGTGCGAATGCGGCATGCGCGTGCGGAAGCACGGACAGCGGTACTACGACAATGCGCACTACGTTCGAAGCGGCGGGCGATCTGATGCGGGCCGTCGGGGCGGCGTCTCACATGGGTACCGGCATCGAGCGGTGACGTTCCGCGCTGCTATTTCCAGACTGCCTCCCTCCGTCACGCGCCAAGACTTATTGGCCTTCGCCAACGCGATCTACTGGTCTGGCTATAGCGCCGGTTGGGGCGTACCGTGACGAACAGCGCCGTGAGCCTCGATGCGCTGCTGCTGTGCATGGCGTGGGGCATCCTCGCCGCGCTCGTCATCGCCGGGCTGAGCCTAATAGTGGTGCTGACTAAGTGAGGCGGCAGCCGTGGAAGCCAGGCGCGGGCCTCTCGCTAACGTCGTCGAAGACGTGATCGCCGGAGGCGCGAGGCTCAGCCCGACGTTGACCGTCCCCGCGAACAGGACGGGCGAACCCCCCACAAAGGCAGTCGTGATTTTGGAGGCTGTTGCCGGAACGAAGACCGAGGCCGTCGACGCGATGACAGGGGGCACCAGCGTGACCGCACTTGGCGTAATGGTCGGCGTGCTCAGGACGGCGGTCGATGCAATCGCGGGGAGACTGAGAGGCTGACAATTGACAACGACCGGTGCCGCGACCGTGGCGGACGACGCCAGCGTCGGCAAGGACAGTGGGGTTCCGCTCGTTCCGAGGTTAAGGAACCACGCTGCAATTGAAGGAACTCAGATTCCTACGGATTAGTACTCATACCCGAACAGCGACACGCGACCGTACCCCGCAACAGCCGCAGCGCCGAGCGGACTCAGGCCGACTTGCGACACGCCGATGCCGGTGAACGTGAACGTGACCTCCGGGTAGGTCACATCAGACGGCGCACCCGCTGTCGTCGTCCAGCTCGCCGGCGTGACGGACACCGGGGCATAGCCGAAGCCCGCTGCTTCAATGTACGTGGCTTCCGTATCGCCCTCGGCTGGCGTCGTGTTGCTGGTGAACAGCTTCAGGACCAGCGTTTGGGGAGGCGTCTTGTTGACGAGTGCTTCTAGCGCAATCGTCTCGCCCTGATTCAGCAGCACTCCCGGCATCGCTATTCCTCTTCGATTCGCTCAATCACGTGCGTAATCAAGCCCCGGTCGTCGCGGACGATTTCCTTCACCACCCGCGTCCGTGGCGTCGCGAGCGACACCGGCTCAGGCGTGGGTTCTGGCTCCGGTTCCGGTGTCGGTTCTGGCAACCCGTATGCGGCACGCAGCGCCTGTTCGTACGCCAGCGCGTCGCCTTCGATCCCGGCTTCCATTTCAGCCAAGACGTCTTCCGGCACGTCCAAGCCCGAGCCGAGGAGGATGTCACGCGTGTTCATGGGGACGCGTCCTTGTATTTGATGGTGGCGACGTAGGAGTCCTCCGATGATCCCCACCCCAGGCGCTGATGGAACCCCTCGAACTCGTAGATGTCCGCCGTCTTCGTGTCCGGATTGAGAATGAGCGTCATGGTACGCTTTTTCAGCGGGCGGCCCAAGTCCTTTTCGATGCGTTCCACGGCGAGCGCCTTCCTGGCGAAGATCGCGGCGGTCTTGCTGACGTTCAGCGCGGCCTTCTTTTCGGGTTCGAGCGTCGCCAGGTAGGCCGCCTCGGCCTTCCCCGGCTGTCCAATCGTCAACCGCCACTGCTGTGAGTTGGGCTGGTTCGAGGCTTGGCCGGTTTTGATCTCGATGACGGTGTCGCCGGCGATGAGATTGACCGGGTAGTTGTTCACCGAGACCATGTAATCCATGCGCCCGGTGTCTTTCACGCCGGTCGAGCGCAAATAGGCGGCGATCAGCTCTTCGCCGAGCGCACCAGCGGCCTGCTTGCCCATCGGATTCTTCACCGCGACTGGCTCGCCGTCCCACGTGCGCTTTGACCTGGTGCTGACGGTCTTCGACAGCCCTGCGCGCACCAAGCGTCCATTGTCGGTGCGGTTCGAGTCGGCCTTGGCGCGTTCCCGCGACTCCCACGCCGTGTCGGCGGCGTTTTTCAAGTCGAGCGCGTCAGGCGGGTAGAGTTCGGCCTGGACGCCTGGACGTTCAGCGTCCTGGAGGTAGGCGGACTTCGGCAGCAGCGACCATGGGTATTTGTCCAGGTCTGGAGTCTCCCCGCGCGCACGGGCGTCCTGAAACGCCCGCAACATCTCGCCTTCGAACAGCTCACGCGACCCCTCGCGTGCGGGATTCTCCGCGTTTTCGTAGATGTCGTCCATCACGCTCATGGGGTCAACTTGCCCTTCTGTACCAGTTTCTTCGGCGCGAAATCGCCGTCGTTATTGATGACCTGATACGCATCCGCGAGATGCTTGACTTTCTCGAACGTCTGGCGCGGTTTCGTCGTCCTGCTGCCAGCGGCCTGCGTCGCCGGGGGTGGAGCGGTCGCCGCCATGCCCCGCAAGAACAAGGGCGGGAGGAGCCGCTCGGTCTCGGCGAAGCGTGACGCCGCGCGCTCAGCGGACGTCTCGACATCGACGTCCACGAAACGAATCTCGACGCGATACCCCATCGCCTTCAAGAAGTTGATGCGTCCGAGTGCGCCGTTCGTGGGGTCGTCGTTTTCCAGCTCCGGCACCGATTCGGTCTTCAGGGTGCCGTCAAGGATCAGATCCTTGCGCCCCATCGCCGCGCGGACGAACAACTGGTCGGCGATGTCGGCGGATTCCTCGTGGACCTGCATCGCGGCGAGGGCGAGAAGCCCGAAGCCGAGACGCAGCTGCTCACGCTGGCGAAGACCCGCGCCACGCGCGACGGCATCTCGCTCCGAAGCTTGACAAACGGTTCGAACCTTCAGAGTTGCGCGCCCTTCGGTCTTCTGCCGAACTCTCTCGACGAGTCGCTGCCTTGAGTTGCGGAGTCGTTGCTTTACTCATGACATACCTTCCGTTCTGTCGACCGAGAATGAGAGTCCGTCGGTGTTCACGCCGTTTCCGTCCGCACGTTAACGATGGCAGTGCCAGCAACGGTGCACCCCAGCTTTCGCAAGGCTGATCGATACGCCTCGAGTTGCAACGTGTAGCGTCCCTCGTCCAGCGCTCGATCCGTCTTGTAGTCGACGATCCGCCAGCCCGCTTCAGAGTCGAACAAGAGATCAATCACACCGTTCGTCAGCCGGCTCCGATCCGTCATCGCGAACGGGGTCTCTACCGATCTGGTATGACTCTGCGCAACGGACCAAAACTCTGACTTCGCCGCGCGTTTGACAGTGGCGAGCGCCTCGTCGATGACCGCTCGCAACTGTGGCTCTTCAACAGTGAGCCAGACGGCCAGCCGACGCAGATCCTCGCGACTCGCATCCTTATGCCGCATCGCGTGCTCCAGCAGACCGTGGATCAACGTCCCCCACGCCATCCCCGCATCCGCACGACGCGCAGGTGTGTCCGCGGTCACAACCTGCGTCGGATCGTCAGGCATCGCGTCAATAGGTCGCGCCATTTTCGCTATGTGCCGCGCATCCGTCGTGACCGACGTAACGGACCACGTGGCTTCGCGAGCATGGTTATGTGTGACTTCGCGCTGGGCATTCGCCGCGGCGCGCGATGCCACGGCAATCTTCGCCGAATGAACGGCGGCTACGGCAACATTCGCAGGCGATGGCAACTCGGGAACGCCAGCGAGAAACGGATCGAAGGTCCCCCACGGCCGACCGCCGCCCGCCTTGGCCCAGCGGCCGACGACGAGCAGCTCGCGCGCTCGGGTGGCGGCGACGTAGCGAAGGCGCACTTCTTCGGCATCCAGGTAGAGCAACTCCTCCTCGACCTTCTCCTCCCAGCCGGCGGGCTGGGCGATGACCTTGTCGCCGCGACCCTCCCCGTCCCGTTCGATGCTGAACCAACCGCGGGCGCCGTCACCGTGACGCTCGACGGTTTTGGAGACATGGCGCCAGCGGTCTCCAGTCGGATCCGCGAGAAACACCACGCGGGCCTCGAGCCCCTTGGCCTTGTGCAGGTTCATGATTCTGACGACGGCCGAACGGCCAGGCTCGAGCGGGAGAGACTCGATGTCACCAGCGGTCTCGGAGTCGCTCTCCAGCGACTCGGCAGCCTCGGCCAGGCTGGCGCCCCGTTCCATCATCTGCCGCACGCGGTCGACGGCGTGCACCAGGTCGCCCGCTTCGACACCGTCGGGCGTGGTGGTTGCCAGCGCAAGATATCCGCTGTGCTCGAGCATCCGCTCGAGGGCGGCGGGTGGGGGAAGCACGCGCGTCCAGCGGTAGTACTGCCGGAGCGACGCAAGCGCGGCGGCGACGGGCTCCGATGAAACGGGGACAGGCACCAATCCCGCCTGAGCCTCATGGGATTGGAGCCAGTCCCCATTTCCGCCGCAGAAGATGCTGAACCAGCCGCCTGCCTGCTTGAACGCAAACAGCTCGCGGTCGCTGACGCCGAACAAAGGGCCGCGGAGTACACCGACGAGCGACACGCTGTCCTGCGGATCACTCAACGCACGCAGCAGGAGCGCGATGGCCCTGACTTCGCGCGACTCGGCAAAAGCGCCGGCGCCGCTGACCTCCATCGGGATCTGCAGCGCCTCGAGCCCCTGAACGTAAGGAAGAAGGTTCTTTCTCTTGCGCGTGAGGATCAGGAAATCGCCGTACGAGCGGCGGCCGGCGTCGACCTCGGCTCGAATGAACCTGGCGATGCTCCCGGCCTCTGTGTTCGTCACTTGCGCCGACTCGACGTCCGCACCCACTGTCAACGTGTAGATGCCCGCGACCTGCGGCACACCCTTGGACCTGCCCGTCTCGGCCGCATGCCGCACGGTACCCACGCGTCCGTCCGGCGCCGGTTCCAGCGGTGCAAACTGCGGTGAATGCAGCGTGGGCGCCGATGGGAACTGTGTCTCGAACACACTGTTCGCCCAATCGCATAACACCGCAGTCGAACGGAAGTTCGTCGTCAACGGCACGACAGCGCCGTTGGCGGAATTCGCGATCCGTCCGCGCACCAGGTTGTAGATCTCGATATCGGCACGCCGGAAGCGGTAAATCGACTGCTTAGGATCCCCCACCACAAATAGCGCCCCGCTGCGGAGTTGGACAGTCCGCCAGTCAACTGTCAACTCCGAATTTCCAACCCCCAGGGAATCCCCGGAATTACCCGACTCCTGAGCCGCCAGCAGGAACATGATTTCCGCCTGAACAGGGTCGGTGTCCTGAAACTCGTCCACGAACAGCCAGCGATGCTTCAGCTGCAACGCCCGGCGGACATCGCCACGTTCCCGCAGCAGTTTTGCGGACTTGAACAGCAAGTCGTTGTAGTTCAGCGTGTTGCGACGCATACGCGCCGCTGCGGCTGTCGCGCGAGCTTCGCTCAGCAGCGTCACGACTACGCGATAGAGGTACTGACGCCACAGTTCTATGAAGGGCAGGACCACGTCGGTACGGAAGGCTTCGTGAAGTCCTTTCGCGACAGTGCCGGTGCGCACCTTCGAGTTTGGGTCGTCGGGCCAGTGCTTCAAGGTGACGTGTGGTTTCGACTTCCAGATCGTCAGCAGCTGTGCGAGGCTGGCCGCATGCTCGCGCCGTGATCCTATTGTGCGCAGCTCGCGGCGGAACCTGAGGGCACGCTCCTGCGTGGTGCATGTAGTCTCTGGATCGATGGACGGTGGCAACAGTTTGCTGAGAGCGAGCCAGAATCGGTCGAGCTTGCGCCATACGTCCGCGACATCGGGCCGCTGGGCGTCGCCGGCAGGAAACTCGACATCTTCCAGGGCGCAGACGGTTTCGAAGGCTTTCTGCAACTGTCCCGTCTTGATTCCAGCGGCCCGCAGCTCCTGAAGGAGCGGATGACCAGTCGTCCTCGCCTGGCCAAGGAAGTCACGCCACGCCTCCGCCCGCACGTCCGCATCGTCTGTCTCGTCAAGCTCGGAGAAACCTGGCGCAAGACCCGATTCCACCGGTCGCTCGCGCAGAAGGTGAGCGCAGAACGAGTGAATCGTCCCGGAAACAAATCCCTCGAGGTTACCGAGCGCCCCGTGAACACGCGCCGCCTGATCCGGCTGAAGCTGGATACCACCAATGCCCCAGACCAGCTGTTCCTCGAGAGCGAGTTGGAACCGGCCGCGAAGCTCTGACGCCGCCTTGCGCGTAAACGTGACGGCGGCTATGTGCTCGATCTGATATTTGCCGGACGCGATCCCAGCCGCCATCCGCGCGGCCATCATGTGTGTCTTGCCGGAACCAGCCCCCGCCTCCACGAGGAGGTTGTGCTCGAGATCCGAGGTGATCCTGGCACGGGACTGCTCGTCGTTGAGTGGAGGCCTATTCACGGTTCTGAAGCCTCCGCCTGGCGGCCAACAGTTGGTCCAGCGATTTTGTTTCGACGCGGGCGAGCGCATCAGCAGCGCCGCATGCGGCACCAAGGTCGCAGAACATGCACGCCTCTTCGTCCGCAGCGTGGATGAATGTGCCCGAGGCGATTACTGCGCGTAGGTCCGCGAGAACGGCGGCGAGGACTGCCTTGCTGGGCGTCTCGATCACCCGTCGTTCCTTGCCACCCTTGACGCTCGAAAAGTAATAGATGGCGCGTGCGACCTTTGCCCCCTTGTACTTCTTGCGTAGCAACTGTCCTGCAGCAATCCCGTACAGCGCGTGCTGGAGACGACTACCGCCGTTGAAAACTCCCGAGGCCCATTTCTTCGCGTAGTAGCCTCCGGTCTTATAGTCGATGATTTCGAAGGTCTCGTCACCGACCTGGTCGATGCGGTCGATGCGGCCCGCCAGCTTGAAGGTCACGCCTTCGCCGAGGTCGACAACGACGGGTTCCTCCTGGGCCAGCGGCTCAGGCTCTCCGTCCTCGTCCTCGTTGAAGGCGCGGCCGAAGGACACTTCGAGGCCAACTGGTATGCGGGTGGGCTCCCGCTCGCACTCTTCGAGCAGGAAAAGCTCGAGGTCCGCCAGAACGTCGCGGCACTCGCGCTCGAAAACCTCGTCCGATGGCGGCGGCATCTCGACGCGAAGCTCCTCGAGCCGAGCCTTCCCCCGACCGAGCAGCCAGGGCAGATCTCTTTTAGCTTTCAACGGGACGGCAGCCTTGCGATTGCGGCGCAGCATCGCCGCGTAGAGATCATGCAGCTCTGAGCCTCGCGTGCCCGGATCGAGCCAGGTATCGGCGTCTTTCTCGCGCTCATCGATAGGACTGACGCCGAGCCCGCGCTGGAGGAAGTGCCGATACGCGCAGTCGGCCGCCGATTCGAGCTGCGTGGCAGAGACCGTTCTCCCGACTTGAACCGGATCCAGAACCTTGCCCGCCGCAGGGACGTGACCATCAAATTCGGTGAAGGCATCTGACGCGCGGTGCGCTTCCGCGTGCATGCCGCGGGCAAGTGGAGGGAACTGTGCGAGAACGTGCGTCTGCCCCTTGCTCCCGGACGACTTCAGCTGCGACATCCACCAGCCGGCCTCGCTCAGCGCGGCGGCTGGTTCCAGCGGAACGATCGATACGGGAGGTCCCAGCGCCCTGGCCAGATCAGGATAGGAGAGCGTGGCGTTGTCCGACCTGATGCGGAACGCCTGCAGAACAAGCCAGGAAGGAAAGGTCTCCCTGTATTCCCTCAGGTCGCGGCACGAGTGACTCAAGGTAACCGTCCCTCGGGAAGTAGCCAGCCTCGAGAGAACGGACCCCACGGCCTCGTCGATGCGGTCGGTCGAGCGTTGCAGCGCGACCGAGATCGCTGCCCGCTCCGCGTCCAGCAGCACCGGATCTTCTACAGCCGACGGAAAGACGCGCCCCTCCTCCACCCCGACGACGAACGCGATTGGGCGACCGGCGTAGCCAAACTGCCGGATGGATGAGACGTGAAGGTGGCCCGGTCGGGCTCGATCCGCGCCGACAGTAAGACCTTCTGCGCGTTCGCGAATGAATCGTAGTGCAGTCGCCAGGGAGCAACTGAACGTTCCGAGCGACCGCAGGTCTCCGACTGCCTCACGCAACGATGACGCGGCGAGGTTATCGACCGCGCTCGCCGTCGAAGCGGCAGAATCAAGGAATCCAAGCGCTGCACTGACAGCATCGGAGAGCTTGACGTTGCCTCCGTCCGCCCCACCGGGAATCGAGAGGAGGACCGAGGTGATCCAGTCCAGTAGCAGGCCCGTTCGTGTCGCCTTGAGTCTGGAGGAATCCTGGATTTCGACCGAGAGATCGGGGTTCTGGGCAGCCAACTCGTAACCCCTCCGCAGCTTGCCGAGCGAGAGCCCGTAGGTCCCACGTCCCCACCCGGCCTTGGCCTTTACCAGCAGCCTGGCCGCCTGCGCCGGCTTCAGATCCTCGACGTCATTGAAGCGGATGTCGCCAGACTCGAGCAGCCTGCGAAGGGTGCTCGCGACGAAATCCCCTTCGATCCACTCACAGAAGCCAAGCAGCGCGCGACCGGGACGGGTAAATTCAATCGGGAGTCCTGTGCCGAGCGTGACGGGTAACTCGAGGCGCAGTGCTTTTTCCCAGATGAGGGTGTCGTAGCCCTGAGAGGCGCATGCGATCTCGACCTGGTCCAAGGATGCTCCAGCGGCGAGGATTCTTCGAAATACCTCCTCGACTTCAGCTTCTCGCCCGCCTGCGTGGAAAAGTTCGATTGTCGCTGCCGATGGCGGCTCTTGTCCGCGAACAGCCGGTTTCAACAGAAAGGACAGGGGCGTTGTGGCCGGGTCAGGCGTCAATCGATCGACCGCTTGATCGGCCAATCGCCGCGGAATCTGCGTCGCCCCTGGAATCTCGAGTACGCGGGGGACGATGCGCTCCCCTGGTAGGGCGTCGATCAGGGTGCGCTGGAGCGGAGTCCAGAGGGTGTCGGGCAGCTCGGTCCAGCAATCCTCGGACTGAATCGGGCACCAGTCTGGGTGCTGCATCGCCTCCTCGTAAACCGTCGCCATGTCGCCGCGGTGGTTCGTCTCCAGGAACTGCTCATACGCGCCGAGCAGCGCGCACATCTCCGCATGCTTCGCAGCGGATTCGAACGCCTCCGCCTTGATGTCCTTCGCCTTCACCCCCGCCATCCGCAGCTCGCGCACGGTTGCATACAGCGCCTGCGCCATAGTCGGCTGATCCGCGAGCGGACGGAAATATCCGCCCTCGAGAGGGAGATCCAGTAGCAGCCGCATGATCAGCGCGGGGCCAAGGCCTTCTTCAGACGGATCGATGCCGCGCTCGACCAGAAACGGCGCACCCATGCGGAGGGCGACGTCCAGCGGTGTGACGAAACGCAGATTCAGCCAGTTCGTACCGGCAAGCGCGATCCGCTCGCCGATCGTGCGCCCGACGCCGTGCGACGGGACGAAGACCCACTTGGCGCGGGTCACATGCGCCTTACACAGGTCGGCTAGCTGGGCGACGAATGGATCGCTCACGCGCTGTTTGTACCTGGAAAGAGACCAATGCCGAGGCAGGAGACTCGACGAGAGGGCCCGGAAGATCCCGGAGACAGCGAAAGAGTGCAGCCGGACGCGTTACATGTCAAATCGAATCAACCTTGTCGGGAGAACCCGGAGCAACTCAATTCGGCCGACGGCGCGCTTTGCCGGACTCGTCGCGCATGCGGCTCATATTCAGATTCGCCGCGTACTGGCGCTTCATACTGGCCGCGGACATCGGCGCCGAATACTCGGCCATGTTCTGCTCGCGGAGCTCCGCGACGAGCCGGCGCAGGAACGCGTCGTCTCCCGCATACGCTTCGATCTTCAGCGCCGTCCGCTCGAGCCACGTGCCGGACTGATCGTAGCGGCCGTTACGGTTCATCTCCAGCGCCTCGGCCTTCGCGGCGGCCGCATACAGCTGCGCCACAGCGTGGTCGACGGTACGGTTCCGGCGCTGCGCATCGTTGGCGTCCTGTCCGGCGAACGCCCAGACGATGTCGGTTTCCGGTGCCGTGAGGACACCGGCGGCGTCACTGACACGGAAGGCGGCGGCAAGCGTTGCCGTGTCGGATTTCGCAGGAAACTCGATCCGGAAAACCAGCGAGACGTCCTGCCTCGCCGAGAGGTCACCGAGCTGCAACACCAGGCTGCCGTCCGCATTCTTGACGAGCGGATACTTGTTCAGCGTGGTGACCGCCATGCCCGTGCCGGGGCGGATGGTGAGCACGACGTCACGCGCTACGATTTCGAGCGCCTCACCCAGCTCGCTCGTCAGGATGTCGGGGATCTGGACCGCGGTCTCGACATCGTACGAATGCCCTCCTCGACGTGGCGATCGCCTCGAGCAGGCGCTCGTCGTAGTCGTTGCCGATACCTAGGCACGATGTCTTGATCCCACGCTCGCCGAGCGCGCGCGAGTGCCCCGCGAGTTCCTCGCGGTCCACGATCCCGGCATTCGCCAGGCCATCACTCAGAAGCAGGCAGCGCGTCGTCTGCCCGGCGCCGGGGTGCTCGGCAATCTGCTCGCATCCCTTGAGCCATCCCCCCGACAGGTCCGTGTTGCCGCGCGCCTGTAGCTCGTTGACCCTCGAGCTGGCGTTTCGCAGGGCTTCTAAGGAGGCGTGCGTCGAGGGCACCAGAACGTCGATCTCGTGGTCGTAGGCCACGATGGAGAACCGGTCGGATTCCCTGAGCATGCGCAACGCCTGGATCACGGCCTCCCGGGCCAGCGCGATTTTGCTGCCGCCCATGGAGCCGGAGCGGTCGATCACGAACGCAACGTTCAGCGGCGGGCGCGATGCCGCACGGGTGGTATCCGGCGCTGTGAATGAGAGGAGCGCAAAGCGGGTACTCTGGCCCGCTTCGCGAACGAGGCGTCTATCGGTCTGGATGTCCAGTGTCACTCTATGCTCCTTTTCTTCAGGTTCGAGAATCTTTCGTGCCGCCGCCAGGATTTTGTCGAGCTAACGCTGCAGCTCCCTCGCCAAGGCACGCCGGACGTGCACCTCGATACCATCAGTAAGCGTGAAGCGCTCCCACTGAGAGCGAGCGGGTTCCGCCCCCTCCGGTCCCGGCGCGGCGGGCCACGTCTCAATCAGCGGTGACGCCAATGCGAGCGAGGCGCGGTTCGCGCGCCTCGAGGGAATGAAACCCTGCTCCTTCCCGCGAAGACGCGAGGGTTCGTGCTGAGGCGTCCCGTATGCACAATGATCCACCGCCGCCCTGACAGGTGCGGTCCAAGTTTTGCGAAGAAGGGGTCTGTGCTCGTCACCGTTTTGCGGACGATCCAACCCATGCGACAAAGGTCGGCACCAGTCGCCCTTGAACCGAGGTCCGACAAAGCCGCCCTGGTTAGTTTGCGGGGGAGCACGTCGCCCGGGTCGCTGTGGGCAGAGGGATGGGCCTTCATCCGGTCGGGCGGTATTATCTGAGGGGTGGCGAAACTTCTAGATTTTGACCGGTGGCTGGAAGCCCATCCGCGAGAGTATGAGGAAGGGGTGATGGCGTGGGTGCGTCGGCGCTGTGTTGAACTGGATGCAGAGCGTCGGGATGCGGCATCTGGTGCGTCACAGGCCCTCGACCCGGAAAGTCCCGTATCCGACCGTGAACCCGCTTGGGTAACGAGCGGGTGTGAATACCCTCGGTCAGACCGCCTCTAAAGTCCCGAATGACGCCGAACAGCAGTGAGGGATTCCCGCAAAGGACCGGACGATTTCGAATTTCGACACGGTCTGACTGGTCAGGCGGGCTACGCAACCACGCAATGCTCGACTCGTGCGGCCACTGTTCTCAACGACCGAGTTGGCACCGCGTTTCGGCTCCGGTCTCCCTGGACCGGTTCGTCGCTGCCCGATATGATCCCGGACCGTAGCCCACAGCTGCGGGTGGCACTACACCTTAAATCGCAGCGCTTTCTTGGGCAGCTTGCTGTAGTTGTAGTTCCGTTGGACGCGGTAGCTTTCGGAGTTCACCACGTTCGAAAACTCTGCGTAAAACTCCGCCTTTGTGAACCGAAAGCATCCGTCAGGCGTGCTTACCTCGATGACTCCGTCATCAGAAAGCGGCTCGATCAGGTCGGCTTTGAATGTCAGTCTAGTGGCGCGATACGCCACCGCTGACGCGTTCGAGATCCCTTGCTGTGCAGCGCTCGTGGACAACGGCGGAGCGGTCGGTTCGACCCGACACTCATAACGCAGAGCAGCATCACCCTGGGGCGGATCCCCTCCTCCAGCAAGCGACCAGAATTCGTCCCACACCCGCGCATAGCGCTCTCGATAACGCTCAATGAAGAACCCGATGACGCGGGGATCGCCCCCATACAGTCGCCATTCTTGATGCGGAATATAAAAGCAGTTGCACGGGTGAATGTTGCGGATGAACCGCCTCGTCAGCTCTTCACGATTCCAATTCTCCCAATCGGTGTTGCGGTTTTTGGCATCAAGGACGTGTGCCACGTGCCATCGACCGTGATTGATGTGCGATGGAATGCTTCTGGGTATATCGAACATGTGCAGCGGCACGCCGCGAGGGTCGCATCCCGGATTCCGTTGAACGCCACCGCGTGCATCCACCACGCGGGTGAGTTATCAGATGAGATGAAGCGGTGACCTGAGCGCGTGACGCGACTCTTGCGCCGATCCTCCGGCTTTAAGCACCGCACGATAAACAGCGGATCCAGCACCCGACAGTGCTCGACCAATCGCCCGTGCCAAAACTCGACTTCGGCGGCATCCGGCAGCACGCGGTGAGTGTGCTCCTCGAAGAGTTCGATGAGCGTTCCCTCGAACGCGACGGGGGCTGACGGAATTGGACGGGATAGCGTAATGAGCATGGCGTTTAGATACGGCGATCCAATGATACCGAGGCGACGCCCAATCCAGTCAGGCTGTCTTGGTTCTCGCCTTCCGTCCCTTTTCATACGCGGCAAATCGCGTGAGCATTGCCGCCCCTAATCCGTTATCCCGCTCCATCAGGAGTCGCGCCCAGACTCCAATCTTCAGCACCCATTGGAACTCCTCGGGTGTGTAATCCCAGCGGTAGTTGTTGCAGAGGGCGTGTGCCGGGAGGTAATTATCGAGGTCGCGAGCACCGCCCGCGTTGTGGGCCAGCACGTGGTCGGCCTGCCAGACTGTTCCTTCCACCGATCCGCCGCAAATGTGACAACGCCCAGCGGTCTTCGCAAGAACCACATGCCGCTCTCGCGGACGGAGCGTCCTTCGCTTTGCCCCGTGCTCTTTCTGCTCACGTTGTCGTGCTCGTCGCTCGGCCCGCAGGTCGGCCAGTTGCCGTCGCAAAAGCGCGGTCTCGTTTTCCGCCATCGTGGATCCTCCTCACCGATCCGCCAGCGCACGCAGCGGCCCCATCGCCCACGCTCGGGAGAGATGCGGCACCACCATGCGGCGGATCGCATCGCTGACGGCCAGGTCCGCCCACTTAATGCCGAACCACTCTGCACGTCGGTATCCGCGACGATCATCCCAGACCTTTACCAGTCGCATGAGAGGGTTGTGGCCGAATTTAGTCCGACGATGAAGACTCAGCAATCCAGTGCGAGCCGTCGCAGACGAAGGGTCGCTGAGAGGTCGGGCTACCGATCAAGGACTCCAGACGACGTGCCGATCACCTGCCTTGGCAGCAGAGCTCTCTGTGCCCAACTGCCTGCCATCCCCCACCCGGGCGTCAGACAATGGCAGCAGGCCTTCAGACAGATTTCATTCAAATCCCAAAAGCCGGTAAACTCCCATCCCTCTGCATCTCAAGGAGATCCGGCCCTTGGCGAAGCGTGCGACGAAGAAACCGAACGGCGGTGCGAACCTCGGATTCGAGGCAACGCTCTGGGCCGCTGCCGACAAGCTCCGCAACAACATGGACGCGGCGGAATACAAGCATGTTGTGCTGGGGCTCATCTTCCTCAAATACATCTCCGATGCGTTTGAAGAACGCCACCAGACGCTGATCGCCGCCAAGGACGATGGCGCTGATCCAGAAGACCCTGACGAATATCGGGCCGAGAACATCTTCTGGGTGCCGAAAGATGCCCGGTGGCCGTTTCTCCTCGGGAAAGCCAAGCAACCCACCATCGGCAAGGTGCTTGATGACGCGATGATTGCGATTGAGCGCGATAACCCGTCCCTGAAGGGTGTGCTGCCGAAGGAATACGCTCGTCCGGGCCTCGATAAAACCCGACTCGGTGAGTTGATCGACCTGATTGCAAAGGTCGGCTTGGGTGAGGCCGAGCATCGCTCCAAAGATGTGCTCGGACGAGTCTACGAATACTTCCTCTCGCGCTTCGCATCAGCCGAGGGCAAGAAGGGCGGGCAGTTCTACACGCCTCGAAGCGTCGTGCAAGTGTTGGTTGAAATGCTTGCACCTTACAAGGGTCGCGTGTTCGACCCCTGCTGCGGCTCTGGCGGGATGTTCGTGCAAAGCGAGAAGTTCATTGAGGCACATGGCGGGCGTGTGGGCGACATCGCGGTCTACGGCCAAGAGTCCAACCACACCACATGGCGCTTGGCACGGATGAACCTTGCGATTCGAGGGATTGATGCGAATCTCGGGGCCGAGAATGCCGACAGCTTCCACCGGGATCAACACAAAGACTTAAAAGCTGATTACGTTCTGGCGAATCCGCCCTTCAACGATTCGGATTGGGGCGGGGATCGGTTGCGGGAAGACGTGCGGTGGAAATATGGCGTTCCGCCTGCGGGGAATGCGAACTTCGCGTGGGTGCAGCATTTCGTGCATCACCTCGGGCCGAATGGGATTGCCGGATTCGTGCTGGCGAACGGTTCGATGTCCTCGAATCAATCCAATGAGGGCGAGATCAGAAAGGCGATGATCGAGGCCGATTTGGTCGATTGCATGGTGGCGCTGCCGGGACAGTTGTTTTACTCAACGCAAATCCCCGTGTGCCTTTGGTTTCTCGCTCGTAACAAACGCGACAGGCGTTTCCGCAGCCGATCCGGTGAAACGCTGTTTATCGACGCTCGAAGGCTCGGGACACTCGCTGATCGCGTGCATCGTGACCTTTCAATCGATGACACTGCGAAGATTGCGGGCATCTACCATTCATGGCGTGGGGATACGGGAGCGGGTGATTACGCCGACGTAGCTGGGTTCTGTTTCGCAGCGAAGCTGGCCGATATCAGCAAGCATGGCCATGTGCTGACGCCGGGACGGTATGTCGGCGCTGAGGATGTGGAGGATGACGGCGAGGCGTTCGGGGCCAAGATGCAGCGACTCGCATTCATCTTGCGCGAGCAACAAGCCGAATCTCACACGCTTGACGCTGTAATCGAAACCTCCCTCGTGGAGCTTGGGTATGGCCGGTGACTGGAGCGAAGTGGTCCTCGGGGATTTAATTTCCGTCAAGCACGGGTGGCCATTCAAGAGCCAGTTGTTCTCCGAACAGCTGACGGGTCGGGCAGTCGTAATCAACATCGGAAATTTCCGTTATACGGGAGGATTCCGGTTCGACAGCACGACAGTTCGGGAGTATCGAGGCGAATACCCGCAGGAGTATGACCTTCGAGCCGGAGAGATCCTCCTCGTCATGACGTGCCAGACCGCTGGCGGCGAGATCCTTGGAGTGCCTGCCCGTGTTCCCAACGATGGGAAGCTTTACTTGCACAACCAGCGCCTCGGTCGTGTTGTGATCAAGCGGCCCGACGAGATCAACGACAAGTTCCTCTACTATCTCTTTCTCTCGCCAGCGTTCAATCGCGAGCTGTATGTATCAGCGTCGGGGACGAAGATCCTTCATACCGCTCCGAGCCGCATCGAAGCGGTTCGGGTGAGCCTCCCCCCGCCCGCTATTCAGGAGAGAATCGGATGCTTTCTCGGCTCCCTCGATGACAAGATCGAACTGAATCGCCGGATGAGCGTCACGCTGGAGGAGATGGCGAGGGCGATTTTCCAATGTTGGTTTGTGAACCTTGATGCAACACAGGGCACATTGCCTAAAGGCTGGCGCGAGGGATCATTGCTCGATCACGCCGGACTCAATCCTGAGTCGTGGACCCGAACGACCTTCCCTAACGAGATCCGCTATGTTGACCTTGCGAACACAAAGCGAGGACGGATCGAATCAACTGCATCCCACACGCGAACTGATGCTCCGAGTCGAGCCCAGCGCGTGCTTCGTGCCGGAGACAGCATCGTTGGGACCGTGCGTCCGGGGAATCAGTCTTTCGCTTTGGTTGCAGCCGAAGGATTGACTGGGAGCACGGGATTCGCCGTGCTCAGGCCGAACGCACCACACCATCGAGCGTTCGTCTACTGCTGCGCCACAAGCGAAGCAAACATTGAACGTCTTGCACATCTGGCTGACGGAGGCGCGTACCCTGCGGTTCGACCGGAAGTGGTCGCCCAAACCGCGTCGGTAGTTCCATCTGATTCGGTGCTATGCCGGTTCGAGAAAGTCGTTGGGCCATTGTTGGATCGCATCGCACTCAACGATCACGAGGACGCGACCCTCGCCTCACTGCGAGACAACCTCCTCCCCAAGCTCGTCTCCGGTGAACTCCGCGTGAAACACGCCGAACGCGAGGTCGAGGCTGTGCTGTGACGCCCTTTGTCGAGAATCACGTTGAACAGGCTGCACTGTTTTGGCTCGAAGGACTTGGATTCAGCGTCATCTCGGGGCCGACAATCGCCCCCGGAGAGCCTTCCGCAGAGCGCAGCAGCTTCGGTGAGGTGATTCTTAAGAGCCGATTGCGCGAGGCGCTGGTTAAGCTGAACCCCTCCCTCCCCTCAGACGCGCTTGATGAAGCCTTTCGCAAACTGATCACCCCACCTGCCGCCGCACTAATCCCGAACAACGTCGCCTTTCACCGAATGCTCGTGAATGGCGTCGAGGTCGAGTATCAACGTGCTGACGGCAGCATCGGTGGTGAACCCGTTAAGGTGATCGACTTCGATAACCCAACCGCAAACGACTGGCTGGCCGTGAACCAGTTCGCCGTAACCGAAGACGGCCATTCACGAAGACCCGACATCGTCCTGTTCGTCAACGGCTTACCGCTCGCTGTGCTGGAGTTGAAGAACGCTGCGAGTGAATCCGCCACGATCACCGACGCCTTCCACCAACTCCAGACTTACAAACATCAGATTCCCTCGCTGTTTCATCACAACGCAACGCTGGTGATCTCAGACGGACTTCACGCCCGGATTGGCACGATCAGCGCGAATCGAGAACGGTTCATGCCGTGGCGCACCGTCGAGGGCGAGACACTGGCTCCTGCGGGCCTATCTCAGTTGGAAGTCCTTCTGAAAGGTGTCTTCGACCCCACTCGATTCCTCGACCTAATCCGCTACTGCATGGTGTTCGAAGATGAGGGGGACGGGCCGGTCAAGAAGATGGCCGGATATCACCAGTTCCACGCCGTAAGGGTGGCGGCGGAGGAAACAGTGCGGGCCTCTCAACTCCCCGGCACGCCGATGGTCAGAGAAGCTCGTGGTCCATTTGGAAACACTCCGTGGGGCGGAGCCACAGGTGACCGTCGTATCGGCGTCGTCTGGCACACGCAGGGCTCTGGCAAGAGCCTCACCATGGCGTTTTATGCCGGGCGGATCATCCTGCATCCGGCGATGGACAACCCCACCTTGGTCGTGCTGACAGACCGAAACGATCTCGACGGACAGCTTCACGCGACGTTCTCGCGTTGCTGGGAGTTGTTGCGCCAGAAGCCCGTCCAAGCGGAGAGCCGTGCTCAGTTGCGGCAGTTGCTAACCGTCGCCTCGGGGGGAGTGGTGTTCACCACGATTCAGAAGTTCTTCCCCGAAGAAAAAGGCGACAAGCACCCACTCCTGTCAGACCGCCGCAACATTGTCGTGATCGCTGACGAAGCCCACCGCTCACAATACGACTTCATCGACGGCTATGCGCGGCACATGCGCGATGCCCTACCGAATGCGTCGTTCATCGGCTTCACGGGCACCCCCATTGAGCAGGCGGATGCCAACACGCGAGCGGTGTTCGGTGAGCACATCAGCGTTTATGACATCCAGCAAGCCGTGTTGGATGGCGCAACGGTACCGATCTATTACGAGGGGCGGCTTGCGAAACTCGCGTTGAGCGATGAGGAGAAGCCCCGACTCGATGAACAGTTCGAGGAAGCGACCGAGGGCGAGGAACTCGAACGCAAGGAGAAGCTGAAAACCAAATGGGCGGCGTTGGAGGCACTCGTTGGGTCTGAGAAGCGCCTCACACTGATCGCCAAAGATCTCGTTGCCCATTGGGACTTGCGACTCGAAGCGGGGATGGAGGGCAAGGCGCTCATCGTCTGTATGAGCCGCAGGATTTGCGTCGATCTTTACAAGCAGTTGGTTGCGTTGCGGCCAGAGTGGCACTCGACCAACGATGCATCCGGGGTGCTCAAGATCGTCATGACGGGCTCCGCGTCCGACCCGCTTGAATGGCAGGATCACATTCGCAATGGCCCTCGGCGGAAGGATCTCGCCAAGCGGTTCAAAGACGCCGCCGATCCTCTGAAGATCGTCATCGTGCGCGACATGTGGCTCACAGGGTTTGATGTGCCGTCGCTCCACACCATGTATGTGGACAAGCCGATGCGTGGTCACGGTTTGATGCAGGCGATTGCGCGTGTCAACCGGGTGTTCAAGGACAAACCGGGCGGGCTGGTCGTGGACTATCTCGGCCTCGCGGACGAACTGCGCCACGCGCTCGCCACCTACACAGACAGCGGCGGCAAAGGTCAGACCGCGATTGACCAAGCCGAAGCCGTCGCGCTGATGAAGGCGAAGTACGAGGTTTGTTGCGATTTATTTCACGGCTTCGACCGCACGCGCTGGCTCACAGGAACACCCGCCGAACGGATGACACTCATTCCCACTGGGCAGGAACACATCCTCGCGCAGGAGAACGGAAAGGATCGGTTCGTGGTCGCGGTCGGCGCGTTGTCGAAGACGTTCGCGTTAGCGGTGCCACACGATGACGCGCTCGCCATTCGTGATGACGTGGCGTTCTTTCAAGCCGTGAGAACGGCACTCGCCAAATCCTCTCGCTCCGGGGCAACGCCTCAAGAGGATCTCGATCACGCGATACGGCAGATCGTGTCAAACGCGGTCGCTCCCGGCGAGGTGATGGACATCTTCGCTGCTGCGGGGCTGAAGAAGCCTGACATCTCGATCCTGTCGGACGAGTTCCTCGCGGACGTGCGGGGACTTCCCCACAGGAATCTGGCTCTGGAAGTGCTCCAGAAGCTCCTGCGGGAGGAGATCAAGCTGCGGTCAAAGCGTCATCTCGTTCAGGCTCGCTCATTTGCCGACATGCTGGAGAAAGCGATCCGCGCCTACCAGAGCCGCGCCATCGAAACCGCGCAAGTCATCGAGGAACTGATTCGACTTGCGAAGGATATGCGGGAGGCTGAACGTCGGGGCGATGAACTTGGGCTCACCCCCGACGAATCGGCCTTCTATGAGGCGCTTGAGGTGAACGACAGCGCGGTCGCCGTGCTAGGAGATGAAAAGCTCAGAATCATTGCCCGTGAACTGCTTACATCGGTCAAGCAGAACGCCACTATCGACTGGACATTGAAACAGAGCGTGCAGGCGAAGCTTCGCACTATTGTGAAGCGGATACTCCGCAAATACGGCTACCCACCTGACAAGCAGGAGCAGGCAACAAAGACCGTATTGGAGCAGGCGGAGTTGTTGGCGGATTCGTGGGCCGCATAGACGACGCGGGTGCGTTTACGCCCGCGCCGCTGTGGCAGCTTCAATAATTCGGCTTTCTAACAGAGGCACGACAGAGATGACCAGTCAAACAAGCTCCAACATCTCCTCCCAGCTGCTTCAGTCAATTCAAGCGAAGCTCGCTCGGGGCGCAATCGGCGCGTCCAGTATGCGGGGCGCTGGCAGCAAAGGCGTCGTGGAGGCGGTCAGGACGAGTCTGGCGAAAGTCTCGCTGAACGATTTCGGAACGGCTGATGCGTCTGCCTTTCGTGACGCTCTCGACGCCGCCACCGAGGACATAGTGCAAGGGTTGCCGAAGCAGGCGCGTCATTGGGGTCTTGCAAGAAAAGGACTGAACATCTTCCTACGCGACTGCCTCTATACCGTGTATCTGCGTGAGCCGTTTTCCTTACACCGCGGCGAACGGCTATTTGAGGTTCCCCTCGATTCGATCACCGGCAAGCGGTTGTATGAGGAATCGGGCGGGAGACTTCCACGCTGGGCGTCGGTGCGAGGGCTGAACATGAACTTGAGCGACAGGTTTCAAGCCGAAGCATCTGGCCTCGCGGACAAGCGTCGAATTGCACGGGTCCACCTCGATGCGATCTGGTGGGGCGAGCGATTGGACGAGTCCAAGGGGTGAGTGCCTGCTGGACCTCTGCCCATCTACCGGTAGCAGGACGATTAACCGGCACAAACAAGATGCATAGGAAGCGTCGGGCGGACGGGACGCTCAAGGAGATGGACGATGTGGGGCGGTCGATGAGCGCGGATCGTCAGACAACCGCGAAGAAGAAGACCAACTCGGGTTTTGGGGATCAGGGAGATCGCACGCGGGCAGCGAAGAAGCGGTAGGATGCAGCCACGTTCGAATCGGAATACGCCCTTGCTCCAGTTCTCCTCGGTGCCCGACTACTCGGAGAGCGATCTGCATCGTTGGGTCGCCGGGGACTACGACCTACTCGGCAGGTCGGGGATCTCCTCTTTCATTCGAGAGATCCTGCGCGAGAAAGCCGCCACACGACTGGAGGGGCGACGGAAGCGCAAACAACCCGGCGACCGCCGCTTTTTCGGAGAGGCTTACGTCGCCCGCCGGATTCCTCACCAAGAAGGATGGTATGGCTCGTTCAAGTGGCTGACATCTCCGGCTTGTTTAAGCGAGACAGGGCGTGTTGGACGATTCGCCGGAGCCTATGGCGTTGCTCTGAAGCACCATTTCGGGAATCACCTATCAGGTCTGCGTGAACGGGCGCGACTGCTCTCCGACTCGCACGGCGTCAAGCCGATGCCACCTGATCTGTGGTTGATCAGCGGCGGCAAGCACCGCTTTATCGAAGCGAAGCTGCGGGGCGACAACGTGCGCGAATCCCAACTCGCTGGTCTGGCAGTAATCGCCGTCAGCTTGTGTGCAGCGGTTCCGATGTCGGTGGAAGTCGTCCGAGCTTTTAGCGAGTGTGAGCCGCGCCGACCCGCGAAGGAGGAGTCCGAGAACCGCCGAATGCTGGACTCATTCAAGGAGTTTTGCCGGGTCTTGCACCGCGCCTAACGGAGGACGCCGTCCACGTCGCGGATGGAGATACGGCAATTCCGAAGTGCCATTCTCGAAGGATCCATCGACTTTCGCCTTACTTTCGCGTATCCTTTGGCATGATACACATCATCTCAGCGACTGAGTGTGTGCCAGTCTCGGGGCCCTTTGTCGCTCTCGCTATCGGCGCGATCACGATCGTAGGATTCGTGGTGTCGGTGATCTCGACGGACGTGATCTCCGAGTTCCTCAGCGTCCCGGTCATACGGCTGCTGCGGCGGAAGCTTCGTCGTCATCTACCCCAGGGTCGGCAACGCCGCTGAGGAGATTCCAATGACCGTCCGTCACCGCATCTTCGAGAGTTCCACCAAATCTTGGGAGGACCTGTGCAAGGAGGTCGAGGAGTTCGCATCGACGCTCGGGCAGGAGCGGCTGATCAACATCTCCGTGGCGGCTTCCGGGGGCACCAACTTGCTGGGCCAAGGCGTGAAGGGCATGATTGTGGTTTGGTATTGGGAGTGAGCGTCGGCTGGGGCACAATGCGTAAGGACTTCGCAAGCAGAGTGAAGTCACGACGGCAGGCTCTGATCCCGATCCGCAAACGCGGGTGCAACAGCGCGCAACGGAAGTCAAAACACGCGGCCACTCTCGGCCACGAACGACCGTCGTATGAGAAAAGCCGACTCCAGTCTTCCGAGGTCGGCTTCGGTCTTCCTTGTCTTCCTTGCAGGGGGCTGGCGGCCGCAAGGGGGTGGGGTCAACGCTTGGGCAGCAGTACGCCCGGGAGATCGGGCGCCCGCTCGGGCAATGACGGAAGGCCTATCATCGCGAACAGTACCGAAACCAAGTCGCCCTTTTCCGTGCTCCAGTTAAGCTCCAGCAGGCGCTTCAGCTCCTTCCCCAGATGACGGTTCGACCCAAGCGGGAAGAACAGCTGCGCCTCGTCGATCGTGATCACGATTGCTTTCAGACCACAGCTCTGCGCGGCCGGGCGCGCTTTGAATGTCGCTGGTGCAATCAATTGCCCGCGGCGGTATTCGCGTGTGGTTGCGGGTTGGATTCCCGGGACGCGTCACTCGGCGATTCGGGGAACAGAGCCGGCCAACGGGAGCCTCGCCCGCTCCCGCCACCTCCCTGTCGGCGTCGTCGACGGCAGCCTCACCAAAAACCGCAATAAAACCGGGGTGCGGTTGTGGACCTGATCCTCCCTCGATGAGCACCGTCGTGTCGGTGGCCGCCGCGCGCTGCAGCGAGGTAAAGACTTTCCGCAGGGAGGGATCCTCGCCGACGAGCTGCGGCGCGCCGCGCCGGACGGCAAGCTCCTCTTTCAACAACAGGTTCTCGTTCACGATGCGCCGCTGTTCGAGCGCGCGCCTCACGAGAAGGAGCAGATGATCGGGATCGACCGGCTTGGCGAGAAAATCGAGCGCCCCTTCCTTCATCGCGCGGACGGCGTCCTCGATGCTTCCGTACGCCGTCATCACGATAACGGGGATCTCGTCGTCTATCTCCTTCGTCGCCCGCAGGACGCCGAGGCCATCCCCCTCGGGCAGACGAAGATCGGAGAGCACGAGCACCGGCTGCTGCTCGCTCAGCGCACGGACCGCTTCGGGCTGGTCGCGGGCCTCCACCACCTCGTGCCCGTCCCCTTCGAGCGCGTGGCGGAGCATGGTCCGGAGCGAATCTTTGTCTTCGACGATGAGGATGCGGGCGGCGGCCCCGCGGCGGGCAGACGTCAGCGGAGCCAGCCCGGCGGAACGCCGGCCCGGCGCGCTTCGTCTTCGATGTCGGTCATTTTCTTCTTCTGAAGTTCCACGTCGGTCCGCACGCGGTCGAACTCCGCCATCGCCTTCTGACGGTCCTCCGCAACACGCGCACGCTGGTAGGGATCGTCGCGGCTGGCGAAATCGTTCGTGAGCGCGTTCACCCGGGTTTGGAGCGCCTCGGCGAACATCTCGTTACGCCGCAGCTCCTCACGGACCTGCGCCATGCGCTGGCGCCACCAGGCCTCATCCTTTTGATCCTCAGGCTTGGCGGCGGCTTTCTGGTCGGCCGCAGGATCCTTCGCGACAACCGGCGTAGCAGGTGTCGATGACGTCGCGGGGGACGCGGGTGGCGGAGCCTTTGGAAGGTCCTGGGGGGACAGCACCTTGCCGGCCGCCTTGAGGGCCTTCCGCCGTTCCTGTTCCTTGAGGGCAAGCTGGCCGAGGGTCGGCGCCTGCTGTGCGTTCGCGTCGGCAGACCGCGTGGCGGTAGACCGCGCGGCGGCAGACCGCGTGGCGGAAGACCGCGCGGCGGCTGGCCCTGCCAGGACGGCCATCATTACGGCCAGAACGGTCATCGTGCGCCCGGTACAACTAGCCATGAGGATCTTCAGTTTACCACCGGCTCTCGCGCCATGAGCGGAGCCTCACGCCACCCGGCGCCCCCCCGACGCTGACCGCCCGCTGGACGACGGCCTGGACGGCACGCCGCGTTCCCCGCGGGCCAAGCGCCACGCCGTTCAGGACCACGGTGCCGTTGCTGTCGCGGGCCGGATCGCCATCGCCGTCCCCGGCATCGTCGGCCACCCAGACTGCGACGTAGAAGGCGCTCTGGATCTGGTCCTCGCCACGCCAGGCGGACGCGCGCCCCCATCCGTAAATTTTCCATTGAGGCGTGTTCGGGCCCCAGTCGCCACCCCCATTGCCCCGCAACTGCAGGCTGGCGGTGAGCGACGACGCGCTGCAGCAGAGCAAAGCGGTCCCCCCGCCCGGCAGCGTTTTCAGCGCGGCGGGCGGGCCATCGACAAACGTCGACGTGGCCAGGCCCGACAGTGCGGCGCTCCAGTCGGGCAGCCCGGCGAGGTCCGCGATTGCTCTCGAAACGCCCCCGTCCGCCACGTAACGCGCTTCACGCCCCTGGCGGAAGCTGGCGGAAATGAGCGTCTCGGTATGGCTGGCCAGGATCGCGGCGGACCCTATCGCCGCCAGCATCGTCACGAGCATGATGGCGAGAAAGAGTGCCGTGCCTCTCTCGCCGCGAATCTGTCGCGCGGCACGGGTCATCGCTGCAGGTTCGCCGGCGTCATTTCGACCGAGAGGATGGCGTCCGGAATCATCCTTTCCATGACGGACGCGGTGCCCGGCTGTGCGAAGAGGCGCGGATCCTGTCCACGAAGGGCAGCCACGCCGCTTTGCACCCGCACCGTGGCGCGGATGCTCCGTATTCGGAGCAGATCCAGGTCGTAGGACTGATCGCCGGTGCCGCAGAACGGGCCGTCCTGCAGCATCGACAGCGGAAGGGCGGCCAGTCCGCCGTGATCCGCGGGGAGCGTCGGGTGCGCGAGCCGGTCGCCGTTCGAGGTGAAGAGGCAGTTGGCCACACCAAGTGGCGGAACCGGCGCGAGAGGCGGCAGCGGATCACCGAAGTACGACAGTTGCAGATCGATGACGTTATCGACGACAGGCAGCGCGGCGCTCCCGGGCTGCTGTCGCCGCAACTGCCGCTCGGCCGCATCAGAGAACAGCGTCGTTTCGATGATCTGGACGATCTGCGCGCCGGCTCCGTACGTGATCGATCTCGGTCCGATCACATCTGCCACGGTCACGATGTCGCCTGCAACGCCGAGGATGGTCCCCAGGTCCCAGTTGCCGCCGCCGTCGAACAACACCACGTCCATGCCGGCCGCGAAGCCGCAGGCCTCGACACCCAGACGGCAGCCGCTGTGAATCGCAATTCTCGCCACTGGATCCGCTGGCATGAGGTCAGCCGCCAGCGTGCTCACCGGCGCCATGTCCGGGACATGTCTGATCGTGACGGCGCTCGCCGACATCAGGCTGCCCCGCCGGCGGGGCTCGACCGGCGGAAAGAACCCCCCGAGGGGACCGCCGGCCGCGCCGGCGCCCGCCTGCGACAGTTCCGACGCGACGACATCGAGGGCCACGCGGGCACGCTGATGAAGATCGGCGGTCTCGTTCCAGAGCGCGCTTCGGCCCAGGCCGTCTCCGAGGAGGGCGAACGCTCCGCCGGAAACCGTGAGCATGATGGCCGTCGCGACGATGAGTTCGACCAGCGAGAACCCGGCGGCGTTGTTCATCGCGTGGCTGTTCATCGCGTGGCTGTTCATCGCGCGGTTCTCGTCAGGACCGTCACGAACCTGGACTCGCCGCGTGCACCGCGCACCGGCCGGCGTGCGGCGGCGTCGTCGACCACGCTTCGAGCCATGACCTGCAGGACCAGCGTGTCAGCCACGCCATCGGCGGGGATCTCCACCGACCAGCGCCGCACAAAGACCGCACCGGAGGGCACGCCTGCGCCGGATCCTACCCAGTCGCCGCGCTCGTCGAGAAAATCCGCGAAGCCGGATGTGTTCTCATCGAGCGCCCCCGGCGGCGAGGGAGACAGCCCGGTTCCGTTCTGCCCAGGGGAACTGCCCGAGAGGTCGGTTGAGACATCGGACACCGGTTGGCCGGCCTCGTCGAATGCCCAGGTCAGCGCCCGCAGCTGCTCCATCCGCGCCGCGGCGAGCGCCGCGGTGGATGTCTGCGCGCGTGCATGACGCATGGCGTTGGTCGTGAGGATGAGGAGTTGCGCCGTGCCGAGTGCCGCCGTCGCAAGGACGGCGATCGCGGTCAGCACTTCGATCAGGGTGAATCCGCGTTGCTCCATGGTCCCGCACGGTGCACAGGCCCCGCCGGGTCGGCCGTGCCGCGCTTTCAGCCGAAATCAGGAACGATTTCCTCGTCGGGCGGGTTGCCACTCGTCGCGCTATTGCAGAAATCTGCGCACGCGTTCGCGGGTCTGGAGGCAGGAACTACGATGGCGGGCTTGTGAGCTGAGCGATGCGCGCGCGGACTTTGTCCGCGTCGGGAGCCTGAGGTGCGAGCCGGAGGTATTCGCTATACGCGAGTGCGGCGTCGGCAGGCCTCTGAAGTTTCTCAAAACTGATGCCGAGCGCCAGCCGGAACGACGCGTCGTTCGGGTCGAGCGCGATCGCTCGACGGTACTGCTCGACGGCCGCGACCTCGTCCCCTTTTCGATGCAGCGTCTGGGCGAGGTTGAACGCGATCACGTAGTCGTCCGGGAAGAGCTGCTGCGCTCTACCGTAGCCGGCAATCGACTCGTCCCACTGCTGAAGGAGCCCAAGGGCGCGGGCGCGATTGAAGTGATACGCCCACCGGTCCGGCATGAGAACGATCGCCCGGTCGAAATAGGGCAACGCTTCTGCGGACCGATTCAATCGGACGAGGATCTGACCGAGGTTGCTGTGCGCCTCGGCGTCGGTTGGATTGCGCGCGACGGCCTCCCCGTAGCTCGCGAGTGCTGCCTCGTAGTCCCTCTCGGCGTAGGCCACGGCACCCGACCCGGCTGCATCCAGAAACGGGCGCGGGTCCGACGATCGTGGCTCGACTGAAGCGGTAGGGGGCTCGACCGGTGGGGACACTTCCGTTGCGGGGGGCTGGCCTCGCGCCGGCCGCGCGACCTCGTCGAGCGGCGCGGACGACCGGGCCATCCAGTAGATGCCGCCCGCGAGCACGGCGCCGAACACCACGAGCCCCAGCACGACGTTCGCCGGTTTCGCGGACGTCGGAGCGAGCGCTGGCGTGCGAGGGTG
>DATLXP010000150.1:0-31955 GCA_035575695.1 Vicinamibacterales bacterium
CACCGTCGCAGAACGGCCGCTGAAGCCCGGTGATTTTCCCGGCGTTCCGGTGGACAAACTCGTAAGTGGCTCCGCCGTGTTCGTCCCGACCGCCACGCCCGTCGCGCTCGACAATCCTCTGCAATGGTGGCGCTACACACCGGGCGCGAATTGGACGCACCCGGAAGGTCCCGGCAGCAATCTGAAGAAGCGATCGGATCATCCGGTCGTCCACGTGGCGTACGAGGATGTCCTGGCCTACGCGACATGGATCGGCAAGCGGGTCCCGACTGAAGCGGAGTTCGAATTCGCCGCGCGCGGCGGCCTCGACCGCCACAAATATCCCTGGGGCAACGAGCTCACTCCGAACGGCAAGCCGGTCGCGAATATCTGGCAGGGCCGGTTCCCTGCCAGGGACCGCGGTGAGGACGGTTACCACGGCACTTCTCCGGTCACCGCGTTCCCCGCGAATGGATTCGGTCTCCACGACATGGGCGGCAACGTGTGGCAGTGGTGTGCCGATTGGTACCGCCCGGATGCCTACGCTCCTCGGGCGCAGCCGGGAACGGTCACGCGGGATCCGCAGGGGCCACCCGACAGTTTCGACCCGGCGGAACCCGGCGCAGCCAAACGTGTCCTGCGCGGCGGATCGTACCTGTGCACGGATCAGTACTGTGCGCGATACCTGGTGGGAAGCCGCGGCAAGTCCGAGATCAGCAGCGGCACGTCGAATCTCGGATTCCGGCTGGCGCGATCCGTTTCGCCATAGACCAGCCCCGTCGAGCGAACACCCAACACTCAAAAACGGGCGTTATTTTGCGGCCTGTCCGTAATACGCAAATCGATCCCAGCGGTCGTCGTCAACGGTCGCGCGCGGGTCGCCGGTCGTGCGCATCCAGCGATCCAGTTCCTTGCGGAGGCGTCGCTGTGCGGCGCGGTGCTCAGGCTGCCCGGCGACATTTTTCACCTGGTGGGGATCGCGCCGCAAATCGTAGAGCTCCTCGGCCGGACGTTTTGCCGTGGCCATCTGGAAGAACGGCGCAATCGTCCGATCTGTCTGGCGATCCAGCAGCAGAGACTTCGACGGGCTTCCGTCGATGTCGCCGAACGGTCCGACCGCAACATACTGTTCAGGGTCTCCGGCCGGCCAGCGATCGGGGCGGAAGTTCCGAATGTAGAGAAAGTCTTTCGTTCGGATCGCCCGGACCGGGTAGCTCAGATCGCCACGCCGCACGTTCGCGTGGCGCTCTCGCTCCACGAACACCTGCTCGCGTTCGGCGACCCGTTCGCCCCGCAGCAACGGCAGCAGGCTCCGCCCCGTCATGCCGTCCGGCGGTCGCAGCCCGGCCGCGTCGAGAAACGTCGGCGCCAGATCCGTGTGGCTGACGAACGCGTCGATGACGCGGCCCCCCGGAAAGCCTGCCGGCCAGCGGACCGCAAGAGGCATCCGCGCGCCCGCGTCGTACACGTTCGCCTTGGCGCGCGGGAACGGCATGCCGTTGTCCGACGTGATCACGACCAGTGTGTTGTCCAGTTCTCCGGCGGCGGCCAGCTTGTCCAGAATCTCCCCGACCTCGCGATCGAAACGCTGCACCTCCAGGTAGTAGTCGAGCAAATCGCTTCGCACCTCCGGCGTGTCGGGCAGAAACGCAGGTACGACGACGGATTCGAGCTTCAGGCCGGCTTTCAGGCCGGACCCCTTCTCGTAGGGCCGGTGGGGATCCTGACTGCCGAACCAAAACGAGAAAGGGCGATCCGCAGGCCTCTGCTTGATGAACTCGTCGAACCCGGCAAACTGCGGACCTGCGGGGTTGCGCGAGCGTCCGCCCGGCTCGAAGCGCCCCGGCCCCCACGCCTTCCGCGTGTAGCCGACGAAGTAGCCGGCCGCCTCCAGCAGGTCGGGATAGACCGCGAAGCGCGCGGGCAGGAAGCCGTGCAGGTTGCCGCCTTCTTCGAGCCGGTGAACGGCCTGGCCGGTCAGCAGCGCCGCGCGCGAGGGGGTGCAGGAGGGAGACATCGTGAACGCGTGCGTGAAGCGTGCGCCTTCTCGCGCGACGCGGTCGACATTCGGTGTGCTGACCGTGCGATCGCCGTAAATGCCAGCGTGAGGGAACGACCAGTCGTCGGCGATGGCGACGAGGATGTTGGGCCGGGACGGCCTCGCGGCCGTTCCCTGTGCGCTGGCCGGAAGCGGCAGCACGCTCAACACGCTCAACACGCTCAGCCCAAGCCACAGGAGTCGAGGCCATCGCTTCACGGCTACCTCCATGGGGATTATGCCGATTTTGGCAATCGGCCGCACGGTGGCACCCCCCGACGCGGCCTGAGGGCCCGCGACTGATGCTCGTTCAACGGGGCGGGCGCGCGCGCCGGATGGCATCCAGCACGGCGGCCATTTCGCGCGCTTTCTCCGGACGCGTCGTCGCGAGATTGGTCCGCTCGCCCGGGTCCGTTGCCAGATCGTAGAGCTGCGGTCCGGGATCGTTGCCAAGCTCCGTGTTCGTGTGCTTCTGAATCTTCGGGCCCTGGCTTGGCGTTATGTACTTCCAGTATCCCTGCCTGAGCGAAAGCGCACCCGCCTGCTCGACCAGTGCGGTCCGCGCCGTCTTCGACGTGCCAAGCAGCGCGGGCAGCACGTTCTCGCTGTCCGGCGCGGTCACATCCGGCTTGTCCGGCGTAGCTCGCGTGGTATCCCGGCGAGCGGAGGTGGACGGACCGACGAGCGCCGCGAACGACGCGAGCAGATCGACCTGGGACACGAGGGCGTCCGAGACGCCGGGCTTCACCCGCGCCGGCCAGCGCACCACGAACGGGACCCGCGTGCCCGCTTCGAAGTTGCTGTACTTTCCGCCGCGGAACGGCCCCGCGGGCGCGTGATCCCCGAGCTTCTCCACGGCGTCGTCCCGATAGCCGTCGTCGATCACCGGGCCGTTGTCGCTCGTCAAGAGCACCAGCGTGTTTCTCGTGAGGTTGAGCTGATCGAGCGTGGCCAGCACCTGCCCGACGGACCAGTCGAGCTGCGCGATCGCGTCACCGCGCGGCCCCATCGCGGTGGCGCCGACGAAACGCGGGTGCGGCACGCGCGGCACGTGCGGATCGTGCAGCGCGAAGAACAGGAAGAACGGCTTCGCGCGATGCCGGTCGATGAACGCCGTCGCCTTGCCGGTGAAGACGTCCGCCATGTCCTCGTCCTTCCAGAGTGCCGCCTTGCCGCCGGTCATGTAGCCGATCCGGCTGATGCCGTTGACGATGGTCTGGTCGTGACCGTGGCTTGGATGCACCTTGAGAAGGTCCGGGTTCCCGCGGCCCGTGGGTACGTCCCCTATTGGCTGGCCATAGTTCACGCGAATCGGATCGGCCGGATCGAGGCCGACCACGCGACGGTTCTCGACGTACACCGTCGGCACCCGGTCCCCCGTCGCCGCCATGATGAAAGAAGAATCGAAGCCGATGTCGATCGGGCCAGGCCGAATCTCCCCATTCCAGTCCGGTCCGCCCGCCGCACCGAGCCCAAGATGCCACTTGCCAACCACGCCGGTGGCATAACCGGCCCGCTGAAACACGCTCGCCAGCGTCGTCCTGCCGGATTCGATGATCATGGCGGCGTCGCCGGGCAGAATGCCGGTACCGGGTTTCCGCCACGCGTACTCGCCGGTGAGCATCGCGTAACGGGATGGAGTGCAGGTGGCTGCCGTCGCGTGAGCGTCGGTGAACCGGGGACCTTCATGAGCGAGGCGGTCGATGTTCGGCGTCTTCAGACGCCGCGCGCCGTACGCCGAGACATCGCCATAGCCCAAATCGTCGGCGTAGATGAGGACGACGTTCGGCCGGGTCTGCGCGGTTGCGCGCGAAGACGCCAGGGCCAGCAGGACGGTGAGCGCAAGAATTTTTGTGTTCATTGCTCTACTCGGGCATCGATCGGGCGGCTTTCGTGCCGTCCAGTGTACAGTCGGGGCGTCATGAGACTACTCATCCTCGTCGCAGTCGCCGCCGCGATGGCAGTCGCGTTGCCAGGGCAGGCGCCGGAACGATCCGCCGCGCCGCCCAACATCGTCTTCATCCTGGCCGACGATCTCGGGTACGGCGAGCTGGGCTCGTACGGCCAGCGCCGCATCCGCACGCCGCGACTCGACCGGATGGCGGCTGAGGGGATGCGCTTCACGCAGTTCTATTCGGGAAGCACCGTCTGCGCGCCGTCGCGCGGTACCTTGCTCACCGGGCTGCACACGGGGCACGCCCACATACGCGACAACCAGGAGCTCGGCGGCTTCCTCGACGAGGAAGAACGCGGACAGGTTCCGCTGCCGGCCGGGCACCCGACGGTCGCGCGGTGGCTGCGCGACCGCGGCTATGCGACCGCCGCGGTCGGCAAATGGGGCCTGGGCGGACCCGATTCGACCGGTCTCCCGACCAGGCAGGGGTTCGACTTCTTTTTCGGATATCTCGACCAGAAGCAGGCGCACAACTACTATCCGACGCACCTGTGGCGCAACGAGGAGCGGTTCCCGCTGCGCAACAAGTATTTCTCGACGCACCAGAAGCTCGAAGGCAACCCCGACGACCCGGCGTCGTACGAGAAGTACCGCGGGCAGGACTATGCCGTCGACGTCATGACGCGCGAGGCGGTGAGCTGGCTGCGCAAGAAGAGGTCAACGCCGTTCTTCCTGTATTACGCGCCGATCATCCCGCACGTGGCGCTCCAGGTGCCCGAGGCGGCGTTGAAAGAGTACGCCGGCGCCTTTCCGGAGACGCCGTATACGGGGAACGATCGCTACCTTCCCAACCGGACGCCGCGCGCGACCTATGCGGCGATGATCACCTACCTCGACGCACAGGTCGGGCAGATCCTCGATACGATTCGCGAGATGGGCGCCGACGGGCGGACGCTCGTCATCTTCACGAGCGACAACGGCGCCACCTTCGACGTCGGCGGCGCGCCGACACAGTTCTTCGAGAGCGGGGGCAGGCTGCGCGGACACAAGACCAATTTGTATGAAGGCGGTATTCGCGTTCCGATGATCGCGCGATGGCCTGGACACGTCCGCGCCGGCAGCACGTCCGATCACGTCGGGGCGAACTGGGACATGTGGGCCACGTTCGCGGAGCTGGCCGGCGGCACGCCACCCGCCGCGACCGACGGGATCTCGATCGCCCCGACGCTGCTCGGCCGGACCGGACAGCGTACGCATGACGCGCTGTACTGGGAATTCCACGCGCAGGGTGGGTCGCAGGCGGTCCGCATGGGCCGCTGGAAAGGGGTCCGCAAGGAGGTCTCGAGACTGCCGGACGCGCCGATCGAACTCTACGATCTCCAGGCCGACGAGAACGAGACGAAAGACCTGGCGGCCGCGAATCCTGATGTCGTGCGGCGCATCGCCGCGCTGATGCGCACCTCGCGCACGCCGGCCGTCCTGCCGAAATGGAATTTCGCGTCGATCAAAAAATGAACTTCAGCCCGAACTGCATCTGCCGCGGCGTGCTGACGGTGCTCCGGATGATCCCGAAATCCTGACTGAGCAGGTTTGAGGTCGGCAGGCCATACGACGGATGATTGGTGGCGTTGAAGACCTCCCACCGGAATTGCACGCGGCGTCCACCCCTCAGACGGAAGTTTTTCATCAGGCTCGCGTCGATGTTCAGGAATGCCGGACCCTCCAGCGTATTGCGGCCGAGATTCCCGAAGCGGTAGGTGCCGTCCGGGTTCTGCGGCAGCGCAAAGGCGGCGCGATTGAGCCACCCGTCAGGTCCGGGGTTGGACACTTGCCACTCGCCCACCAGGTCCGGCCGCCACACGCTGCTCGTGACACCCAGCAGGCTGGTCGGATCGGAGATGGTCACGTCGAAGTACTGGCCGGACTGGGCGGAAACAATCCCCGACACCTGCCAGCCGCCGAGGAGCGCGTCGACGACACCGCCGCGATCGCTGAGCCAGCGATGGCCGGTGCCGAATGGCAGGCCCCAGACGTAGCTGCCCGCGAACCGGTGACGCCGGTCGAAGCCCGAGTTGCCGCGATCGCCACTCAGATTGCGGATGTCCTGGACGATGCCGCCTTCGCTGCCGAACAGTTCCGTCGCATCGTCGATCGACCGGCTCCAGGTGTAGCCGAGGGAGAACTGGGTGCCACCGGACAGCCGCTTGTCGAGCGTCAGCTCCAGTCCGTTATAGCGGGCTCGGGCGGACGGGTCGCGGAAGGTGACCACCCCCAGGTTCGGGTTCGGACGGCGCTGCCGCTCGGTCCGCGGATCGCCCAGGTAGGCGCCGTTGATGTTGTAGCTGCGCGGAAGATTGCGCGAGGAGGAGCCGACATATGACGCCGTGAGGACGAGGGCGCGGGCGATCTGCCGCTGCAGGCTGACGTTCCCTTGCACGATCGTGGGCACCTGGAAGTCGGGCGCCCATACGTTCCAGTTGAGATTCGCGGGCATGCGCGTGGGGTCGCCGAGAATGTCGGCCTCGAGGCCGCCGGCGAGCTGGCCCGCGGACTGCGTCGGGGTCGAGGGAATCGTCACCTCGCGGTAGATGGGCCAGTTGTTGGTCAGCCGTGAGGACGCCCCGAGGCCACCGCCAGTCGTCCCGTAGAACAGGCCGGCGCCGGCGCGTACCGTCCAGCGCTCTGCGGGCTGATACGCGAGTCCCAGCCGCGGCGCCCAGTTGTTCCTGTCGGTGTCGATCAGTCCCCGGTCCGACCATGAGCGGCCGTTGTCGCCGGCGCGGATCACCTGAACGGCGGGAAAGGCCGCCAAATCGAGAGTGGTCATCCGATCCTGCGTATCGAACATGGGGCTGGTCAGCTCATACCGGAGGCCGAGGTTGAGCGTCAGCCGCTCGGCAATTTTCCAGTCGTCCTGTGCGTAGAACATGTAATTGCGCTCGCGGAGCTCCGCCTGCTGAAGCGTGCTGTACTGGCGCGAGCTCGTCATGCCCAGCAGGAAGTCCCCCAGGCTGATGCCGGTGAACCTGCCGTTGAAGTTGAAGATCCCGCGGTTCTGGGGAGCGCCGACGATGTCGGACTTTATGAAGCGGATGTCCGCACCGAGCTTCAGCGTATGGCGTCCCGCGAGCCATGTCAGGTTGTCGAGGATCTGAAACGTCCGGGCCAGCTTGTAGTTCGGGGTGAAGTTGGCCTCCCCCAGCACGGTGTAGCCGAAAGCGCCGCCGAAGGTGAGACGCGCGAGGCCGGTCACCCCGTCGGTGGGCGCCACGCGCAGCCCGAACTGTTCGTTGACGGACTCGCCGACGAGCGGATGCTTGTCGGTCTCGAGGCTGCTGAAGCCGTACCGGACCTCGTTGAAGAGTCTCGACCCGAAAATGTGCGTCTCGGAGGCGGCGACGCTGATCGCCCGGTTGTCGTTGAGCGATTGCTCGTTGTTCGACGCGCCGATCGCTGGAGGCGCAAATGGTCCTTCGCCATCGTCGCGGACGAGCATGCGGCTGACGCGCACGAACGCCTTGTCCGCGTTCGAGAAGTTGTGATCGGCGCGGACGTCGATCTGGAGGCGGTCGTTCTCATGACCCGGCGACGACACGTAGTTCTGGCGGGTCTGCCCGGCGAAGTTCGGCGCCGGCCACAGCGCGAGCAGCTGCGCGGCCACGGGATCCCAGCGTTGCCTCGGGATCGTGTTTCCCGGAAACGGGGCGCCGGTGACCGGGTCACGCACGGTCACGAGGCTGGCGTCGAAGACGCCGTTGCGCTGGGCCAGCGTGGGCACCGTCGACAGCGAGCTGCCGCTCGATCGAACGCGAAGCGCCTCGATGCTGCCGAAATAGAACGTCCGATTGGTGCGGATGGGGCCGCCGATGGTGAACCCGTACTGATGACGGCGCAGCACGTCGGGATCCGCCTTGCCGTCGCCGTTCCGATCGGTGTAGTCGAACGCATCCCGGGCATCGAACGCGTCGTTGCGGAGGAATTCGTACGCCGTGCCGCGCACCTTGTTGCCGCCCGACTTGATGCTGACGTTCATGACCGCGCCGGCATTGCGGCCGAACTCGGCCGAATAGTTGCTGGTTTGAATTTGAAATTCCTGTACCGCGTCGAGGCTCGGGATCAGCACCTGCGCCTTGCGGTCCTCCATCCCGAGCACCTGGGAGTTGTTGTCGACGCCGTCGAGGATGAAATTGTTCTGCGTGGCCCACTGGCCGTGCGAGTTGAAGCCGCCCTCCTGATCGCGGTGCCCGATCGCCGGCAGGACTCCCGCGACCAGTACCGCCAGGCGCTGGAAATTGCGTCCGTTGAGCGGCAGCTCCCTGATTTCCTCTTCCTTGATGACATGCGCCAGCGCGGAGGTCCCGGTCTCGAGCAAAGGCGCGGTGGCGACGACCGCCACCTCTTCGGTCACGCTGCCGACCCCGAGCTCGAAATCGGCGCGGACCCGGCTCTGGGCGTGAATGGCGATGCCGTCGCGGACGCTGCGCTTGAAGCCGGTGAGCTCAGCGGTCACCCGGTAGGGTCCAATCTTCAATCCCGGCAGCGTGAAGAGCCCGCCACCGTCAGTGACGACCCGCGTCGTCACGCCGGTGTCGATCGCTTCACTCGTGACCGTCACGCCGGGCAGCACGGCGCCGCTCGTGTCGGTCACACGTCCCGTGATCACCCCCTGGTCCTGCTGTGCGAGGACGGCGCCAGGAAGCACAGCGAAGGCGAGCCACAGTGTCCACGTCAACGTGTTCATGTTTTCTCTAACCTCGCGCCGCGGCGCTTGGCCGGAAGCCACCTGGGCTCTTCCAAGGTTGCGCGCCATTTTTTCCACTCGGTTTCGAGCGCCTTGACCCTGGCCGGCTCTTTCTGCGCGAGGTTGACCTTCTCGCCCTTATCGGTCGCCAGATTGAACAGCTGCGCGCCGGCGAGATCCGCATCGGTCCCGGGGTTTTCGAATTCTTCGACCGCCGTCCCGCGCGGTTCGCGCGCCTTGACCAGTTTCCAGTCACCCATCCGGATGGCCATCTGCGGGCCGAAGCGCCAGTACAGCGCCTGGTGCGGCGGTCCCTTTTTCTGATCCTTGAGGTACGGCACCAGATCGACGCCATCGAGCTTCAATGCCTGCTGATTCTGGATGCCGGCGGCAGCCAGCGCGGTGGCGTGCAGGTCCATCTGGATGACGGGCTGGGGATACACCTTGCCCGCGGGCACCTGCCCCTTCCACTGCATCAGGAAGGGGACACGCACGCCGCCCTCCCACGTCGAGGCCTTGTGCCCTCGTAGCGGGCCGTTGTTCGAGGCGTTGACCGGGGGACCGCCGTTGTCGCTCACGAAGAAGATCAGCGTCTGCTCTTCGATCTTGAGGTCGCGCAGTTTCTGCATCACGGCGCCCACGGCGTCATCCATCGCCGACATCATCGCGGCGTAACTGCGGCGGCGCTCGTCAGTGATGTGTTTGTAGCGATCGAGGTAGGCGGGCGTGGCGTGCATCGGCGTGTGAACGGCGTTGAATGCGAGATAAAGAAACCAGGGGTCCGTGCCCGTCGCGCGGCGGTCGATGAATCCGAGCGCTTCACGGCGGAAGGCGTCGGTCAGGTATGCCGGTTCGTCCACCGGTTCGGTGCCGCGCAGGATCGGATTGCCCTTGTCGCCGCGCGAATCCAGGTACGAGTGGGCGCCGCCGAGAAACCCGAAGTACTCGTCAAAGCCACGCTTCATCGGGTGAAACTCAGGGCGGAATCCCAGATGCCACTTGCCGACCATGCCGGTCCGGTAGCCGGCGGCCTTGAGCCGGTCGGCGAGTGTCTTTTCAGCGAGCGGCAACCCGAACGCGGCCGGCGCGGTTTCCGGCGGACCGGAATTGAACTCGTGACCGAACCGCTGCTGGTATCGCCCCGTCAGCAGCGCCGCGCGCGTCGGACTGCAATATGGGCCGGTCACGTACCCGCTGCTGAACCGCGTGCCGTGCTGCGCCAGCGCGTCGAGGTGGGGAGTGCGGATGTCGGTCGCCCCCTGCACGCCAATGTCGGCGTACCCCAGATCGTCGCCGACAATCAGGAGGATGTTCGGTTTCCGATCCTCTTGTGCGTTCGGTTCCGCCGTGCCCATCCCGGCCGCCAGAACCAGCCAGGCGGCGATGACCATGTGGCGACGTGTCATGTGGAGCCCTCCGTGCGCGCACTATACGGCACTTCCTGACCCCTTCACAACGCATCGGTCGACTGGCTGGGGTTGACGGCACGATGGTGGTGTACTGGCTCCGGGAGGAGGGACGCCACATGATGCCGCTGGAGTGGGCGGCCGTCGACCTTCCCGATAAGGGCCTCGGGGATGGGTTATTTCGCTGACCGCGCCGTCGACTGGCTGCAACGCGCCGCGAAGGACGACCGCCCCTTTTTTCTTGCGGTGGGCTTCCGCCGGCCACACCTCCCGTGGGAAGCGCCCAAGCGATACTTCGACATGTATCCGCCGGACCAAATCGTCTTGCCGGACTCACCTCCCGACGATACCGCTGACGGACAGCTTTCGGCCCGCCGACCGCCGGCAGGCCATTGCCGCCTACGCGGCGTACTTCGTACATGGACGCCCAGGTCGGGAAGGTCGTGGGCGCGCTGGATCGACTGGGAATCACCGATCGCACCATCATCATTTTCATGGGCGACCACGGATATCATCTCGGCGAGCATGCACCGAGCTCTACGATCCCGATAACGATCCGCACGAGTACGAAATCTCGCGTCAAGCGCGCAGCATCGGATGATAAACGATGTCTTTTGTTTTCCTGTTTGTGAGACAAATTCTAGTGTCACACTGCTCTTCTGCGGGACCGCCGATGTTTGGGACGCAACCGTTTCTTCCCATGGAGTTCGAGTCATGCGAGTCGCTGATCTCCGGTTGGCACCCCCCCCGCCTGCGAGCGCTCTCGGCACGCTCTGCGTGGCGATCGTTCTGACGGCGTTTGCCAGCGCGCCGCTGCTCGGTCAGACGCTGGTCGGCCAGATCTCGGGGACCATCAAGGACGGCTCGGGTGGGGTCGTTCCGGGCGTCGCCGTCCTCGTCGTCAACGACGACACGGGCGGCTCCCGCGAGGCCATCACCGACGGCGGCGGTTTCTACGTCGTGACCAACCTGGCCGTCGGGACCTATACGGTGAGAGCCGAGCTGCCGGGGTTCAAGCGCGGCGTCAAGAGCGGGAACCAGCTGGTCAGCGACGGCCGGCTGACGGTCGACTTCCGACTCGAGCCGGGCGCGGTGTCCGAGACGGTCGAAGTCGTGGCCCGCACGGGTGAGGGCGTGAACACCACGTCCGGGGAGCTCGCGCGCGTGATCGATCGCGAGCAGGTGGAGAACCTGGCCCTCAACGCCCGTAACTACATTCAGCTCACCACGCTGATTCCCGGCACGCCGCTGATTTTCTTCGACGCGATCGACCAGACCGTCAGCAATTCCGCGAATCAGTCGGTCAATGGGAATCGCGGCGACGCCAACAACGTGATGATCGACGGCGGCTTCAATCTCTCCAAATCCAACAACACCTTGCAGAGCCACAACGTCGGTCTCGACTTCATCCAGGAGGTCAAGATCCAGGCCTCGAACTTCTCGGCGGAGTACGGGCGCCAGGCCGGGGCGGCGGTCAATGTCGTCACCCGCGGCGGAAGCAATCAGCTCCGCGGCAGCCTGTTCGAGTTCTTCCGCGACGATTCGATGGATAAGACGAGCTTCTTCGCCGCGGAAAAGCCCAAGCTTCGCGTCCAGAACTACGGCTGGACGCTGGGTGGCCGGATCCGCAGCAACAAGGCGTTCTTCTTCGGCGGCCAGGAGTGGCGCGACATCGACCGCACCAGCAGTCCGGTGCGCCGCACGCTGCCCACCCGCGCCCAGCGGCGAGGCGACTTCAGCGGCACGACCGGCAACCTGTTTTTTCCCGGCACCACCGTCCCGGTGCCGAATCGCAACATTTCGGCGCTCATCTCGCCCCAGGGCCGGGCGATCGCGGCCGTCTACGACGCCATGGAAGCGCGCGCCGCGCTGTACGTCGACGAGCCGCGCGCGAACAACGCCGTCTACCAGTTGCCCAGTTCCTACGAGTTTCGCCAGGACATCCTGCGGCTGGACTACCGCATCGACAAGCGGCACACCGTGTACGGCCGCTACCTGCACGACAGCGCCCTGACGGCAGATCCCTTCGGCAGCAACGTCACGTCGCCACTGCCGACGGTTCCCACGGAACGGCCGCGACCCACGCACAGTCTGCTGGTCTCGCACAACTGGGTGGTCTCGCCGAAGCTCGTCAACGAGGCCAAGGCGACGGGCACGTGGTCCGACTCAGATATCGTCCCGACCGGAAGCCACTGGAAACGGTCCACGTTCGGCCTCGACTTTCCACGGCTGTTCGACGGCGGCCGCTATCCCGAGGGCCTGCCCGACATCGCCATCGTCGGCTACGCTGGGTTCCGCGGGCCGGCGCGCGCCAACGCAACCCGATCCGGCGACTTCGCCGTCACCGACACCGCGACGATGCTGCTGGGGCGGCACACGATGAAGTCGGGCGTCGTCTACATCAAGACGACGAACGATCAGGACGGGCGCGTGACGGACTTCACGCTCGGCGACATCAGCTTCAACGCGAGCGGGAATGTGAGGAGCACGGGGAACGCGCTGGCCGACGCGCTCGTCGGTAATTTTCGGACCTACAGCGAGATGAGCAGCCCGCCCGTCACCCCGTTTCGTTCCGAGAACTACGAGGCGTTCATCACCGACACCTGGAAGGTGTCCGGCCGCGTGAGCCTCGAGCTCGGAGCCCGTTACCAGTACATCCGGCCGATCTTCACGCTGACCGACGCGCTGGCGACGTTCGATCCGCTGCTCTACGATCCGGCCAGAGCCGTGATCGTCAACCGCGACGGTACGGTTGTGCCCGGCTCCGGCGATCCCTTCAATGGCATGATCCGCGCGGGCGGCGGATCGCGCGACGGCAACAACCCTGCCCTCGCCACCGTTCCGTTCGGCGCGGCCAGGACGCTCTGGGCGCCAGCCCATCGCCTCGCGCCGCGCGCCAGCTTTGCGCTGACGCCGTTCCGGGACAGCCGGACCGCGATTCGGGGCGGTTTCGGCGTCTTCTATGACAGCCCGCGCGGCGACATCACGCAGCGCGCCTCCGCGAATCCCCCCTTTGTCCATGTGGCGCAGTTCGAGAGCGGGAACCTTGCGGATCCGGCCGGAGGCCGCGCCGCCGGCGCCCAGGTGCTCGGGGAGATTTTCGCGATCGACCGGCGGATGAAGCCGCCCCACACGACCAACTTCAGCGTCAGCGTGCAGCACGAGTTGGCAGGCGGCATTCTCGCCGAGGCCGCGTATGTCGGCAACCGGGGGCGCAATCTCATTCGCCGGCCCGACATCAACCGCGTGCCGTTCGCCGTGCTCACGGCCGATGCGGCCCTCCCGTCACTCCAGCGATCCTCCGTCAACTCGCTCCGGCCTTTCAGGGGCTACTCGACGATTCGCCATTACCAGTCCGACGCGATCTCGAACTATCACGCCTTGCAGCTCTTCGTCGCCAGGCGGCGCGGATTGGTCACGTTTACCGGCAGCTACACGTGGTCGACGGCGCTGACCAACGCCAGTGGACCTGATGCCAATCCCGAGGAGCTCGACGATCCGCAATTCGATTACGGACCCGCGACCTTCCACCGCCCGCACATCGCCGTCGCCACGTTCACGGCCCGCCTGCCCTGGTGGCGCGATCGACGAGGTGTGGCACCGGCGGTGCTTGGCGGCTGGGAGGTGAGCGGGATTCTCCGGCTTCAGGCCGGCGGGTTCTCCACGGTCGTGGGGAACACGTCGATTGGCTCGCGCCGCGCCGATTACGCGGGCGGGGAGATCGCGCTGCCGGCCGGGGAGCGCACGGTCGATCGATGGTTCAACACCGCCGCGTTCGCGCCTGCACCAAACGACCGCCGAGGCAACGCGGGAGTGGGAACCGTGCAGGGTCCGGGCCTGCACGTCTGGGATATCTCCCTGCGCAAACGCCTGAGCGTCATCCGGTCCGCGAAGCTGCTTTTACAAGTCGACTTCTTCAACGCGTTCAACCGGTTGAACCTCCTCGGGCTGAACACCAACGCCTCGAGCCTGGACTTCGGCTCGCTCACGAGCGCCGCACCTCCGCGGCAGGTACAGCTCGGGATGCGGCTCACTTTCTGATGTGGCATCGTCGACGAGCTTCAGGCGCAGGGCGCGTATGACAACACCCTGATCCTTTTCATCGGCAGCTCCACGCGTGGCGTCAGTGCGTCCGCTGAAACCGCTCCGTTCAGACACGCACGTCGAGCGTCCCAGCCTGGTCCCGGGAGGCGATGACGCCCTTCACGACCCTCTCACGCCGCGTCTCGGGCTCGCTGATCCTGACTGTGTATCTGCCCGGCGCGAAGACGTGCGGGCGCCAGCGCTGGCCCGCGATGCGCAGCGTGTAGACGATCTCGCCGTTCGCTTCGTCGACGATCTGCACCACCGGGTTCTTCACGCCGCTGACGTGAAGCGTCGGCAGGTACGCGGCGGGTTTGCGCGCGTAGTTGTCGAGCATGTCGATGGTCACCGGCCAGCCGGGCATCTGCGTGCCCTGCATGGTCACGTCGGCGAGGAACGGCCAGCACTCGACGGTGATGCTGCGCTTCGCCTTGTTGAAGCGCACGACGCCGAGGCCCGAGGCTTTGTCGTCCATCAACTGTGATACGTCTCCACGGCGCGGCTGGATAGCCCCGTTCTTGACGGCCAGCACCGTCAACGGGTGGCCGAAACTGTCGGTGAAGTCACCGGTGAGATCGTGCGCGTTCTTCGGCCTGGTCCACGGCGCCGTCGCCGGCTCCCACCAGCGCGGGTAACCAACGTTGACCGCCGGGCCGGCAAAAGCCATCGGACCGTCGCGATGGCCCTCGATCCCGTATTGCACGAGCGCCGGCAGATGCTGATCGCCGGCGACATGGAACGCAAAGGCGCTGCGCATCTCGCGCAGGGCGCGGTTGCGCGGCGTTTGCGGCCAGGCGTTGGTGTCGTAGTCGGCGCGAAGGATCATGCGGGCGTCGCCATGCGTGGTGGGCATCGCGGTGAAGACGCTCTGCGAAATCACCGCCTTCATGTCCGCGCCGCGCCAGTCGCCCGCCCACTCGCGGAGAAACTGCTCCTGCCTGGCGCCGAGCAGTTCGAGGCCCGGGACGTCGGCGACCGCGGGATCGAAGTTCGGGTCCTTCACGTGGTCGCCGCGCGCCGTGTCGGTCTTCGGCACCTTGCCTTCAGGGCCGGACTTGTACTGGCGGTCGGCCAGGACCGCGAAGCTCACGCGTCCATACGTCAGAGGGCCGTAGTACTGAAGCGTCCCGCGCCTGCCGGCCGTCGGATCGTAGGGATCGGGATGGTGCGCCGTCTGCGTGCGATAGACCACATTGACCCACTCGGGGGCCATGTCGTAACCGCCGGCCTCCTGCGTGCTCTTCCGGCCGTCGCCACTTTCACCCCACAGGTTGCCCTGATACACATCGTGGTCGTCGGGCAGCGAGACGCTCGGCCGGTCGCGCATCAGCTCGCGCCATGTCCAGCCGTGCAGGTACCACTTGCGAAGGTAATCGACCATCGCCTTGTCCACGGGCGTGCGGATGATGCCGTAGCCGCCGGAGCTCTCGTAGAACTGGTCACCCGTGAACGCCAGCAGGTCGGGGTCCAGCTTCGCCATGTTCTCCACGTAGGCCGCGTTGGGGAACGCCTGATGGATGTTGCACGACACGTCGGCCACCGTGATGACCGGCTTGTCCACCGGGTCGCGTCGCACGGTGCCCGTCCAGAAATGTTCCTCGCTCCGACCGTTCGTGAACTGGAGCGTGTAGGCCAGCCGATACGGCACGTCCTTCCGGTCATCCCACCGCGCCACACGGAAGCTCGCCGTGCGCGCCTCCGCGTGAATCGTCGCGTCACCGACGGTGGACCATTTCGAGGCCTTCCTGACCTGGAGGCGAACCACCTGCGAGTCCAGTGCGCCAAGCGGCGGCATCTGCGCCGTCAGTTTCATCACGCCGTTGCTGAGGGTGTATTGCGAAAAGAGGATCGGCCCGAACGCGTGCCCGGCGTGTGCCTCGACCTTGCTTCCGGAGATCCTCCAGTCGGCGAACCAGAACTGTGCCGGACCCGGATTGTCCGGGTCGTCGTCCGCCTTCACGTTCGCCGCGCCTCTCGCCCCACGGCCGGTGGCGGCGGCCGCTGCCCCGCCGGCATTGCAGACGAGCGCAAGGTTGCCGACGAGTTGGCCGGCGGGAACGTCTGTCTTCGAGACCAGGCCCAGTTCTTTGCCGCTGTCGTCGTGAACCGTGAGAGTGACGGTGTAGGTGTCGCCGCTCGGCTCGGCCGTCAGTCGAAGGTCCGCGGCGGCGGTGTTGAGTTTCACCACGCCCGGTTTCGCGTTGCGCACCTCGCCTATGAACATCGCGCCGTCGCCGCTGATGCCCGCATCGAGTCCCCGGCCGTAGATCAAGCTGTTGCGGTAGTCGCGCAGCGGACCTTGCACGCCGATGCGAAAGCCGACCGTCCCCTTCGCCGTGCCGAGGGTGCCGCCTTCGACTCGGCCCACGCGCACGCGCATGTCGAGGGTGCCTGTGCGCTCCCCGAGGTGGCGGGTGAGCACGTGGACGCTGCGATCGGCCGCGGCATTCGTGCACTCGATGCGGCCCTTCGCGATCCGCCAGTCCTGAAGCGGATTCGCCCAGTAGTCCTGCCCAAGCCACACGCGGTCCGGGCACGCGTCCCAATCGCTGCGGAACTCAGGCATCGGCTGCGCCGCATTGACACGTAGCAGGGGCGCGAGCGGCGTCGCCAGGACGGAGCTCACGGCGAGCGACGCGGAGCTGGCGATGAACCGTCGGCGAGTGAGCTTGGTCGCGGGCTTGGACATGGAGTCTGATCGGAGTTCAGTGAGTTACTTGTGTCCCTGTCGCTCGAGCAACGGATCGTTGATGGACTGCTGCCACGCGGTCAGCCGCTGCTGCAACCGATCACGCACGTCGCGGTGTTTCGGCTCGTTGTAGAGGTTGTGTGTTTCGCCCGGATCGTTCTTCAGGTCATACAGCTCATCCAGCAGATTCGCGAGGTGATGGCGCACCAGCTTCCATTCCGCCGTCCGGATCATGCGCATGAACGCCAGGCCGCCGTTGTGCAGGTCGTACTGGCCATACAGCGCCTCGCGCCATCCCGTGACCGTCTGCCCGCGCAAGAGCCGGGAGAAGTCAACGCCCTCCTGCTTGACGTCCGGCGGCAGCGGCAGCTCGAGCATGCCGAGCACGGTCGCGAATGTGTCCAGGTTGCTGACCACTTCATTGATGACCGTGCCCGGTTTGACAACGCCGGGCCAGCGCACGAGAAGCGGGATGCGAATCGACGTCTCGAACATGTTCGGCCGTTTCGGCCCCGTGACACCGCCGGCCATCCACTGTCCGTTGCCTTTTGTGTGCAGTCCGTGATGGCCGATGTTGTAGCCGTGATCGCTCGTGAAGACGATGATGGTCCGGTCGGCCAGACCCAGCGTGTCGAGATGCGCCAGCAACCGTCCCAGGTTTCGATCGACCGAGTGGACGCTGGCGTAATAGTCGCGCGTCAGGCGTTTCACGTGCTGGTCGTCGTTGCCCTTGAACGTCGGGATCGCGGGGTCGAGATCCTTGAAGGGCGCCGAATCTGCCTGCGGCACAGGGCCGTAAGGCAGGTGTGGCGCGCGATAGTGGAGCGACAGGGCGAACGCCTTTTGCCGGTTGGCCTCGACAAACTTCATGGCGTCGTCGGTGAGGAGGTCCGGCAGCGCGCCGGTCAATTGCTCGTTCTTCCCACCGACTTCGAGTGTCGGATTCATCGGCCGATTGCCACCCCCCAGAAATCCCAGAAAATGGTGGTAGCCACGCCGCGTCGGATGAAATTGCGGCAACTCACCGAGATGCCATTTGCCGATCAGGCCGGTGACGTAGCCGTGCCGCTGTAGAACCTCCGGCCACGTCGTCGCCCCGACGGGCAAGCCCAATCCGTCGCGCGCCTCCTGTGGTGCGATCCAGTCGGTGATGCCAAGCTGCGTGCCGTAGCGCCCCGTCAGAAAACTGGCGCGGCTCGGACTGCACACCGGCGTGACCGTAACGGCATTGGTGAACAACGCGCCTTCACGCGCCAGCCGATCCAGATTCGGCGTGCGCGAGTCACGGTTGCCGTAGGCACCAATGGACCAACTCGCCTGGTCGTCGGTGACGATGGAGATCACGTTGTAGCGTTGCGGCGTTTGCGCGGAAACTGCTGCCGCGGAAAACGCCAGCAGGCACAAGGCGAGCACGCTCGGGACACTGACCCCGGACCACACGAGACGAGACGGTCGCTTCACCGCTGCCTCAAAAGACCGCCCGCAGCCCCAGCTGAATCGTGCGTCCCCCCGCTGCATTCGAGACGATGCCGAAGTCCGGCGCACCGAGGGTGTGCCCTGGGAGATCGAAATTCGCGACGTTGAAGGCGTTGAACAGCTCCACGCGAACCTGCAGGGAACGCGCGCGGCCGAGGGCGACGTTCTTGGCGAGCGACAGGTCGGCGTTGACGATGCCGTCGCCGCGCAGGAGCCCCCGCCGGCTGTTCCCGAACGTGAAGGGCGCGGGCTGCGTGAACGCATCGGTGTTGAACCACCGGTCGAGGGTGCGCTCGCTCGAGGGCAGCGCCGGATTGCCCGCCACGTCCGCGCGGAGCCCGCCCGCCGAGAAGGCGTTGGTGGTGTTGGTCTGCGTGAGCACCGAGAACGGCGCTCCCGACTGCAGCGTCCCGAGCAGGCCGATCGACCATCCGCCGACGACCTGCCCCAGCCAGTGCGCGGGGAGGAACCGCTTGCCCGGCCCGACCGGCAGCTCGTAGACGCCACTGACCGTGAGGCGATGGCGGATGTCATTGCCGGACGGCCCGTAGTCGGCCGCACGGTTGTAGAAGTCCGAGTACACACCGACATCCCCGACGTCTCCGCCCCCCTCGTCGGTGTCGTTCAGGAACCTGGAATAGGTGTAGGTCGTGAGAAAGCTGAACCCGCGCGAGAAGCGCTTCTCCAGCCGTGCGGTGCCGGCGTGATAGTCGGAGCGTCCGATCGCCGGCAGCACGAGCGACACGTTGGAAAACTGCGGGAACGGACGATCCTGTTGAGTGACGCCGGGACGCAGACGGTCGGGCGCAATCTGATTGATCGACAGGTTCGGGCCCGCCAGGTTTCGCGAAAGGTTGCCGACGTAGGCCATCTCGGCCACGACCCGTCCGGCCAGCTCCTGCTGCAGGCCGATGTTGAACTGGCGGGCGTAGCCGGTCTTGCGATTTCGATCGAAGAACGTGACCGCGGTGGTCGTCGGACGGCCAAGAGCCACGGCGCCGAAGCCTGCATCGCGCACGCCCGTCCCGGCATTGAGTGACGGGACGCCATCCTTCAGGAAGAACGGGGCGGTCAGGCCGTTGTCCGGCGTGGCGAGGGTGGCGGATCGCTCGAAGCCGAGGGACGCCGAACTCGGCGCGCCGTGATCGAACGGGTGCGCGTAGAAGATGCCGCCGCCGCCGCGGATAACAGTCCGGGTCCCGCCGAACGGCCGCCAGGCGAAGCCGAACCTGGGGGCAAAATTGTTCAAGTCGGTCTTGTACGGAGCCGACGGCCAGCCGTCCACGCCCGCGAACCGCACGACGCCGGGCGTCCCGGAAACCGGGTTGATGGCCAGCGGGTCGAAGCCATTCATCCGGTTGTTCGCGTCGACGATGGGTGTGTCGGTTTCCCAGCGCACGCCGAAGTTCAGCGTAAGGTTCGAGCCGACCGTCCAGTCGTCCTGCACGAACGCCGCGAGATACCAGCTCGATCGATCGAGCACCTCCGTTTCGCGGATAGTGACGCTGTTGGGGAAGCCGAGCAGCAGGCTCGCCAGGCCGTAACCTGTGTTGGCGCGGCCGGGCAGCGCCGTCGGCTGCGTCCCGAATGCGAACGCGCCGGAAATGGAGGGCCGGTTCACCTCATAGTTGATCGAGGGCCGTACTTCGAGCCCCGTCTTCAGCGAGTGACGGCCTCGCACGTAGGACAGGGTGTCGACCAGCTGATGCTGCTGGATGGGGAATTGCCGCCGCTCGTGGGTCGTCGCGCCGAGTGCCGCCACGCCGGCAACGGTGAACCGGGGAAATGCCTCGTCCGACACGCCGCGCAGGCCCAGCTTCGTCGGCCAGCCCCCGTCCAGACCCGGCGATCGCTCGTGATTGATGCGATTGCCGTAGGTGTAGCGCACTTCATTGACGAGCGCCGACCCGAACGTGCGGGTGTAACCGACGTAGAAGTAGTTCTGGTGTCTGAGGAACGCGGACACGGTGTCGGCCGCCGGTTCAGGGAACACGCTCGTCTGCAGCGAGTTGTCGCTGTTGTACATGTATCGACCGGTGATCTTGTCGTTGCCGCGGATGGTGTGCTCCACCTTGACCATGTAATTGTCGCGCTCGAGCGTTGAGGTGCCGTTGGCGCCGAAGTTGTTCGCGCCGCTGATATTGTCGCCCGGGCGGTTGGGGAGCGGATAGAGGGCCGCGATACGCAGCCCGACGGGATCGAGACGATTCTGGGGGATCACGTTTCCGGGAAACGGCGTGCGCGCCGGGCCGGGCGTGGTCGCCGGATCGTAAATGACGATCTGACTTCCGCGGGCGTCGAACGTCTGTGAGAAGTCTCCGCGGCGCTGCGCCTCGGTCGGCACATTCAGGAAGCGGGTGACGCCGGTTTTGCGCCTGGACCCTTCGTACGAGACGAAGAAAAACGTCTTGTCCCGGCGGATCGGGCCTCCCAGCGTGCCGCCGAACACGTTGTAGCGGAGAGGCGCCTTCTGTTTGCGGCCATCCACGACGGGCGCGAAAAAGTCGGTCGCGTCGAGCGCGTCGTTCCGAAAGTACTCGAAGAGGCTGCCGCGCAGCTGGTTGGTGCCGGACTTCGTCGTGGCGATGATGACGCCGCCGGCCGAGCCGCCATACTCCGCCGCGTAGTTGTTGCTGAGAATCTTCACTTCCTGGACCGTGTCCACCGGCGGGTCGACGTCCACCTGGCCGATGCCCAACCGCATGTTCTGGCCCGCTCCTCCGTCGATCCAGAACATCTGGCTCTGCGTGCGGCCGCCGGCGAGGCTGAAGTTCGGCTTCGTACCGGAGTCGTAGGACACGAACACCGCCGCACCGGTCATCTTGATCAGGTTCATCGAGCGGCGGTCGCCGAGCGGCATGCCTTCGACCGAGCGCGATTCGATGAGCTGGCTGATTTCGGACGTCCGGGCTCCGAGCAGTGGGGCCTCCCCCCGCACGGTGACGGTGTCGGTGAGCTCGCCGAGCGAGAGCTTCATATCGAGCGGCACGGTCGCACCCGTCGTCAGCGTCAGACCCTCCCGCCGGTATCTCTGGAATCCGGACAGCTCGGCCTCGATCACGTAAGGCCCGATCGGCAGCGGGCGCAGCGCGTAGAAGCCCTCTCCATTGGTCGTGGCGCTATGGCGTTGGCCGGTCTGACCGTGGATGGCGGTCACCGTGACGCCCGGCAGCGCGCCTTCGGTGGCATCGGTGACGACACCGCTGATGGTCGCTTCCGACGTCTGCGCATCCGCCACCGCCGGGATCAATGCCGGTGTGACACCCGCAATCCACAGCAACGTTACGACGACGAATCGCGCGCTCATGAACAACCTCACTCGTACCTCCATTTGATGACCCGTTCGGCCATCGGCAACGCGAGCACGCGGCGGTCGCCGAACGTGATCGGCTACGGTCTCTTGTCCGACGACGGGCCGCGAGGCACGTTGACCTTCGGAAAGCGTTCCGCCAGTGCCGCTTTGACCTTCTGATACTTCGCGTCGGACGCGAGGTTCGTCCACTCGAAGGGATCGTTCGTTTCGTCGTACAGCTCCTCGCCGCCGTCGCGGTACCGGATATACCGCCACTGCTCCGTCCGTACCGCGTGATTCCCGACGCCGTGCGTCGTCAGCGCTGAACGATCCCAGCTCGCCGACGGATCGGCGAGCAGCTTCCTGATGCTCCCCCCTTCGACGTGCGCCGGAAGCGGTAACCCGGCTAGCTCCGCCAGGGTGGGATAGATGCTCATGAAATCCACCGGCCGGTTGGAGGTCGTGCCCGGCTTCGTGACGCCGGGTGCGAGCCAGATGAGCGGCGTGCGGGTGGATTCCTCCCAGAGCGAGAACTTCCGCCAATGATGTTTCTCGCCCAGGTTCCAGCCGTGATCGCCGAGCAACACCACGATCGTGTTGGCGCGGAACGGGCTCGCGTCAAGCGCGTCGAGGACGCGTCCTACCTGGCCGTCGACGTACGAGATGGCGGCCAGATACGCCTGCACGGCCTCTTTCCACCGCCCGGACTTCACCATCAATTCATGATCGGATGCTCTGCCGGGCGAGTTCGATCCGGCGCCGCGCGCCATCGTGACGCCCGCGGGCGGGATGTCGCCGAGATCGTCCGCGCGATACGGCGGCAGCTGGACGGCAGCGAGCGGGTACATGTCGAAGTACTTCTTCGGCACGTTCCAGGGCATGTGCGGCTTGTGGAACCCGATCGTGAGCAGGAACGGCTTGGCGTGACTGCGCCGTAGCTGGGCGATGCCGTAGTCGGCGATGCTGGTGTCCGCAATCGCGTCGTCGCCGCAGTCCACCGGAGAGAACTTGATCCCGCCCACGCCGTCGGTGGGATTCAGCCGCGCGCACGGTTTCTGTCGCTCGGTACCGTACTCGTCCCACTCGTCGGTCCGATCGTACGCGCCGTGATAAATCTTGCCGGCGCCGAGGGTCGTGTAGCCGTTCGCGCGAAACAGGGTGATCAACGTCTTGTCACGGCCGATATACGGGCGCCAGTCCACCGCGTTGTCATACACGCCGGTCGTGGACGGGCGAAGGCCTGACATGAGCGCCGCCCGGGACGGGTTGCACGCGGGTGCCGCCGTGTGGGCGCTTGCGAACGTCACGCCGCGCGCGGCGAGCCGGTCGATATTGGGTGTGATGGCCTGTTTGTTTCGACCCAGTGGGCCGACCCAGTGATTCAAGTCGTCCACGAAGATGACCAGCACGTTGGGCTTCGCGGCCGGCTGCTCCAGCGCCCGAACCGCTACGGCTGCCGGACTCGCCAGCGCCAGCGTGACAAGGAGAGAGACGTGGGCGACTAGCGGCACGTGGGCGTGGCGACCGGCCATGGTCGCTGAAGTGAAGGGTCCGGCTACTCGTATCGCCATTTGATGACCCAGGGATCTCCCGTGCGCTCCTGAAATGCTTTGATTCTGGCTTTGAGGTCCGCCAGGACGTGCGCGTGTTTCGGGTCGGCCGCGAGATTCGTAGACTCGAGGGGATCGCGTTCGAGGTCATACAGCTCGAACGCCGGCCGCTGCGTGTACGCCTGGATCGTACGCGGCCCGAAAGTCGCGAGCTTACGGGCAAGAGCCCCCTGCCAGCTCTTTGACGCGAAGAGGTCGCTGGCGAACGGGCCCGGGGTCTCGTTGGTAAAGCGCCCGGGCTCGACCGGCTGGGAGGGCGGCGGCGGCGCGATCCGGACACCGGCGAAGTCCAGAATGGTCGGTGTGATATCGACCCACGAGATCATCGCCGTGTTGACGCTCCCCTGTCGCGCCTGCCCCGGCTTCTTCACGATCAGCGGCAGACGGATGCCGGGCTCGTAGACGTTGGTTTTCGACCCGGGGAACGGCGCGCCGTTGTCCGACAAGTAGACAATCAGCGTGTCTTCATAGGTGCCGGTGCGCTTCAGGGTGTCGACGAGCATCCCGAAGGCTTTGTCCACCTTTCGCACCGACGCCTCGTAGAGGGCGAGCTCGTCCCGCACCTCGGGGATGTCGGGCAGCCAGGGCGGGACGGTCACGGTGCGGGGATCGACGCGGTCTTCCGCGTCGTGATTGAAGGGCCGGTGTGGTTCGTGTGTGCCGTAGTACACGAAGAAGGGTTTGGCGGAGTCCGCCTTGATGAAGGCCTCGAGCGTGCGCAGGGTGATGACCTGCTGGAAGCGGAAGACGCTCTCGGGGGCGACATGGAACTTCCCGCCGCGCGCGGTCCTGTAGCCCGCCTCGGCGAGCAGCACCGGGAGGCTCCGCACGTTCGGGAACGCGCTGAAGTGGTGATACTCGTGCTCGTGACCGTACTGCCCGTTGCGATGGTTGTGCACGCCGGTCAGGAGCACGGAGCGGCTCGCGCTGCAGCTCGCGGTCGTCGCGAAGGCGTGCGTGAAGCGAACGCCGTCCAACGCGAGCTGGTCCAGGCTCGGCGTCTTGACCACCCGATTGCCGTATGCGCCGAGCGCTTCGGTGCCGTGGTCGTCCGCGACGAAGAAGACGACGTTTCGGTCCGCGGCACGCGCCGGCGTGGCGAGCATCGCCAGCCCGACAAACAGCACCAGTAGTCGCATCATCCACCCTCCCACGGAACCGGCGGTGTAGTCTGGCGATTCTGGAGACTTTTTGCAATCGGCAGTTGGCGGCGCGATTGTGTTTTACTGGGGCGATCGCGGGTGACGACGTGGCTGTTCACCAAGAGGGGCAATGTCATGGCACATGTGGCGCGCCGATACGCGGCGATAGGGTTCGCCGGACTCCTGGTCTGGGCCGGCGCGCGGAGTGTGCCCCCGCGGGCGCAGACGTTGCCCGTCGCCGCGCAGCCACAGGCGGGCACGACGCCACTGTCCAGGGTCGCCGGCGCGCCGGCGCGCAACGTCATCTTCGTGCTCGTGGACGATCTGCGTTTCGACGCGATGGGATTCATGAAGCATCCCTGGCTCGAGACGCCGAATCTCGACGCGCTGGCACAGAGCGGCGTGCACTTCCGTCACGCGTTCGTCACGACCGCGCTGTGCTCCCCGAGCCGGGCCTCGATTCTCACCGGGCAATACGCGCACCGGCATCGGGTCGTCGACAACGGCAACCCCGTCCCGCCCGGCACCATCTTCTTTCCGCAGTACCTGCAGCAGGCCGGGTACGACACGGCGTTTGTCGGCAAGTGGCACATGGGTGGCGAAAGCGATGGGCCGCAGCCCGGATTCGACCGCTGGGTCAGCTTCCGCGGGCAGGGGACATACCTGCCGAGCCGAAACGGGCTGAACGTGGACGGGCGGGCGGTCCCGCAGAAGGGCTACATCACCGACGAACTGACGGAATACGCGGTGGACTGGCTGAGCGCCCGCACGTCCAGCCGTCCATTCTTTCTCTATCTCTCCCACAAGGCGGTGCACTCCGACTTCGTGCCGGCGGATCGGCACAAGGGCCGCTATCGCGACAAACCGTTCGTCGCGCCCAGGACGATGGCCGATACGCCGGAGAACTATGAGGGAAAGCCGATGTGGGTCCGCAACCAGCGCAACAGCTGGCACGGCGTCGACTTTCCTTACCACAGCGATCTCGACATCGCGGAGTATTACCGGCGGTACGCGGAGACGCTCCTCGCCGTCGACGAAAGCGTCGGGCGAATCGTCGGTCTGCTCCGGGAGCGCAAGCTGCTCGAGTCGACGATCGTCATTTTCATGGGAGACAACGGCTTTGCCTTCGGCGAGCACGGGTTGATCGACAAGCGGACGGCCTACGAGGAATCGATGCGGGTGCCGCTGCTGATGGCGGGCGGGGGTCTCCCGGCCGGGAGATCGGTCGACCATGTGGTGGCCAACATCGACATCGCGCCGACGATTCTCGAAGCGGCCGGGCTTGCGCCTCCGCCGATGGATGGACGCAGCGCCCTGCCGCTCGCGCGCGGCGAGGCCGTCCCGTGGCGTGACACGTTGCTCTACGAGTACTACTGGGAGCGCAACTTTCCGCAGACCCCGGCGATGCACGCCCTCCGCGGCGCGCGCTACAAGTACATCCGCTACTACGGCTTGTGGGACACCGACGAGCTCTACGATCTACAGGCCGATCCGCTCGAGACACGCAACCTGATTCGCGACCCGGCGCAGCGGGAGACCGTGTCCCGGCTGAACGCACAGCTCTTCGAAACCCTCGACCGAACGGGCGGCATGTATATTCCGCTGTCCCCCGACCGGGGCGGATCGCAAAACCTGCGGCGACGCGGAGGCTCGCGGGCGGCGGACTTCCCGCCTGGAGTGTTTGCCCGATGATTTCGGGTAAGCCGGCGTGCGAGACGGCACTGAACCCGCGTGACCGCTTGCTCGTCCCGACACGCCATGCGACCATGCCGCCCATGCGTCGATACCTCCTTCAGACTGTATGGGCGATCTCGTTCTGCTGCACGTTGATCGGAGTGCCGACGGCGTTCGCCCAAGAGGCGCGACGGCCCACCTTCGCTGAAGCTCCGGCGGGCAGGCCCAATGTGCTGCTCATCATGGCGGACGATCTGAACAACGACATGGGGACGTACGGCCACCCACTCGTCAAGACGCCGAACCTCGATCGCCTCGCCGCGCGCGGGGTGCGCTTCGACCGGGCGTATACCCAGTTCCCTTTGTGCAGTCCGAGCCGCGTCTCACTGCTGACGGGGCTCCGGCCGGATACCACTCGTATTTACGAACTGCGAACCGATTTCCGCACGGTGCTCCCGGACGTGGTGACGTTGCCCCAGATGTTCCGGCGCAACGGTTACGTCGCCGCACGCGTCGGGAAGATTTATCACTACGGGAACCCGGACCAGATAGGCACGAGCGGGCTGGACGATCCCGCGTCGTGGGACGCGTTCGTCAATCCGAAAGGCATCGACAAAGACGAGGAGACGAAGGTCACGAACCTGACGCCGACGCGTCAGCTGGGCAGCGCTCTCGCGTATTACAGTTCGCCGGCCGCGGATGAGGAACACACCGACGGCAAGGTGGCGGCCGAAACGATCGCGCTCCTCGAGAAGCACAAGGACCGCCCGTTCTTCATCGGCGCTGGTTTCTACCGGCCGCACTGTCCGTACATCGCGCCGCGAAAATACTTCGATCTATATCCAATGGACACGATTCCTGCGCCCGCGGCATCTCCGGATCTGTGGATGCCACCCCCCGCGCGATATACGATCCCCCCCAACTGGGGCATCAGCGAGCAGGGGCAGCGCGAGAGTATCAGGGCGTACTACGCGGCGATCAGCTTCCTGGACGCCAACGTCGGCCGGCTTCTCGACGCCCTCGATCGCCTCGGTTTGACGAGCAACACGATCGTCGTGTTCATCAGCGATCACGGATACCAGCTGGGCGAGCACGGCCAGTGGATGAAGCAGACGTTGTTCGAGCGCTCCGCGCGCGCGCCGCTGATCGTCGCCGGTCCCGGCGTTTCGGCGACGAGCCGCGCGACGTCGAGAGTCGTCGAGTTCCTGGATGTCTACCCGACGCTTGCCGCCCTGACCGGCGTGCCCGCGCCGAAGGGCCTCCACGGGCGCTCACTGATCCCTCTGCTGAACAATCCGGACGCGAAGTGGGATCATCCGGCGATCACGCAAGTGCGTCGAGGCCCTGCGGCATCCGCTTTCATGGGCTACAGCATTCGCACCGAGAGGTGGCGATACACCGAATGGGAGCAGGGCACACGGGGCGCGGAGCTGTATGACGAGGCCGCGGATCCGCGTGAGGCCAGGAACCTCGTCATGGATCCGCAGCATCAGAAAGTCGTGGCCGACCTGCAGCGGCGCCTCCGTCGCGTGACCGGACGATGAAACGCGCGGCGCGCGCGGCGGCCCTGACGCTGGCTGCCGCCATCACCGTGACCGGCGGCGATTCCAGACCCGCGGCACAGACGCCGGCCCCCAGGTTGCGCGCGCCGAACATCGTCTGGATCTCGAAACGAGGACATGGGCCAGCGGCTCGGGGTGTACGGGGACGCCACCGCGCGGACTCCCGTTCTCGATCGGCTGGCGAAGGACTCGATCCGCTACACCCACGCGTTCACGACGGCGCCCGTATGTGCGCCGAGCCGTGCCGCGATCATCACCGGGATGTACCAGACGACGATCGGGGCACAGCACATGCGCACGACCGAGGAGAGGGTGCCCGAGCTGCCGGGGCCGTACCTCGCCGTGCCGCCGTTTTACGTGAAGGCCTTTCCGGAATACCTGCGGGCGGCCGGCTACTACACGACGAACCGCGCCAAGACCGACTATCAGTTCGGCGTCCCATTCACCATCTGGGACGACCTCGGCGGCAGCGCGCACTGGCGCAACCGGCCGGACAAAACCCAGCCGTTCTTCTCCGTGTTCAACATCGTGGTGACTCACGAGAGCCAGATCTTCCCCTCGAGCCCGGCTCGCAAGGGCAAGCCGCTCGTCACCGATCCGGCGAAGCTCCAGGTCCCGCCCTACTACCCGGATACGCCGGTGGTGCGCGAAGAGCTGGCGCGCATGTACGACAACATCGCCGACATGGACGCCCAGGTCGGCGCCATCCTGAAACAGTTGGAAGACGACGGGCTGGCGGACGACACGATCGTCTTCTACTGGAGCGACCACGGCGACGGCGTGCCACGGGCGAAGCGATCGCTGTACGACTCAGGTCTCCGCGTGCCGCTCATGATCCGATGGCCGAAGTCATTGGGATCGACACTGCCGCCGGGCTCGGTGCGGGACGATCTGGTCAGTTTCGTCGATCTCGCGCCCACCGTTCTCGCGCTCACGGGCGTGACGATTCCCACGCATCTCCCCGGCCGTGTCCTGGTGGGCCCTCAGGCGGCGGCGGCGCCGGAGTACATCTTCGGCGCGCGCGACCGGATGGACATCGAGTACGACATGATGCGGTCGGCTCGAGACGGGCGCTTCCTGTACATCCGCAACTTCTCGCCGGAACTTCCTTACGCGGGCCACACCATTTATCGGAACCAGAGCGCCATCATGCAGGAGTGGTTCCGGCTCCAGGCGGAACGGAAGCTGACGGGCTCCGCAGCGCTCTGGATGCGAGCGCAACGTCCGGCGGAGGAGCTCTACGACACGCAGCTCGATCCGCATCAGGTCCGCGACCTGTCGGCGGACCCGGCGCACCGCGCAACACTCGTCAGGATGCGCGGCGCGGTGACGGCGTGGATGGCGCGCACCGGGGATCAGGGCCTGATCACCGAGGCCGAGATGATTCAGCGGATGTGGCCCGGCAGGGTGCAGCCCGAAACCGCGCAGCCCTACATCGTGCCTCGACGCGCGACCGACGCCCCAGCGCGGCCCGCGTCCATGAAGGTCAATGGACCGACAGAGGTCGTCATCTACGTTCCGACGCAGGGGGCCTCGGTGGGATACACCACCGAGGACGGACCAGCGCCGAAGTGGCGACTCTACACGGGTCCGATTCTCGTCGAGGCTCCGATGACGTTGCGCGCCAAGGCGATCCGCTACGGCTACAAGGAAAGCGCGGAAACGCGCGTGACGTTCACGAAGTAACTCGCCGAAGCGGTGTGCTTACCGGCGAGGGTTGATCGATAAGAGTTGTTGTGGACATTCATCTCATAGACGGCACGTACGAGCTCTTCCGACACTTCTTCGCCGTGCCGTCCGCCACGGACGCGGAAGGCCATGAGGTGGGGGCGGTTCGCGCGGTCGTGGCATCTGTCCTCGGTATGCTCAACCGCGGTGCCACACACGTGGGGGTCGCGACCGATCATGTGATCGAGTCGTTCCGTAACCGGTTGTGGTACGGCTACAAAACCGGCGCCGGGATCGACCCGGCTCTCTGGTCGCAGTTCCCGCTTCTGGAAGAGGCGCTCGACGCGCTCGGCGTCATGGTCTGGCCGATGATCGAGTTCGAGGCAGACGATGCACTGGCGGCGGCGGCGGCGCGGGCAGCGGCGTATCCCGAGGTGTCGCGCGTTCTTATCTGCACGCCCGACAAGGACCTCGCGCAGTGCGTCCGCGGCACGCGCGTCGTCCAGATGATCCGCCGCACGAACGTCATCATGGATGAAGCGGCGATCGTCAGAAAATTCGGCGTCCTGCCCGAGTCGATCCCGGACTACCTGGCGCTGGTGGGAGACTCGGCCGATGGGTATCCGGGGCTGCGCGGATGGGGAGCGAAGTCCACGGCGGCGGTCATTTCTAAGTTCATCCATCTCGAAGCGATCCCGGAGGATCCGCGGGAGTGGCGTGTGAATGCCTTCAACGCGCCCGCGCTCGCGCGTACGCTCGCGGAACAGCGGGACCGCGCGCTTCTTTTCCGCGACCTTGCGACGCTGCGCACGGAGATTCCGGTGTTCGATTCGCTCGAAGATCTTCGGTGGAAGGGCCCGACTGACCGCTTCGCTTCGCTCGTCGCGCGGTTCGATGCGGCTAAGACGACTCGGACCTGAGCCCCCAGGCCACCATGTCCTGCCGCTTCGAGAAATGCAGGAGCGGGGCGATCGGGGGCAGGCGTACACCCGAGGCATCTGGCATCGTGTTCACGGTGATAACGGCCTCGGCTGGCTGGAGCGACCATGGCGGGTGATGGATGTCGACGGTGCGGGTGCGACGCGCCTTGTTCACCGTGAAGAGGCAGTAGCGCTCGGTCAGGAAGTGTTCGAGCGTGCCGGGGCGCGGGGATGCAGCCGGGCCTGTCGCGCGGTAGCGCGCAGTGAAATCCGCTGAGCCTGATGCGCGGTGGCTCTCGTACGCGATCCACCCGTCCTTCTCCCCCACTTTCATCGTCGCGCGAAAGTACGGCAAGTGCACGCACGTGCGCGCAATCCCCACCGCGACCGCGTTGGAGGCATCGAGGCTGAAGAAATACACACCGGGCCGTCCGTTGACGCGGACGTAGGTGCGCACGTTCAGCTCCGGAAAGGCGGAGATCCACGGGAGTGCCGGCACGCCCCGCGGCGCCACGTTGGTCATGTGGAATGGCACGACCGCGATCCACGCCTGGCCGTCGAACAGGTCGATCTCGAAGCCGGCTGGCACATGGTCGCGCAACGCCAACGCGTCAACTGGCCAATGCGCGAAGAGCAGGTCGTTCCAGGTCTGGGTCATCAGCCACGGCGTATCGGGCATCGGCCAGGGGCGATGGCGGGTCTGTTCGAGGATGGCGTGGTTGAAGGGGGTCACGGTTCAGGGTTCAGGGTTCAGGGTTCAGGGTTCGGGGTTCGGGGTTCGGTCCGTCGAGAAAACGATCGCGCCACTGTGGTGGGGGGAGCGGACACGTCTCCAGCTTGCCAAACACACGGTAGCGCCGGCGTGCGATGGCGCGATACGCCGCGTCGGCGAGCCGCGACGGCACCACGCGGAAGAGGCGGGCGATCAGGCTCCATGGGAGGCCGAGCGCGTCGAGGGCGTGAATCACCGCTCGCGATCGGACGTGGATCCGGTGGGCGGACGACGGCCAGTCAGTTACGACCACGACGGAGTCGAGGTCGCGCGGATTTGCACTGAGCGGGGGCAGCCACTGGCGAGCGAGTTCCCCCTGCAGGGTCGCGAATCGAAAGCGTGCGTGTCGATCGCGCGCCAGGATGAACCGGACCAGTCGATCGCACAGGCCGCAGAGGCCATCGTAAAAGACCAGGGTCATGTGTCTTGGTGTATGCTAACATACGTCATATGAAACGGACGACCATCTTCATGCCGGAAGCGCTCGAGCGCGACGTACGGGGGGAGGCCGCGCGGACCGGACAGCCCGTGGCGTCGTTGGTGCGTGAGGCCCTCGCGGAGTACATCGCGGCAAGGCGTACGACCGCCAGCCAGCCGTCTTTCGTTGGATGCGGCGCGGGGTCGCGGACTGACGTGGCCGAGACGCACGAGCAGTTACTCTGGACAGATCCGCACGGCGTGAAGGCACCCGTGACCCGTCCTCGTCCTGCGGCGCGACGACGGAAGGCGCGCTGACGTGCCTCTGCTTGTCGATACGGGGGTGCTCTATGCGCTCGCCGATCGTAACGACCGCTGGCACGAGCGGTCGGTCGAATGGCTCGCAGCGACGCGCGACCGCCTGCTGATTCCCGTCACCGTCCTTCCCGAGATCACATACCTCCTGCACACTCGACTCGGTTCGCGCGCGGAGCGCGCGTTTATCGCATCTGTCGCCGCTCGCGAAGTCGACGTCGAAGCGGTGCGGGACCGCGACCTGACCCGTGCGGCCGAGTTGCTCGAGCAGTATCCG